>JBDTVQ010000067.1:0-22038 GCA_040007195.1 Acidobacteriota bacterium | reverse complement strand
CCGCGCAATCCTTCGCTGGGCAGTGCCTTCATCGAATAGCTCAACTTCGGTTCGCGCGCCTCACCCTTGTAGAAGGCGTCGCGGAAGGCCATGATGTTGTTGAAGTACTGCAGGAAGCGCGGGCTGATGGGCACCTTGCTATCCGACTTCTGCACATAGAGGCTGCCCTGCTTGTCGATGTACTGTTTAAGCGTCGTCTGGTAGAACTGCTCCAGCCGCCCGTCGCCTGGACGGAAGAACGAGCCGAATTCGTCAAGCGTGGCGTCAACTTTCGAATCCGCCTTGAACGGATACTTGCTCGTCATGCGCAGCAGATCGTTGCAGGCGCCCTTACCGGCCGAGTTCAATTGAGCCGGACCCAGGCGACCGAGCAGCGCTTCGGCGTATTTGATGGGATCTTCCATCAATTTCTGCACCATGGTATGGACGTTTCCGTCACGATCGATGGTGAATTTCTGCGCGACCATGCGCGTCACCTTGTAGGCGTTGGTGGCTTCGTTCAGCGTGGAGTTGACGAGGTCCTCGGGAATCTCGTTGCCGCTGGTCTTGGCGACGCGGTCCATGGCCGCCTGCAAGCCGACGAGCGCCTGAACATACGGCGTGTTGTTGTCATTCACCACGCGGTCGTAGCACGGCGGCTTCTCAACGTGATGCACGGCCTGGAACGGGTCCTTTACGTCGGCGCTGGCGACTTCGGTGTTGGTCGAGGCGACGCAGAACATGGCGAGCAGGAAGCTCGAATTGCCCGAAAGCTGGCCCAACTTCGTCGCCGCGTCGGCGATGTTGGCGTAGCGCACCACCTGCGAAGCGGCAAGATAGGCGCGCCAGTTGTCGAGAAACTCTCTGTGATAGCGCGCCGTCAGTTCGGGCACGAGCGAGGTCGGATCGAGCGCGGCCACGGCGCGTTCACCCAGGACCCACCGCTCACCGCCGAAGAAGCGGCGGATGTTGCGGATGGCGTCGTCCATGAACTTCCAGCCGTTCGCGGTGTAGGCGCCGATCATGTCGCGGTTGTTGACTACGAGCGCGGCCGAGCCGGGATACTGCTTGTTGAAATTCACGTTGGGGTTTTTGCGCGACGCCTCGGCGAGCATGAACTGGTAGATGCTTTCGGCGGCGTTGAAGCGCGATAGATAATCGCGGGCGTGTTCGACGGCTTCGCTATCGTTCCTGTCGGAGAACGGGTTCTTGATCAACAACTCGTCGGAGTAGAAATCGAATTGCCGCCGTCCGAGCGCCATGCGCTCGGGATCCACCTGGCGGCCCGCCGTCCAACGGTCCGTCAGCAGGGGCGAGAGAAATTCGCGTGAGCTCTTGTCGTGGTGCGACGTCGTAATCAGGTAGGCCTTCAGCGTGTCGTAGGTGGGGCGGTAGGGATCGTTCGGAGCGGGCGCGGCAGGAAGCTTTTGCAGCCAGGCGAGCAGGGACGCCTGGGTGGCGCCGAACATGAGTTTGGAAAAGCGGTTGAAGTAGAGACGGCGCGACGACTCATACATGTCGCTGCCGACGTACAAGCCCCAGCGCAACCGCCACGGAGCGCCCTCGCGCTCGTACCGCGACAGAAGTTCCACAGACTGCCGCAAAGTGTCGAGGCGCTGCAGGGCGTTGAGCGACGGCAACTCCTGTCCGGCGCCGCCCGACTCGGTAGCCGCGATGCCGCGCGCCGCTTCGATCACCTGCGTCTCGAGCGACCGGTTGCCGAAGTAGCTCACCGTCAACGCGATCATCCACAGAAAGAAAAGGGCCGAAAGCATGCTGACGGCCAGACGCCGCGTGGTCTGCGCTCCCGCGCTCGCGCCGCTTGCGCCTTGTGCTGTGCGGTCCTGCAGAATGACGTTTGAGAACAGATGGCCGAGGAAGATCCACTGCGGCACACGGCGCGTGCGCACGCTCTGTGCCTGCGGCTGCGCCTGATGTGGAGCGTCGAGACCCATCGGGTCGTCCACTAAGCCGCCGCGGCGCATGGAAGCCGGAGTCTCGGCCGAACGCACGCCGACATTCTCCTTCACCACCTTCGGGCGCACGCCGCCGAAATAGAAGCCGCGCAGAAACGGACTTACATGTAACTGGCTGGGCCGCGCCAAATCCACAAGAAACCGCACCAGCATCTGGCGCAGCTTGCGGAACTCGCGTGGAAATTCGTAGACCGCGCCTTGCCTGATGGGATCGTGCTCGCGTTCGAGCATCGGCAGCCGCTTGTCGCAGATGGAATAGAAGAGATCATTGAAAGAGGCGGTGAGGCGGCGCGATTCCGACTCTGCGTACACGCCCACCGAGAGACTGTCACGAATGGGTAACGTTGCGCCCACGACCTGCATCGCCTCTTCGTCGCCTAGGTTCGAGACGAACTCGCCGAAGTAACCCATGCGGTCCATGCGTGTGAACAGCACATAGATCGGCAGCCGGATGCCCAGTTCCTTCGAGATCTCGCAGACGCGGGCGTTGAGGTTGCGCGCCAGTCCTGTCAGGGCATCTTCGGCGCCGCTCTTCAGGAACGCTTCGCCATCCACGCACACCACCACTGCGCGCGGCGGCTGCGGCCTACGTGAGAAAAGCGCACGGAAACGCGACGGCTTGAATTTTTTCACCAGCCCGGTGAGGCTGCCTCCCTCGCCGAACAGCTTGCCGCCGGCTTCGATAAACACGGACCGCTGCGCCAGCCACAGGTTTGCCGATGCCGTCGGAACTACGGTGTTGTCCTGGTACACCTGTCCGGCGAGCAGGTCCGGTTCGACGCCGGAGTGAATCACCGTGCTGGTCTTGGCCGCGCCAGCCGATCCCAAAATGAAGACCACGGGAAGACTGCGGAGGTTGGCGTCGGCGCCTAAAGGCGATGCGGCGAGCCGTTGTTCAGCGGCCTTGAAGAGATAGCTGACGTCTTCGTCCTGCGCCACTCCGGCCGGCGGGCCGCCCCCTGCCTCTTTGGCCTGTTGCTGCTTCTTCCGCTTGCGCTCCTTCAGCAATGTGCCGATGCCCATCAGCGAGACGAGCACGCCCATGATCAGGCTGCGGGCGACAATTTCCATCGGCCCGGTGAGGCCCAGTTTCCCGATCACCAACCAACTGGCGACGCCCACCAGGGCCACCGAAATCGCCATTGCGAAATAGCCGCTCAAACCTCCCATGGCTTACCGCGCCCCCCCGCCGGCGAGCGTGTCCACCGTTGAGATACCCGAGCTCAACAGGAAGCGATAGATGGCGAACAACAGAATGGCGAATGTGCCGATGCCCGCGAGCACCCAGCCCAGCCGCTTCGCCCACGGATCGTCCAGCCGCAGGGTGCCCGTCTCTTCCGGCAACGACCAGCCTGGCGACCAATCGGGCGGTGTTTTGCGGATGCGTTGAATCTTGTCGGCGGTCTGCATCATGAGAGAGCGCAACTCGCCGCGCGAACTGATGCTGTATTTGCCGAGATAGCCGAGCAGCATGCTGAGGTAATAGATCTCCAGAATGTCGGCGGTTTCGGTGGAATCGCGCCGCCCCAGCAGCTTGTTCAAGCTTTCGAAGAAAATCTCGCCCGCCACGTGGCGGCCGAATAGCTCTTCTTGCAGCGGTTTGCGAACCCAATCTTTGAAGACCGGCTGCCGCAGATTCAGAATCGATTCGTCTAGAAAGGCCACGACCGCAAACACGCCCAATTGAATATCGGTGTCCACATAACCGCGCGACTTCGCGCTTTGATCGGCCATGCGAATCGCCTGCAGCACTTGAGCGCGGAACTGCTCCGCGTCGTGGACTTCCTGCCGTCCACTGCGCAGCCGGATGGCTGCCGTAAAGAGTTCCTGGAAGATGAGCGCGAGGTTCTCTGTCTTTGCGCCCGTCATCGTCTCTGCAATCTGTGTCATCGTTCGGCCTACGATTCCAGAATCACTGTCAGCTCGATTTGCGGATCGGGCAATTCGCCCGGCACGTAGATGCCGAACTCCCGAGACTTTATCATGTGGTCCCAGCACGGGCCAGACTTGTCGACGATGAAATATTGATAGTCCACCTTGGCCTGCACGGCCGGTGGCGGCACGCTGATGTGGGTCAGGGTCATACCCGGCAGGGCGCGCTCCACCAGTTTCGGCAGAAATGCCATCGAGCAGATCTTCACCAGGCGCGGTGCGGCGTTGATAATGTCCGCCTCGCCCGTCTTGGGGCAGTAGATGCCGAATACCCAGCGCGAACGGTTCAACGTGCGCTCGTCGAGAATGCGCGATTGCCAGAAGTAGCGGGCGATCTGTTCAAAGCTGAACCTCACGGTGTTGCTCGGCACCATCAGTTCCAGATGCTGGCGGATGTGCAGGTCAAGGTGCTCGAAGCAGTCGGCCAGGCGCAGATGGTCGTAACGCGGCAATTGCGAGGGGTGACTCTCGATCGAGAAGGTGCACAAAGCACCCGCCAGCCGCGACAACTCGACGAACAGCTCTTCCGGATGGGCGCGCTTTCCCGCCGCCAGATGGCGCAGGGGGCCAACAGACGCATTCAAGCAGTGCAGAAACCAAGCGTTGGCGATACCTTCGGCGGAAAATCCACTCACGGTTTGCTGCGCCAAATCCTTCGGCCGCGCCACGCCTTTGCATTTCTCTTCGAGCAGATCGATCAACCGCCGGACCATCAGCGCCAGTGTGGGCGAGCCCTGCACGGTAAGCAGCGGGGGAATGAATTTTTCGTCGAAGGCGAACGAGCCCTTGCCGTCGCGCCGCACTCGCGCCACCGGCAGCTTCACGAATCCCGAGGCGTTTTCGGTCTCAAGCAGGAAGCAGATATTTTTCCGTCCCAGCGGCACGGGCTTTTCGTCGCGCCCTGTGTTCTCGTCGGTCAGTGCCGATGGAGTGGAGCGGTACCGCAGCAGCCCGGTCTCATCGTCCAAAACACAATTCGGACCTTCCGCTCTTAATTCGGGAACGGCGAGGAAAACGTCTACGCGATCCTGCATGGCCGGGAACAAATCTTCCAGCTTTCGCGGCTGCGGAAGCGGATCGAGCTCCGGCATATGGAATCCCAAGCCGTCGGCAAATAGCCCGCGCGCATGCACCATGGCCAGCGTGCCATTACGCAATGCCTCAGCATCCAACTGGAAGCCGGCAAAGCCAAATGGCTCAAATTGCAGACTGTTCGTGTGGAATTGAACCGAATCTTCGAAGTAGCGGTTTTGCGCCTGGAAGTGGTGCGGACCCAGATGCATGCCCTCTGACCATACGACTCGCGACAGGTTTCTCATGCCATCCGTTAGTCCACGCCTGGGCCTCTTCCGTTGACATCCCCGCCCGGCATGTCATCATGATACTACGCTAATTTCGGGAAGACGTTTGAAAATGAAGGCGTTGGAGGAAAAAGGCCCGGCTCCGAGCCGCGGTCCCATAGGAGTTGTTGGGCGATCATGAGCTTCTATAAAAAATATGAGCTACAGCGCCTCGCACATGAGGGCGAGGCGAAGGTTTTCCGCGCGACCCAGACCGCCACGGGCTTGCAGGTTTTTCTCCACGTTTTTCCGGTGAACAACACGACACGCGACCTGGCGGCCGAGGTGCAGAGGCGGCTCGCCTCCGGGCCGACGCCTGAACTGTTGGAGACGGGTGAGTTCGCCGGCGCGATCTATGTAGTCACGCCTCCGAACGATGTGTTCCAGGATTTGCGCGCCTACCTGCACTCGCATGCACCGGGCGCCGCAGGTCCTCCGCCACCGCCACCGCCAGCGCCTCCCCAGGTACCTGTTTGGGCCGCGCCCCCGCCGCCCCCCGTGCATCCGTCGGCTCCCGTTTGGGCCGAACCGCCTCCTCCGCCGCCACCGCCGCCCCCACCCCCACCTCCACCGCCGCCGGTGCAATTCGCGCCACCGCCACCGCCACCGCCTGTTCAGCAATACGCTCCGCCGCCACAGCCTCCGCCGGTGCAGCAATATGCTCCACCGCCGCCGCCGCCGGCCCCCCCGCAATTTACGCCGCCAGGTCAACCTCCGCGCTCGGCTGTCCAGTCGCATCCCACCGCACATGGCCAGGAAGCCGTCACGCAACCGGTGGAACCTCGCCGCCGGCGGCGCACAACAGAGATCATTTCGCATGGCACGGTGACTGTTGGCCACGGTCCGGCCGAACCATCGACTGGGCCAGGAGAGTTCACGCGGATGTTCAACGATCCGCCGTCGTCGCAGCCGGCTGCTCCATATCCTCCGCCACCTCCCGTCGTGGCGGCTCCGGTCGCGCCATCTCCGTTTCCGCCGCCTCCAACGGCTCCTACGACTCCTCCACCCGCACACGCTCCGGCGTCGGCGGGGCCTGGCGAGTTTACGCGTTTGTTCAGTGGAACGCCGCAGCCTTCGACCGGCTCTTCGTTCTCGGGGATGGCACCGCCGCCGCCCGCACAGCACACGGCGTCTCCGTATGGGACGCCGCCTCCCCCATCACAACCAGCCGCTCCCGCGCCGCGCGATCAGGAGATGGCCGATTTTGAACGCATCTTCGGACCGGCCGGTGGCCGGCCTTTCCCGGCCGATGAGCCGCCACCCCAGCCGCCCGTCTCGAACAGCCCGTTACCTTCCTGGCCCCAAGCGCCACCGCCTCCGCACCAGCCCTCGCAACAGGGCTACCAGCAGCCGCCGGCCCCGCAGAGCCAAAGCGGCGAATTTACCCGCTTCTTTGGTAACAAATTCAGCGGCGACCCGGTCGACGTCGAACGCGAACAGCAGCGTGCCGCCGCCGAACCCAGCGCTCCTCCGCGCCGCCCGTTCCAAAAAGCAAGCGAGTTCACGCAAATGTTCGGCCCTGGTGCGCACGAAGCCGGCGCGCCTCCTCCTCCGCCACCGCCGCGAAGCACCGCCAACTGGGCAGACCAATCGGGCGCATACACGATGTTCGACTCGAAGCTGAACACGCCGCCGCCCAATACGCGCCGCCGCACGGCTGAGATGACGCAGCAGGCGGGTCCCAGCGAATACACGCGCATGATCAGCGGAGGTGGTGCAGGCGTGCCGCCTGGCGCAGGTCTCAATCAGGACTCTTCGGCATTAAAGAGCGGGGCGATGCCCGCGGCGAATGCGAAACAGGTGCCCGGCCAGCAGATGTCCGCGGCGCCATCTAAAGCCGGTCAGATCGGGATCTTCATTGCCATTGGCGGTATACTCATCGCGCTGATTGTCGCCCTCGTGCTGCTATTGACGTCGAAGTAGGACCCGTGATCGAAGGCCGGCCCAGCGTCACGGCGCTTCGCGCTGCAACCTACCGCGCACAGCACCAGCTGCTTGATCGGCCCCTGGTCTTCGAGGACCCCCTTGCCGTGCGCATTATCGCCCCTTGCGGTCCCATGCAGACACCGCGCATGGCGGCGGTTCGAGCTTTTATATGCGTACGCAGCCGCTTCGCCGAAGACGCGCTTGCAGTTGCCATTGCGCAAGGCTGCAAGCAGTATGTGGTCCTGGGCGCTGGGCTCGACACGTTCGCCTATCGCAACTCCGATGAGAGCCTGCGCGTCTTCGAGGTAGACCATCCCGCCACACAAACGTGGAAGCGCGGGCTGCTGGCCGAAGCGGGCATTTCGATTCCCCAAGGCGTTGCGCACGTGCCTGTCGATTTCGCCACGCAGGTGCTGGCGCCCCAACTACGCGAGGCGGGATTCGACACAACAAAGCCCGCGTTCTTTTCCTGGCTCGGAGTCACACCCTATCTGGATGAGGGCGCGATTCTGGAAACTCTGGCCGTGGTGCGGCAACTTCACCCTGGCAACGGAATCGTGTTTGACTATATGCTTCCGCGGGCAAACCTGAGCCTCCGAGGCAGCGTGGCGCACTGGGCGATTTCACGCTATGTCGCCAGTCTGGGCGAACCCATGAAGTCCGGCTTTTCTCCCGAGGTTATGCGCGGCCACCTTGTCAAAATTGGCTTTAGCGCAGTCCACGAGATCGATTGCCCTGGGTTGAATGCACGCTACTTCAAGGGGCGCGGAGACGGCCTGCGTGTCGCTGGGCGCCTTGCCCAGTTGGTCTCAGCATCGGGTTAAACTTGGCGCCAAATACTGAATGCAATGCATCCCCAGCGATGCTTCGGCAATTCGGAGGGAAGCGCGCGTGTCCATTTCGCGGGAGCCGCACTCAGCCTCAATTCCCGACTTCAAACTCCTGTTTGAATCCGCCCCAGGACTGTACTTGGCCCTAACGCCGGAGTTCCACATCGCCGCCGGCAGCGATGCCTACCTCCGGGCCACGATGACGCAGCGCGAACAGTTGCTGGGCCGCCTGAATTTCGACGTATTCGACGACAATCCCGACGAAGCCGGCGCCACCGGCGTGTGCAGCTTGCGCGAATCCCTGGAGACGGCGCGAACGACGCGCCAAACCAACACCATGAGCGCGCAAAAATTCGACATTCCGCGGCCCGCACCTCTTTGGTGGAGGATTCGAAGAGCGCTATCGGTCTCGTCCTCGACCATGCGCGCGGAGTTCGCGAGTTCCTGGCCAACGTGCTCAGCTCAGCGGGCTACGAAGTGTTCACGGCCGAAAGCGGAAAGGGCGCGACGTGCACGGTCGCCGCCAATCTGATCGACCTTGTTCTTACGGACCTCTCTATGCCCGAGGAAGAAGGCATCGAGACGATTCGGGCACTGCGCCTATCCCAGGCTGAAGATTATCGCCATGTCCGGGTTCTTCGGCGCCGACATGCTGGACGCGGCCAGGGTTCTCGGGGCGAATGCCACGCTCGCCAAACCGATTAGTGCGGAAATGCTGCAAAATACCATCCGCACTGTAATCGGCGGCTGATCTCTCCGCGCTACGACGTTACCGGCAGCACGATGATCAACTCGGCCTCGGGATCCGGGAAATCGCCGGGGATGTAGGCCGCAAAGTTGCGCGCCCGGCCGATGGCCTCCCACGCCAAACCCGCCTGGCTCAGGCTGAAGTACTGGTGGTGCAGCTTCACGGGAATCGACGTAGGCGGTGACGGCATGTGCGTCAGCGGAACGCCGGGCAACGCTTGGCGCACCAGGTGCTCCACGTGGGTTGCCGAACAGACCTTCACAAGGTGCGGCACCTTTTGGATCAATTCGCCCTCGTTGAGGCTTGCCTTGATCGCCACGTACATTTTCGTGCCTTCGAGAAAGCGGTCCTCGAAGATGGACGCCGCATAAATCGACGGCCGGATCAACTTCAGCGCGAGCGATACGAAGTTGCTCGGCACCACGGTTTCCAGCAGATGCCGCAGCACCTCGTCCAGCTTGCGAAAGCAGGTGCCCAGGTCTTCGTGATCATAGGAAGGCAGGTCGCGCGGCTGAATTTCGAGTGAGAAAGTCGTCAGCGTCGCAGCCAGCGAAGTCATGACGGCGAACAACTCCTCGGGATGTCCGCCTTTGGTGCCGAAGATGTGCCGCACCGTGGGGAAGTGCTGGTTAATCGTATACAGCAGCCAAAAGTTGGCGATGTCGGCAGTGGTGAACTCGGCCAGGCTCTGGTTCTTCTGGCGGCGCATTCCGCTCAGCATGCCGCTCTTGGCTGAGAGCACCTCCACGAAATGCCGCGCGATTCCCGTCAAATAGTCGCTCGCGCCAAGATGCAGGAGCGGCGGAACGAAATCCTGCGCCAGTTCGAAGCTATCGGCGGCGGTTCGCTTAATTCGCGCCACCTTCATGGCCAGGGTGCCTCGCTGCGGCTCGCCCTCCACCAGCAAGCGGAAGTTCTTGCGGGCCAGTTGCACCGGGCGCTCGTTCGTACCGGTGTTTTCGTCGCGCACGACGGCGACTTCAGAGAGGTAGCGCGTATCTAGGCCGCGTTCGGGCGACGAGAGATTCACGCCGCTGGCGCGGTAGTTGGGAATCGCCAGGAATACGTCGAGCGTGTCCTGATCGGCTGAAAAATATTCGCCCAGGGCCTTGGCTCCGGGAGCCGGATCGGCCGCCGGAATGTCGAACGGCAGGCCGTCGGCGAATAGTCCCTGGGCCGTATGGATCACCAGGTTCCCTGCCGCCAGCGCTTCCTGATCAAATACGAGCTTGCTAAAACCCCACGGCCGGAAATGCAGCGTCTCGGCACGGAACCCCAGCAAACTCTCGATGTAGCGGTCCTGCACCTGCATGTGCTGCGGTGTCAGGAACGTACCCTTCGACCAAATCACCGGCTGCAGGATCCGCATGTGCTCTCACAGTTTACTCCCAGCGCCCGCGAAGCCGCTGCGGAGGATGGGCGATGGACTGCCAGCGCACCAGCCGAACCACGTCGCGGTTGCGCACTGTGACCAGCGGCGTCAGGCCGTGATCGAGCATGTGTTCGGCGGCGCGCTCGTTAATCCAGCCCTCTGTGGACGGCGCGGCGACTGCATCGGCGCCGCGCCCCTGCACGAACACCGGCATGCCATCGGCGCCCAACATGCTTTCCGGCTTCATATCCCAGCCCTCGCGTTCAAACGCTTCGCCGAGCAGCCCCGCGCAGAAGGCCGCGCCGCTGCCCCAGACGTAGTCGGCTGGGTCGAAGCGGTCGCCCGCTTCGCGCAAGCCATCGACATCGCTCGACAGGCCACCAGTTCCATAAGGAGGACGCATGAGTACTTTCGGAGCCGTCAGGCAGATCCACGGCGCGACCGTGCTACCGCGCAGCGCTGCCCAGGCCTGAATCACCTCGCCCGGCAATTCACCTTTCCATTCGCGGGGATCGGCGGCGCTCAGGTCGTCACATCCAGCCAGCAGGACCGGCCCGTCGGCGAGGAGCGGGGCCGAGGCCGATTGCGACGCCTGGCCCAATCCATACAGCAGGTCAAGATCGGCTTCGGTGGGGTCCAGCGGCCACATTGCGGCCACAACGGCCCACGGAGCCGCGCCGGCCGTGCCCACTGTCTCTTCGCGCAGGATGCGCAACATCTCACGCCCGCCGGAGGCGAGGTCGCGCGCCACTTCCGCTTTTGTCGCGTCGAGCAGGTGAACCTGCAGCTCCACGCCCGTTGATAAACGCCGCATCAGCCGGAACACGGACAGGAAATTGGCCTCCAACTCGCGGAAGTCCGGATGCTCAAGCACGCCTTTGACGCCCGTGGCGACGGCTCTCGCCCGGGCCGCCGCAAACGCCTTTTCGCGCGCATCGGGTTCCCGCACCAGGTGCGGCGCCACCATTTCGTCGATGGTCGCCCGGAGCGCATCCTTCTTCTTGGGAGGGGGCGGAGGCAGTTCGCCGCCGCCGAGAATGGCGCCCAACAGATCGCCGCCATCAGGCAAGGGCGGGCGCTCGTCGGCTTCGACTGCGGTCGTGGAACTCGTCGCAGCGGCCTCTGTCGGAACGACAAAATCCTGTGGAACAAAACGTTGCAATGAATCGGGATGCAAGTCTTCCAGGGTGGGCAGTTTCAATTTCAAATCCCCGAACAGCAGAGCCGCGCCGAGCCGTCCCGGAAGCTCGTCGATATCTTCGACGATCACCTCCAGCGCCCGTACGCCGCTCAAGCTGGCCCGCTCGGCGGCGCGATTTCGCCGTCCGGAAAAGTCGCCCAGCAACAATATCCGGAATGGCGTTTCCGACTCCGGCCGCTCCACCAGGCTCACCGCCGATGAGGGGTCCATACTCAGGTTCACGGTGGCCCTTACGCTGTCGTCGATCATGGTCTTTTCCTCCAAACTGCGCAAATGCTCGCTCGATTGTGTCACTCCGGACCATACAAAAAAAGTCTTTTTTTATTACGGCTTGCACGGGAAATATCGCTTGACGGTGGGTGGCTGCGCGGACATACTAGGTTTCGTCAGATTTCCTACCGGAGGCTACTGCTATGGCTAGAGAAAGTGTCCACGCGAAACTGGAACGCGTGCGACCGCCCCGCGTGCACGTCACCTATGACGTCGAGATTGGCGGAGCGATTGAGCTCAAAGAAATTCCCTTTGTGATGGGGGTGCTCGCCGATTTGAGCGGCATGCCTGAAGAACCCCTTCCCCGCGTAAAAGAGCGGCGCTTTGTCGAGATCACTCCCGACAACTTCGACTCCGTGCTCGAAAGCATGAAGCCGCGCGTAGCCTTCACCGTGGAAAATAGAATGAGTGAAGATCCAAACGCCGGCAAGATTGGCGTCGATCTCACCTTCAAATCGATCGACGACTTCGAGCCGGCGCGCGTCGCCATGGGTGTCAAGCCGCTGCGCGAGCTTATTGAGCTGCGCACTAAATTGAGCGACCTGGTCGGCAGCCTGCAGGGCAACGAGAAGCTGGAGACGCTCCTCTCGGACGTCCTCGGCGACGACGCCAAGATGGATCAGCTCAAGGCGGAGTTGGAAAAGAACAAGAAGCAGAAGGAGGCATCCAATGGCTAAAAAAGAAGCCGCCTCACCGGCCGCCGCGGCGGCGAAGACAGTCACTACCGAAGCAGCGCCGAGCCTGTTGGATTCCATCGTTGAAAATGGACGGCTGGGCAAAGACGACGCGGCGAGGGTTCGCGGCCGCGACATGGTCTCGCAATTCGTCGATCAGGTGCTCCAGGGCAACATGACGGTGTCCAAGGACATCGAGTCCATGATCGAATCGCGCATCGCGCAGATCGACCACCTGCTCTCGCTGCAGCTCAACGAAATTCTGCATCACCCCAAGTTCCAGCAGTTGGAAGCCACCTGGCGCGGAATCCGCCACCTGATTGAACAGTCCGAAACCGGCGTGATGCTGAAGATCAAACTCTTCAATGTCAATAAGCGCGAGCTGTTGCGCGATCTGCAGCGCGTGCCCGAGTTCGATCAGAGCAACATGTTCAAGAAGGTGTACGAAGAAGAATTCGGCGTCTTCGGCGGCGAACCCTTCGGCGCAATGCTTGGCGACTACTACTTTGGCAAAGGTCCAGAGGATATCGAATTGCTCGAGCGGATCAGCCAGGTGGCCGCCGCTGCCCACGCTCCGTTTGTCACGGCAACCTCGCCGGAGATGATGAACCTGGAGAGCTTCACGCAGTTGGATGCTCCGCGCGATCTGGCCAAGGTGTTCGACACCACCGAATACGCCCGCTGGAAGGGCTTCCGCCTCTCCGACGACTCGCGCTACGTGGCGCTCACCATGCCCCGCGTGCTGATGCGCGTGCCGTATGGCAAGGCGACCAAACGCATCGACGAGTTCAACTACGAAGAGAACATCACCGGCGTCGACCACGAGAAGTACCTCTGGGGCAACGCCTCTTATGCGCTGGCGGCCCGAATGACGCAGGCATTTGCCCGCCACGGCTGGTGCGCGGCGATTCGCGGTGTCGAAGGCGGCGGCCTCGTGGAGGGCCTCCCGGTTCACACCTTTACCACCGAACAGGGCGACGTATCGTTGAAGTGCCCCACGGAGACGATCATCACCGACCGCCGCGAAAAGGAACTGGCCGATCTCGGCTTTGCGCCGCTGGTGCACTGCAAAGGCACCGACTACGCCGCTTTCTTTAGCGTCCAGTCGGCGCAGAAATGCCGTCTATACGATACCGACTCGGCCAACGCCAATGCCCGCCTCTCGGCCCAGTTGCCCTACATCATGGCCACCTCGCGGTTTGCCCACTATTTGAAGGCAATGATGCGCGATAAGGTAGGCAGCTTCACGAATAAGAAACAGTGCGAGGTCTTCCTCAATAACTGGATTCAGAAGTACGTCACAGAAGACGACTTTGCCTCGCAGGGTATCAAGGCCAAGTTCCCGTTGCGCGAAGCGCGCGTGGACGTGGTCGAGGTTCCCGGCAAGCCCGGCGTCTTCAAAGCGGTTGCCTTCATGCGGCCCCACTTCCAGCTCGACGAACTGAGCGTGTCTCTACGCCTGGTAGCCGAGTTGCCGAAGGCGACCCGATAATTTTCTTTTCTGACATGACGCATTTTGGCCGTGATCTGAGCAGTATGGGTTAGAGGAGGCAGTAAGAAAGCAATGAGCAGCGGTTCCTACTTCTACATGAAACTCAAGGGCCCCGACGTGGAAGGCAGTTGCCTGAAAGTCGGCTATGAAAAATGGTGCGAGGTCCTAAGCTGGGGGTTGCAAATTTCCAACCCCGTCGATGTCACCAAGAGCACGGGTGGTTCGTTGGGTACTCCCAACTTCAGCCTGTTCTCGATAACCAAAGTTCGCGACAAAGCGAGCCCAAAGATATCCAAATGCCTGTTTAACGGCGAGCACTTCGACGAAATCGTATTCGAAGGGCGCCGCACGGGCCAGAAGGGTGAAGAAGGGCCCGTGTTCCTCAAGATTTCCTTGAAGAATGCCAAGGTGGCGGGCGTTACGCCGGATACTTCATCCTCGAATGCGCCCGAACCGGTCAGCTTTGCTTACGACGACATCACGCTGGAATACTACCAGCTGAAGACGGACGGCTCACAAGGCCCGCGCATCGCTGCCAAGTACAATGTCGGCTCTCGCGAGTCCGACGACGCATAGGACATTGAGGATCACGGAGGATAATACGTCATGTCAGAAGGAAATACTTTCATCGTTGAATTATGGGATTCGGGCGCAAAGCTCGAAGGCGAGTTCACCTCGGCCAAATTCCCCACCCTGGACAAATGCACGCAGATCCACGGCTTCCACATGGACTATCACGGTTCAGCCACGATGGGCCATGGCAGCGGTCTTGGCGGCGCGGGTGTGACGATCAGCCCGATCTCCATCGAGAAGTCGCTGGACAAGATCTCGACGAAGCTGTTCCAGCACTGCACAAGCGGCGACTCGCTCGACAAAGTCGTGATTCACTGCTTCATGACCGGCGCCAAGGGCGGCCTGGTCGAGTACAAGACCGTTCAAGCCGAAGTCTGCTACGTCGAATCCTACGGGTTGCACTCTTCCGGCGTCGGCGGTCTCCCCGGCGAGCACTTCACTATCGCCTTCAAGCGGTTCTTCGTCACCGACCGCGAAGTGGCAGACGGAAAGACCGTAAAGGGCGGCAACAACACCTGCGGGTGGGACAACGAACGGAATACAACCTTCGGTTCCTGATGAAGGGGCCAGAAACGGTAGCCAGCTGATGACTGCACGCGACTTGTTCGCCGCGGGCAAGCTGAACGAAGCCATCGAGGCGCTGGGGTCGGAGTTGCGAGAGCATCCCACCGACACCCAGCGCCGCTCGTTTTTCTTCGAGCTGTTGTGCTTTGCCGGCTTGTGGGACCGCGCTGATAAGCAATTAGATATTCTTGCCGGCGATAACCAGGCCAAACGCATGGGCGCTCTGCTCTACCGTGGCGCGATCGCCGCTGAGCGTACGCGCCAGGATATGTTCGCCTCCGGGCAGATGCCCGACGTGCCGGCCCAGGCCGATATTCCCTGCGTCTTGAATGGCAAAGTGGTCGCTTCGCTCGAAGACGCCGACCCCCGCCTTGGTCCCCGCCTTGAGGTGATCGCCGGCGCCGACTATATGTGGATTCCCTTCGCCAATATTCAGGAGATCAAGGTGGAGCAGCCGCGCCGCCTGCGCGATCTTTTGTGGCTGCCCGCCAACCTGCGTACGCGCTCCAGCGAGCAGGCCGACCTGGGCGATGTTCTGCTGCCCGTGCTCACTCCGCAAGCCGCCGCTCACGCCGACGATCTCGTCCGCCTTGGCCGGATGACCGTTTGGACCGAGACCGAATCGGACGGCGTCATCCCCCACGGACAAAAGCTCTGGCTGGCCGACGGAGAGGAGATGCCCCTGCTGGAAGTCCGATCGCTCACCACCGGACAGTCCGCAGTGGCCAATTAGCCGCTCATGCCGTCGATCGATGTCGACGCCCTGCTCAAACCGATCCCCGGGGACAATCCGGCCGGGGCCGACCTGCGCTATCACAAGCTCACCGAAGAGATCAAGGAAGCCAGACGCCGGGAGGAAAACCTCGACTTCGGCGTCTGGAAGCGCGAAGTCAAAACGGCCGACTTCGACAAAGTCGTCAAGCTCTCCAAGGAAGCGCTCAGCAAGCACAGCAAAGATCTGCAGATCGCCGCATGGCTTACCGAGGCGGTCACCGCCATCGATGGGTTTCATGGCCTGCTCGATGGCTTAAGGCTGCTGCGCGGCCTGCTGGAGGGCTATTGGGACAATCTCTACCCATTGATCGAAGAGCCGGGTGACGAAGAGTTCCGCGCCGCGCACCTGAACCTGGTAGGCACGCAGTTCAACCTGCTGCTGCTGGACACGCCGATCACCGAGGCCGGTTTCACGGTCGGGCACTTCGAGCAGAGCCGCAAGGTTCCCTCGGAGGCCGACGCCAAGACCACCGCGGAAAAGGCTACCCTGCGCCAAGAAGCGATTGACGACGGCAAGGTTACACCAGAGGAGTTCGAGGGCGCGCTTAAGGAAACCTCGCCTGACTTCCTCGCCGAGTTGAAGACCGGGCTGGAAGGCGCCATCGAATTTCTTGGCACCTTTAACGACTACTGCAACGAAAGATTCGGCGAGTACGCCCCGAACTTCATCCCGTTGCAGCAGACACTGGAAGAGATTCACCGCACCGCGCACGTCTTCTACGTAAAGCGCAGTGAATCGTCACAGCCAGCCCAGGCCGCGAAGCCGCAGCGTGGCGCCAAACCCACGGCGGCGCCTGCGGTACCCTCGGCTCCAACTCCCCCGCCCCCTCCCGCTGAATACGACGACGATGGCGAAATGCTGCCCGTCGAGGGTGTCGAAGACGAAGGCGAGTTGCTCCCCGCTGGCGGTGGGGAAGAGGAAGAAGATTCGGGCATGATGATGCCCGCCGTTGTCGATGATGACTCGGGCGAGATGGTGCCCGTCGGTGGTGACGACGAGGAAGAGGAAGATTCGGGCATGATGATGCCCGCCGGCGGCGACGATGACGAGGAGGAGGAAGAAGAGGACGAAGACGACGGGATGATGATGCCCGCCGCCTCGACCGCCGCTTCTTACAAGCCCGGTAAGATCCGCAATGCCGACGATGCCATCCTGCAAATTGCCGCCGCCTCGCACTATCTCCGCGCCGACAATCCGGCGAGCACCGTTTCTTATCTCGTTCTCCGCGCCCTGCGCTGGGCCGAGCTCCGCAACGATGGCGCCGAGCCGGATCCGCTCACGCTCGCTCCGCCCGTTACCGCGCAACGTGTCGAGTTGAAGCGGCTTTCTCTCGAGGGCACGCCTGAGGAGCTGCTGGAAGCCTGTGAGCGTGCCATCGGCGAGTCCTGCGGCCGCGCCTGGCTCGATCCCCAGCGACTGGCCATTCAGGCTCTCGAACAGCTCGGCCACATCAAAGCCGCGCGTTCCTTGCGTCAGGAACTCGCGCTGCTGCTGGCCGACTACACCGAACTTCCCGAAGGGATTCTCGCCGACGACACGCCGTGCGCAAACCGCGAAACGCGTAAGTGGCTAAAGGACGAACATATTCCCGGCGACGGAGCGCGCACATTGCCTCCGCCACCGCCCGACCAGGCTCCGGACGCCCACCAGGTTGCCCTTGCCGCGGCCCGCGCCGGCCGTGTCGAAGACGCAATCCGCATCATGTCGCGCGAGGCCTCTCAAGAAACCTCCGGCCGCGGCCGATTCCTGCGTAAAGTGCAACTTGCCGAAATCTGCATGGCCACCGGCCACGAGCGGGTGGCCTTTCCCATCCTGGAAGACCTCGCTGGCGAAATCGAACAACGTTCGCTCGACGGCTGGGAATCCTCGGACACCATCACGCAGCCGCTGGCGCTTCTTTACCGCTGCCTCGATAAGATGGACGGTGACGACGACCGCAAAGCAGCCCTTTATTCCCGTATCTGCAGGCTCGATCCAGTTCGCGGCATGACGTTGCGGAAGAAGTAGAAAATGGCCCGCAAAGATTCCTCGCCCATTCGCGACAACACCTACGGCATCGGCCAGGCGTCGCTGCTCGACCGCTTGATCGACCGCGAGCCCAAAGTGCGTGCCGAAGCGATCACCTCGCAGGCACAGTCTCTGCGCGAGTTGAAAATCTCCGTCCGCCGCGACCTGGAGTTCCTGCTGAACTCCCGCCGCCCGCCGGTGGAAATGCCGGAAGGGACACAGGAGTTGAACCACTCGGTCTTCTACTATGGCCTGCCCGATATCTCCGGTCTCGCCGTCTCCAATTCGAAAGACCAGAAAGTCATGGTCTCGATGATCGAGCGCGCGCTTGCCGACTACGAGCCGCGCCTCACCAACGTCGTCGTTTCGCTCCAGCCCGCCGTGGGCCGCGCGCGCGTGCTGCGGTTTCAGATCGAAGCCCTGCTGATGATCGAACCCGCGCCCGAGCGCATCACCTTTGACACCAAGCTCGAACTCACCAGCGGGGAGTATTCGGTGGAGGGCAACGACCGTGCGTGACGAGCTGCTCGGCTATTACGAGCGCGAACTCACCTATCTACGCCAGATGGGCGGCGACTTCGCCCAACGCTATCCCAAGATCGCCTCGCGCCTGCAATTGGAAGCCAACCGCTGCGAAGACCCGCACGTCGAGCGGATGATCGAGTCATTCGCTCTGTTGGCCGCGCGGGTTCACCTCAAGCTCGACGACGAGTTCCCGGAAATTACGCAGGCGCTGCTCAACGTCGTCTATCCGCACTTCACGCGCCCGCTGCCGTCATCAACGATCGTGCAGTTCCAGCTCGACCCGGCTCGCGGAAAACTGACGACTGCCCTGCAAATGCCCCGCGGGACCGTTCTTCACACGAAACCCGCCGGAGGCGTTTCCTGCCGTTTCACCACCTGCTACAACACCGAACTATGGCCCATTGAAGTGGCCGAAGCGCAGTGGTCCACGCCCGACCGCGTCGATCCGCCGATCAAAGCTCCCAACCGCGTCGCGGCGCTGCGCATGTTGTTGCGCTGTTTTCCCGGCACCTCTTTTGAAGAGCTGGGCCCGAAGAGCCTGCGCTTCTATATCGCCGCCGACAGCGCCATCGCCTATACGCTGTACGAGTTGCTGGCCAACAGCTGCAACGACATTCTGCTGCGTGACCCGCGCCCCAAGTTCCGTGGCCGGCCTATTCCGCTGGCGCTCAATTCACTCCGCCCGGTCGGTTTCGGGACTGACGAGGCCCTGCTGCCATATCCCGCGCGTTCGCTGGAAGCCTACCGGTTGCTCCAGGAATACTTTTCTTTTCCCGAAAAATTTCTCTTTTTTGAGCTGACCGGCCTCGACGCGTTCGCCAGTGCCGGCTTCACCGACTCAGCCGAAATCCTGTTCCTGTTCGACGAATTCGAACGCTCGGCGCGCCAGGAATCGCTGGAAGTCGCCGTTAAGGCTCAGACCTTCCGCCTCGGTTGCACGCCCGCCGTGAACCTGTTTCAGAAGGTCGCCGAGCCTATTCTGCTCACCGAAGCCAACTTCGAATACCGCGTCATCCCCGACATCCGAACAGACACCAAGACCGAACTGTTCTCGGTTGACAAGGTGACCTGTACGCGCGAAAAGACTGGTGAAACGGTCGAATTCGCGCCGTTCTTCAGCTTTCGCCACGGGGCGTTCACTAAGGAGAACGCCACGTTCTGGCAGGGTACCAGGCGGGTAATTCCCGCCGATCCCGATGGCGCCACTGAAGTCTGGCTCACCCTGGTTGATCTCACCGGGCGCCCGTTGCGCCTACCGATGGACACACTGACGCTCCACTGCACCTGCACCAATGGCGACATCCCCTCGCGGCTTGTCCTTTCCAACGACGGCGCCGACTTCAATCTCGACTCGGCGGCGTCGCTCGATCGCATCCGCGCCTTGCACAAACCGACCCAGGCCATCCGCCCCGCCACCTCGCGCGACGCGCTGTGGCGGCTTATCTCGCATCTCTCGCTAAACTATCTTTCGCTGGTCGAAGACGGTAAGGACGCCCTGCAGGAGATGCTCCGGCTGTACCAATTTTCCGCGCGCCCGCACCTGGATCAGCAGGTGGAAGGACTCACCGGCGTATCCAGCCGCCGCCAGTTTGCCCGGGTCGTTACCGAACACGGCATCGCCTATGTGCGCGGCATGCACGTCGATCTGGAACTTGATGAGGATCGCTTCGTCGGCGGAGGCGCATATCTTTTTTCTGCCATACTCGAGCACTTTTTGGCGCAGTATGTATCGATGAACAGCTTTAGCCAGCTGTCCGTTCGTACTCGCCAAAGAAAGGAGGTCTTGCGCGAATGGCCACCGAAAGCCGGCTCCCGGATCCTGCTCTAATCCAATCCCCGGTTCCATCCAATTTGCCGAAGCGGCTGCTGGACCGTCCTTACGAGTTTGGCCTGTTTCAGGCTCTCCGCATACTTCATCGCGCCGCGGGCGTGCGCGATCCCATTGGTTCGTTTACACCGCCGGAAAAAGAAGCCGTCCGCCTCGGCACGCACGTTTCCCTTGGCTTTCCTCCTACCGAGATCCGTTCGCTCGAACTGGCGCCCAATTCGCCGCCGATGATGCGCATCGCCTGCTTTGGCCTGCTCGGCGCGGCCGGCGTTCTGCCGACCTTCTATACCGAACTCGCCGTCGAACGCCTTCTGGCGCGCGACAAATCGCTGCGCGATTTTCTCGATCTGTTCCAACACCGCCTGGCTTCGTTTCTCTATCGGGCTTGGGAGAAGTATCATTTCCCCATTCCGTACGAGCGAGGCGGCCGCGACTCGATTACGCCCCACGTGCTCGACCTCATCGGCATGGGTACGGAGGGTCTTGAAAACCGCCAGGCCATCCCCGATCAGGCGCTCGTCTACTATGCCGGGTTGCTCGCCCCCGCCACGCGCCCGGCGTGCGCACTGAAGCAGCTGCTCGCCGACTACTTCGATATCGATGTTGAAGTGCAGCCATTCGCCGGCGCATGGCGTCCGCTCGATCCCTCTTTCCGTACTTATTTGAACGAGTCGCGATCCACCTCCGAACGCCTCGGTATCGGCACCGTGTTGGGCGATGAAGTGTGGGATCAGGAATCCGTTGTGCGCATTCGCCTCGGCCCGCTCACGCTTGCGCAGTACGAGCAATTTCTTCCCGGCGGCGACGCCCACGAGCCTCTGCGCGCCTGGCTGCGTTTCTATTGCGGTGAAGATCTCGACGTGGAAATTCAGCTCATCCTGCGCCGCGACGAAGCCCCGCGCGCGGCCCTCGGAGTGGACGGCCACCCCCCTCCGCGCCTGGGTTGGATATCGTGGATGTTCACGCAACCGCTCGGGCGCGACCCGGACGAGACGATTTTGCGGTTGTGGGAGCGTAGCGCCAAGCCAGCGGCTGCCGCTGCCTGAGGCCAAGTTAGACAAGGAGACCGAATATGAGCGTCAATTTAAAAGCCCTGATCGGAAAGCTGAACGCCTCGTCGCGGAAGGCATTGGAGGACGCAGCCGGCCTCTGTGTTTCGCGCACGCATTTCAACGTCGAACTCGAACACTTCCTTGTGAAGCTCACCGAGCAGACAGACGGTGACCTGTTCCGCATCGCCCGTCAGAGCGGCATGGATCTTGCCCGCCTGCGTTCGGACCTCGACAAATCGCTCGATGGCTTCCGCACCGGCAACGCGCGCACACCGGCTTTTAGCCCCGCGCTGGCTGATATGTTCACGGCGGCCTGGACGCTCGGCACGCTTGAATATGGCGCCATGCAGATCCGCACCGGCTTCTGCCTGCTGGCCCTGCTCACCGATGAAACGCTGCAACGCCAGGTGCGCGACATCAGCCGCGAGTTCGACAAAATCAAGGTCGAGGACCTGAAGAAATCCTTCGAAGATGTCGTCGACGGCTCGCCCGAAGATTTCGAAACGGCGACCGCCGCTGCGGGTCCCGCCGGTGGCCCCGGCGCTCCTGGAGGCAAGACCGGCGGCAAGACGCCCAACCTCGATCAGTTCACCGTCGACCTCACCGCCAACGCCAGGGCAGGCAAGATCGATACCGTACTCGGCCGCGATACCGAGATCCGCCAAATCGTCGACATCCTCATGCGGCGCCGCCAGAACAATCCCATCCTTACGGGCGAAGCGGGCGTCGGCAAGACCGCCGTCGTCGAGGGCTTCGCGCTGCGCGTGGCCGCCGGTGATGTGCCGCCGCCGCTGCAAGGCGTCGTATTGCGCTCGCTCGACCTGGCGCTGCTGCAAGCGGGCGCCGGCGTGAAAGGCGAATTCGAGAATCGACTCAAGGGCCTCATCGAAGAGGTGAAGTCCTCGCCGATCCCCATCATTCTCTTCATCGACGAGGCGCACACCATGATCGGTGCAGGCGGAAGCGAAGGCCAG
>JBDTVQ010000066.1:0-22096 GCA_040007195.1 Acidobacteriota bacterium | reverse complement strand
GATGCCCCCAGATGCGCGTGACGAACAGGTAGCCCGACAGCCGCAGGCCATACGCAATTACGGTCGCGGCGAGGAGCCATTTGCGCTGGCCCCATCCCGGCCCCATCACGGCGTAAGTCGTGGCAAGAATCGCCAGGGCCGCGCCCCAACCGACATCCACTATGGCCGCGTTCCGCAGCGGAAAATGGACGAGCCAAAGGATGAACATCAGTGTGGCTGCCAGCGCCAGTCCCATGCCCAGTAGCGGCGCACTCGCATGCCATTCCATCAGGTCGTCCGTCCCGCCATTCGACGTAAGAACGGGAGCGACGCGCTATATATCGCCAGGCCCGTCACCGGACCCACCAGCAACCATGCCACGATGGCGCGCATGGTAGTCCACCACAACGCCGCGATTGCCTGCGCCACATTGGATTGGATCATGCTCATGATCGATTCAACGCTCACAGCCATATGAGGGACACCAAACAACCACTCACCCGAGCGGATGAATGGAATCAATAGCGCGAGCTGCAGCGGATAAGTCACATAATTCACAAGCTGGATTGCCGGCAGGTTCAGCCGAAATGTCCACGCGGCGCCCGCGCATAAAAGCGTTGTCCAGCCAAGCGCGGGGAAGACACCCAACACGACTCCAGCTGACAGGCTGAGCGCGATGGCCTCCGGCGTGACACCTTCCAAGAGCAATTCACGCAATCTTTTTCGTAAATAGCGCATCCGCGCCCTGTCCCTTCCGAAGTCTCGCCAGTTCAATCAGCACATACGCCGACATCGCCATGTTTCCCAATCCCATCACCAATAGGAACCAGAGGATGCGCGCCCCCCACGCCCGCTCCCGCCACGCCAACCAGACGTAAAAAGTAATGAAACCGCAATAGGCGTCGAAGAGTGTCGCGATTGTCCACCGGTCGCCTGCGAACTGCGGCCAGCAGTCCCAAATGGACACCTGCATCCCGGCCCACCACGTCACGCCGATCATGATCGCCAGGATCGCGCCAAACAGTAGGACCAGAGCGTTTCGCATTGTTCTTCGTTTCTACTGATTCCCCGGCCCGCTGAATCACACAATTTTTTTGAACGCGGGCTCACTTTCCGGCATCCAGTAAGTGTTTTGAATCGCATTGCTGTCGTAGGCGCGGGAATTGCGGGCATGTCCGCCGCCTATTACCTGAGCCGCAAGTACGAGGTTCATCTCTTTGAACGCGAGCCACGCCTGGGCGGCCACACTCATACGCATCAGATTAAGACTTCGGCCGGCCCAAAGCCGATCGACACGGGTTTCATTGTTCATAATGAGCGCACCTATCCCAATCTCGTGCGCCTTCTGGCCGAGCTTGAGGTGGAGACCGAATGGTCTGATATGAGTTTTTCTGTTTTTTCGCCGCGTACGGGATATGAGTGGTCGAGCCGCGGCCTTACCGGCTTCTTCGCTTCGGCCGCCAATTTCGTCAGCCCGCAGCATTACGGCCTGGCGGCGGATTTGCTGCGTTTCAATCGCTCCGCGCGGGCCCTACTCGATTCGCCGGACAACCCCACCCTTGCAAAGTATGTACACGATCAGCAGTTCGGAGCGTACTTCCAGAATCGCTACCTGTTCCCCATGGTGGCTGCCGTCTGGTCGACCTCACCCGTTCGCGTGGGAGAATTCCCCGCCAAGACGCTCGTCCGCTTTTTCGACAACCACGGTTTCTTGAGCATCACCGATCAGCCGCGCTGGAAAGTGATCAAAGGCGGCTCCAGCCAATACATACCGAAGCTCACCGCGCCCTATGCGAACCGGATCCACCTGAATTCGTCCATCGAATGGATCTCGCGCACGGCGGAGAGCGTTCACATTACCTGGAGGGGCGGCGAGGACTCTTTTGACCAGGTAGTGTTCGCCTGTCATGGCGATCAGGTTTTACCGCTGTTGGCCGATTCCACTCCCCTCGAACGAGAGGTGCTGTCGCACTTTCGCACCAGTTGCAACGACACCATTTTGCACACCGACGAGAGGCACCTGCCTCGCCGCTCCGCTGCGCGCGCGTCCTGGAATTGCGATATCGACGGCGCCGGCGAATCCAGTGCGGCGGGCGTGGCCGTAACCTACCATATGAACCGGCTGCAGCACATCGACACTTACGAGCAGTACTGTGTCACTCTCAACGCCGCCGGGCGCATCGACACAGGCAAGGTGCTGCGCAATATGGTGTACCGGCACCCTCTCTATACGAAAGATGCTGTCGTCGCGCAATCGCGATGGGAGGAGATCAGCGGGCGGAATCGCACGCACTACTGCGGGGCCTACTGGTTCTACGGATTTCACGAAGACGGCCTCAACTCGGCGCTCCGAGTGGCGCGCTCGCTCGGAGTGGAGTGCTGACGTTGGAATCGGCGCTCTACATCGGCACGTTGCGGCACCGGCGGTTCGCGCCTAAATCGCACCAGTTCACCTACCCGGTCTTCCAGGTATTTCTGGACATCGATCATCTGCCTGAACTGATGGCTGCCTCAGCACTCACCAGCTACAACCGTTTCAACTGGGCGGCCTTCCATGAGCGCGACCACTTCGGAGATGCCACTCGTTCGCTGCGTGACCGCGTTACCGCCGATGCCGCGCGCAATGGCGTAGATCTCCCGGGTGGCAAGATCTTCCTGCTTACCAACCTTCGCTATCTCGGCTATGTGTTCAACCCGGTGAGCTTTTTCTACTGCTACGACGAGGCCGGCGAGCTCAGGCACGTGCTGGCCGCGGTGAACAACACCTTCGGCGAATCGCATAACTATTGGGTTAGGCCCGGCGGCCGTTGCGCGAAGGAACTGCACGTCTCGCCGTTTTTCGCGATGCAGCATGACTACCGCTTTCGCCTGCCGGCACCCGGCACTTCGCTCACGGCACATATGGACGTGCTGCAGGGCGAGTCGCCCTGCTTCGACGCAACGCTGACGCTGTTCCGGCGGGCGTGGAACGCCGGCGAGATTCGCAGGGCTCTCCTGCGATTCCCGTTCACGACGGCAAAAGTGACGGCGGCCATCCATTGGGAAGCTGCCCGGTTGTGGTGGAAAGGAATTCCCATATTTACTCATCCGGACCGCACTGGTGCGGCATCCAACGAGGGAGTTGAGGAGGGCCGGATCCGAACATGAGTTCGCTGGCGCAAAAACTTGTTTTCAAGATGCTGAAGCGGATTCGTTTTGGGACGCTGCGCATCATCGCCGATGGCGCCGAGCACGTATTTGGGGAACCGGAGGGTGAACTGTGCGCCGAGATTGAAGTGCGCAACGAACGGTTCTTTTCGCGCTTGCTGCAACAAGGCGAGGTGGGCGCGGGTGTCAGCTACCAGGATGGCGATTGGACCTCACCTAACGCGGTCGACGTGATCCGGCTTGCCGCGCGCAATATGAGTGTGTTCGAGTCGAACAACCGGCTTTACAGCCTCGTTGGGCGCTTCGTAGAGCGTGCGCGCCACGCGCTTCGCGCCAACACCGTGTCTGGCAGCCGCCGTAACATCGCCGAGCACTACGATTTATCCAACGACTTCTTCCGGCTCTTCCTCGATCGGCGGATGCTCTATTCGAGCGCCTATTTTGAACACGCCGGCCAAACGCTGGAGCAGGCGCAATGGAACAAGATGGACCGCATTTGTCGCAAGCTGCGCCTTACTTCCGGCGACCACATTCTGGAAATCGGCACGGGCTGGGGCGGGTTCGCACTCCACGCAGCGCGCGAATACGGCTGCCGCGTCACAACAACGACGATCAGCCGTCAGCAGTACGACTATGCGCAGGCACTATTCAGCGCCGAGTTGCCGGATCCGTCACGGGTTGAGCTTCTGCTGGAGGACTATCGCAATCTGCGCGGCCGCTACGATCACATCGTGAGCATTGAAATGTTTGAGGCTGTCGGACTTGCTTACTACGACGATTTCTTCAGTGCATGCGACCGGTTACTTGCGCCCGATGGCACCATGCTGATGCAGACGATCGCCATGCGCGAGCAGCGCTTCGATGCCTACCGCGCCAATACCGACTGGATCCAAAAGGAGATCTTCCCGGGCAGCGAACTGGCGAGTATCAGCGAGATTCTCCGTTCGCTTGGGCGTGTCACGATGCTGAACGTCAGCAACGCCGAGGATATCGGACAGCACTATGCGTTGACACTGGCCGAATGGCGCCGCCGGTTCCTCATCCAGCTTCCTGAAGTCTTCGGGCTCGGGTTCGACGAACGGTTCGCTCGCACCTGGGAGTACTATTTCAGCTACTGCGAAGCGATCTTCCGCGAGCGCCATATTCAAACGTTCCAACTTCTGCTGACCAAGCAACGCAACGCCGGACGGCTCTTCGGCGAACCCGGCGAGAATTTCGCAGGCGCCGAGCGGATGGCTGTCGAGCAGATCGCTTGCCACCCAAGAACGCATACCGCACAATAGCGGAATCATGTCGGCAGCCGCGCAGGCGATTCCCATAGGTCCGGTTTCGCGCGAGGATCGCATTCCGGCACTTGATGCCTTACGCGGCGTGGCGCTGCTGGGAATTCTGCTGATGAATATCGCCGGGTTCGCGTTCCACTTCGCGAGCTATGACGATCCCACCGTTGCCGGCGGCGCAACCGGCGCCAACCTGTGGTTCTGGATCGTCAATCACATCCTCTTCGAAGGCAAGATGCGGGCGCTGTTTTCCATGCTGTTCGGTGCGGGCGTCATTGTGCTCACCGAGCGCGGCGAAGCCAAGGGCGTGAATATGGCCGACGTTTATTATCGACGCCTGCTGTGGCTCATGCTGTTCGGCATCGCGCATGCCTACCTGCTCTGGTACGGCGAGATTCTCTATCCCTACGCACTCTGCGGCTTCGTGCTCTACCCGTTCCGCAAGACGAGCGCGAGGGGCCTGATCGTCTTCTCCGTCATCAGCCTGACGGTGATGACTTGCTTCGGTGTCGCCGACGCATTTGAAGATCGCGACCAGCGGCAGAAGGCGATGCAGGCAGCGAGGTTGAGGCTGGAGGGCAAGCCGGTTAGTGAAGAGCTGACGAAGGCCGAGGAAGAGTACACGGCCGGCCAGAAGGAGAATAAGCCGACCGCGGCGAAGCTCCAGGAAGACGATGCGAAATGGACTGGTGGATTCGTGTCCGTGTTCAAGCGCCGCGCGGAGATCGTCAGAATGTTCCATGGCACGCCGTTTTATTCGGGCTGGAACTGGGACCTCTTTGCCATGATGTTTCTCGGCATGGCGCTGTTCAAGATGGGTGTCATCAGCGGCCAACGCAGCATGCACTTCTACGCCATGCTCGCTTTGATCAGTTACGGCGTCGGCGTTCCGCTGCACGCCTACACGGCGTCGCAGATTGTCGCGAGCAACTTCGACAGCGTCACGCACCACTTTGCCGCCATACCGTACGAGTTTGGCCGCACGGTTGTTGCGCTTGGGCACATGGGCCTGTTGTTCGTCATCATGAAAGCCGGCTTGCTGCGCCGGCTCACCCTCGCACTTGCGGCTGTGGGCCAGATGGCTCTCACCAACTACGTTATGCAGTCGGTGATTTGCGTCACGATCTTTTATGTCCTGGGTTGGCACGGGAAGTTGCAACGGATCGACACGCTCTACATCCTGCTCGCCATCTGGACGTTCCAACTGATCGTCAGCCCGCTGTGGCTGCGGGCCTTCCGGTTTGGTCCGCTGGAGTGGGTGTGGCGTTCGCTCACCTATTGGACGCGCCAGCCGTTCCGCCTGAATCCGGCGCCTGCAGCTGCGCCGGAACTCGACATGACCAACGCCGCCGTGGCTGGCGAGTAGCCGCTGCGGCTACCATAAACGTTTGAGCGATTCTTTTGCGCCGTTCCGGCCGGTGTTCCGCAATCCACACTTCGCCACGGTCTTGACGACATTCTGGCCACGCCAGATCGACGAGCGCCGGTATCCCGTCCAGACACGGCTCTTTCACACCGAATCTGACGTGCAGGTGCTGATCCACACGCAGCAGCCGGAGAAGCCGCGTGGCGAGGTGGTGCTGGTGCACGGGCTGGAAGGCTCATCGCATGCGCCGTACATGCGGAGCATGGCGCAGACATTACTGGCCGGCGGATTTACGGTCCATCGCACCAACATCCGCTCCTGCGGGGGGACCGAGTTTCTGTGTTCCACGCTTTATCACGCGGGGCTTACTAAAGATATTTTCTCGATCCTCACCGACCTCGACCGACAGCGGCGCACGCCGGTCTATCTTGTTGGCTTCTCGCTGGGCGGCAACCAGGCATTGAAGATGGCGGGCGAGCTAGGCTCAGATGCGCAACGCCTTTTGGCCGGTGTGGTTGCCATCTCCACGCCGATCGACCTGGCCGAGTGTTGTCGAATGTTGGCGCTCCCGTCGAACCGCCTGTACCAGTGGCGCTTTCTTTCGAGCATGCGCAAGCGGCTGCGCCTGCGACGATCTGCTATTGCCGCCAAGCTGCCCTACGACAAGCTCGACGGCGTTCGTTCCGTGTGGGAGTTCGACGACCTGTTCACTGGCCCGGCGTTTGGATTCACCGGCGCCGAGCACTACTATTCCACGCAATCGGCCATCCGTTATTTGGACCAGATCCGCGTTCCCACGCTGGTCATCCAGGCGCAGGACGACCCCATGATTCCGTTCGAGGTCTTCTCGCATCCGGCCTTTCGGAATAACGCGAACCTGACCCTTGCCGCCACTCGGCACGGAGGGCATTTGGGCTTCCTGAGTACTGTCCAGCCGCGAATCTGGGTGGATGGCGCCGTCCGGCAGTGGATCGCCGGAACATTTTAGCCGCCGGCTTCGTCTGAGTGGTGTGCAATCGAGCGCATCCTTCGGTGAGGCTGTGCGCGTGGCGATGTCCTCGCTGCGCGCCAGCAAGCTCAGGAGCTTCCTGACGCTATTGGGAATCATTCTCGCCACCACCACGCTTATCGCTGTGATGAGCATTATCCATGGCATGGACGTCTACATCGCCCAGAACGTCAGCGACATGGGCGCCGACGGATTCCGGGTAGTGCGGATGGCTTTCATCGGCAACTGGGATGCAAAAAAATTCCTTGAGCTAGACCGTAAGAACCCGCAGTTGAATCGCGAAGAGTACGGGTTCTTACGCCAACAATCGGAGCTAACGCGCGGCGTAGGGATGATCGTGCAGCGCCGCGGCACGGCCACGTTCGAGCGCGAGAAGTCGGAAGACGTCCAACTGCGCGGCGCCACCGCTAATATTCCGGCGATGACGAACGTGCAGATTGATCAAGGACGCCCGTTCACCGACTCCGAGAACGACCACCACGTTCCTGTTTGCATCATCGGCAACGATCTGAAAGACGCCTTCTTCCCCAACGTCGACCCAATCGGCAAGGCGATCAAGATCGACGGCCGTCCCTTTATCGTCACCGGCGTCGCCAAGAAACAGGGGAGCGCATTTGGGCAGTCGCTCGACAACTTCGCCATTTTCCCCATTGAGGCATACTTCCGCACGTATGGCGCGCGCCGTGACATCAGCTATGTCGTGCAGGCGCGTTCCACCGGGGAACTCTTTCAGGCACAGGAGGAGATCCAGATGCTGCTGCGGGCGTATCGCCAACTGCGCCCGAATCAGGAAGACGATTTCATGATTCTCAGCTCCGATTCGCTCGTCTCCGCATGGGGGCAGATGACCGGGGCGATCGCGGCAACGGCGATGGCCGTGGTGAGCATCTTTATGGTGGTGGGCGGAGTGGTGATCATGAACATCATGCCGGCGGTGGTCACCGAGCGCACGCAGGAGATCGGGATACGCAAATCTGTGGGCGCGCGCCGCCGTGACATTCTGTGGCAGTTTCTGGTGGAATCGGCGACGCTTTCGGCCATGGGCGGGGCGATGGGCGTGCTGCTGGCTTTCCTGGTGACGCTGGCGGGCAATGCGTTCACGCCGTTGCCGATGTCGATGCCGTGGATCGCCGTGTTTCTTGGCGTGTTTCTGTCGGCCGCGGTCGGCTTGTTCTTCGGCATCTATCCCGCGCACCGGGCCTCGAAACTCGATCCGATTCAGGCATTGTCGGTGGAACGATGAAAATGCGCGCCTCCAGTTTCGCTTCGGGAATTCCGCTCGCCTGGAAGGCGCTGACGGAGCACAAACTGCGGGCGGCCCTCACCGTTCTCGGCGTGGTAATGGGCACGGGAACGATCATCGGCGTCGGCTCAATCCTGGCCGGTTTCGACGGCGCGGTCAGCAATGTCATGAGCAGCTTTGGCACGGACAAGCTGGTGGTCTTCAAATTCAAAGTGGGGTTCCGCGTCGGCCGCCTGTCGCCGGAGGAGCGTAACCGCAAGGAACTCACGCTGGAGAACATGCGCGCCATTCGCGAACGTTGTCCGTCGGTACGCGCCGTCGTCCCGCAGATGTTTGCGCCATGGGACATGATTCACCGCGTCCGCTATAAGGGCAACGATATCGCCGGCGTCCAGATCAACGGCGTCGAAGAATCGTACACCGAACTGGGTGACATGGAGATGTCGGAGGGCCGCTTCTTCACAAGCGCCGAAGATTTGCACCGCTTTCCCGTGGCCGTGATTGGAGTGGACGCGCATAGTTCCCTGTTCGGGACCGCATCCGCCGTCGGCAAGGAAATTGAAGTGGATGGCCATCGTGTCACGGTGCTGGGCGTTATGAAGCGTCCGGCCAATTCGATGCCCGGCGAAACCGACCGGCGCATTCTGCTTCCCTACTACACCCTGCGGAAAATGTTTCCCAGCGCTAAAGAGCATCTGCTCTTCGTCGCGGCCTATCCAGGGCTTCAGGCCGCCGCGGCCGACGAGGTACGCATGGTGCTGCGCCAGGACCGGCGCGTTAAGCACGACGAGCCGGACAGTTTTTACATCTCCTCTCCCGAGCAGGTGATTGAGGATTTCCGCAAGATCACCTCGACCACAGCGCTGGTGATGATCGTCCTCAGCTCCATCGGCCTGCTGGTGGGCGGAATCGGCGTGATGAACATCATGCTGGTGAGTGTCACCGAACGAACGCGGGAGATCGGCATCCGTAAGGCTATCGGCGCGCGCCGCATCGATATCGTCGTGCAGTTCCTCACCGAGGCTGTCGTGCTCACTCTCTTCGGCGGAATTGTGGGAATGATCTTCGGATACCTGATCTCGCTAGTGGCCCGTACGGTTTTTCCTTCCTTGCCGACACAGGTACCGTTATGGGCGGTAGCGTTGGGCGTACTGGTTTCCACGGGTGTGGGTTTGTTCTTCGGCATCTGGCCGGCGAGCAAGGCCGCCCGGCTCGATCCGGTCGACGCACTTCGCTACGAGTAGCGCCAAGCCGGTAAAGCGGTGAGCCTCCTGAAACGCTTTACACTGGAAAGTAATGATCAGTTTCTGCCCCGGTGCGGCCCGTCTGGCCGTTTTTCTTTTTGCCATCGCCTGCGCCGCTCCAGCCGGCATCCAGTTGGATCAATACGCGAGCACTGTGCATGAGTTTAAGCTCGCCAACGGCCTCACGGTGGTCCTGATCGAAGATCATGGAGCGCCGGTGGTGACGGCGTGCCTGACCGCGAAGGGCGGCTATGCCGACGATCCGATTGGAATGCGGGGCCTGGCCAGTCTGGTGCCATCGCTTCTCGAGCAAGGCCCGGAGCAGCTTGGTTCCAGGAATCTCACCGAAGAACGCGCGGCCCTTAAGGCAATGAATGCCGCTTTCGCTGAATGGAAGTCGTTTGAAAGCAAACCGGGCGCCAGCGCGATGTATGACCGGATGCAGACCGAATCGAAGCTTAAACTCGCCATCCGCGTGGCCGAAGGTTACGCCAAGCCGCAGTTCAGTGTGCATGCGATGGAGTATTACGGAGCGGACCCGTTTCGCGCGACATCGACGGCGGATCTGATTCAGTGGTCCGCGCGTCTGCCGTCCAACAGGATCGACGCATTCCTTCTGCTGTACGGCGAATGGCTGCGCCAGCCAATCCCGCGCATGCTCTACTTCAACAAAGACCAGCGGAGCCGGCAATTTGAGCAGGCGCAGAGTTCGCAGGATGCGCTTTTGCGCCACGCAGTTCTGCCCCTTGCCTATGGCCCGTACCGCTACGGACTTCCGGAATGGGAACCCGCGGAGATGGAACGGCTTCAGTACTCCGATGTAGAGACGTATTTGAAGTCCCGGCTCTCAGCATCCAATCTGGTGCTGACCCTGGCTGGCGACCTGACGCTTGAGTCGGCTCGCGCGATGGCGGAAAAATATCTGAGCAAGGTGCCCACCGGCGCACCCATAGCGTTCGACCCGCCGCCGCCCGTCGAGCCGAAGGAGGTACGCGCCGCACCGCCGCGGGAGCTGCAAACCGCGATGCTGGTTGGCTATCGGCGTCCGCTCGAGTCCGACCCCGACGATCCGGTGATGGATGTGATCGAGGAACTGATGCTCGAGGGCCCGGCCAGCCGCTTCCGCACGGAGTTCATGGCCACCTACCAGGTGCTGCAAAGCATGGTTCCGATCGCTTCCCTTCCGGGTGCCCGCCATGGCGGGCTGATGGCGGTGATTTTTCCGTACCATCCGGCAAAGAACCCTAAGGAATGGACGGATCTGATCGCCGGATTTTTCGAAGACTTGGGCAAAACGTCCGTTCCCGCCGAATCCGTTGACCGGGCCCGGAATTCCATCGAGAGCCGACTGCTTGGTATTCTTTCCGATCCTAATTTGGCGGCTCATCACATTGGGCGCATGGGAGGCTGGCAGCCGGTGGTGGAGCTGGCGAAGGGATGGGTGAGCGTCACCCCGGCCGACGTCCAGCGGGTTGCCGCGAAGTACATTCGTCCGGAGCTGCGTGTCGTTCTACAGCCCGGCTACACGGCTGGTTCCCCGGCTCCGGCGGTGTCGAAATGAGTGCCCTCGTCACGCGAATTCTCGGGGCGGCAATCGCTACCGGAGCGATGGTTGTGGCCGCGCAGGTGCCGCGGCCCGCACAATCGGCAAGTCCGCGGCCCGCGCAATCGGCAAGTCCCAAGCCGGCCGGTTCCGGAGCTACTCAAACGCCCGAGGCCGCTCCGCCGAAGCCCGGTCCCGCCCCGGCGGCAAAGGGACCCGCGCGGGAAACGGCTGTCTCGTATAGCGTCGGTCTGCCGCAGGTGTTTCCGCCGATGGTGCGGCTGCCGGCGCCAGAGGTGGAGAAGCTGGCAAACGGAATGAGCGCGGTGGTTGTGCGCGACCCCGGGCTTCCACTGGTCGATGTTGCCCTCATCGTGAAGGGTGGTTACAGCAGCGATCCTGCGGGTAAGCGAGGTCTTACGCGCGCTGTGGCGTTCGGCATCCGGTTCGGTGGCACTTTGGACAGGACGGAGAAGGACGTAGAGACGTTTCTGGTCGATCGCTCCCTAAACTTCCAGGTCGTCGTTGGACCAGATTCCACCCAATTGAGCTTTCGCAGCCGCAAGGAAGACCTATCGGACGCACTTGGACTGTTGGCGGAGATGCTGAGCCGTCCGGCATTCCGGCGCGGCCCGCTTGAGGCTTTCTCGCTGCAGATGCGGCAGGCGATTCAGGCGCGGGGGCAGAATCCCGACGAGGCCGTGGCGCAGGAGATTGAAGCGTCCTGGTTCGGTCCCGATTCGTCCTGGTCGCGGAGGTATCAGAATTCCGATGTGCAGGCTATCACCCATGAGGCTATCGTCGCTCACTTTGAGCGGACCGTGGTGCCGTCCCGGAGTTTCATTGGCTTGAGCGGGGATATCGATGCCGGCACAGCGCGGCAGCTGCTCGGCCGGACGCTAGGCAGTTGGAAGGCCGCGAGCAGCGAAATTGTCCCTGTTTCGCCTCTCCCGGTTCCCGCGCGTCGGTTGACTGTCCTCGACCGGCCCAATGCCCTTTCGGCCCGCCTGGCGGTTGCGCTGCCATTGAAGCAACGGGGACCGCAGCGGACGCCAGCCGAATCCGCCGTGCTGGCGCTGCTGGCGGCTCAGATCGATGCTCCACAAGGATCCGGCATGGAGGCCGTGATGGCTCCGTTCGGCAGCGGCGACGGCGCCCTCCGAGTTTCCCCGGGTCTGGGCCTGAGCGAGCTGCCTGCGTTGCGCATTTTCATTCCCCTTCGGCCGCGCGAAGCGATTGACGGAACGGTCGCTCTGTGGAAAGAACTGCAGAGACTGCAAACTGAAAAGATTTCTCCCGCAAAGCTCGAGGCGGCCAAACGCACCGTGCTGCAACGCATCGTCTACCAAGCCTCGACATCGTCGGCGCGGTTCCAATTGTTGATGGAAGCGGTCGCGTCTGGTCTGACGCCCGGATACCTGGAATCGCTGCAACAGGCGGTACTTTCCATGACACCGGCCGACTACGAGCGACTGATAAAGGAGCAGGTGAATCTAGACGCCGTGCAGTTGGTGCTGATAGGGGACGAGCGCGACTACCGGTCGCCGCCCGAAACCATTGGATTTCCGGTGGTCCGCGCGAGCGCCACGCCGCCCCCCGAGCCTCCCGCAAAGGCGGCTGACGAAGATGCCTCTCGCGCCGATGCAATTCGCCTGCTTTCCGAAGTGCAAAAAGCCATGGGTGGCGCTGAACTTTTGGCAGGAATCCACGACGCGACTTGGGACTACGAAGCCAAGCTGGTGCGAGCCTCGCCGCCGGTGATCGTGACGCAGCACAACAGCTGGCTACAACCCAACTTCTACCGTCAGGAGCAGGCTTCGCCGATCGCCAGCGGTATCGGCTATTACGATGGCAAAGTGGGTTGGAGCCACAATGGCCGCAACCTGGTGAGTCCTACGCAGCAAATGGCACTGCAGTACCGCAATGAAGTGATCCGGTTGCTGTTCCGGCTTGTGCTGGCGGGCGAGCGGGAGGGATACAAAGTCGCCTATGCCGGTTCCGGCCTGATCAAGATCATCTCCCCGGAAAATTATCGGGTCGAGCTGGCGATCGACTTTCAAACCAATCTCCCGGAACGGCTTCGCTTTATCGAGCACCGCCCCGGCGACAATGCCGCCATTCCCGTCGAAGAGCAGCTGTCGGACTATAAGCGCGTCGACGGTGTACTCATGCCGCACCGAATCATCGTCAAACAACTAGGACAGGAGTATGCCGATTTCACGATGAAACAGATGCACTTCAATACGGGTCTGACGGAAGAGCAGATTGGCAAAAAACCGTGACGAGGCGTCAATTACTGGCAATGGTTCCGGCGGTCTGCGCGCGGGCGCAAACGGAGCCTGTCCGCCGCGGACGTGAGTTGGTCGATCAGGTATTGAAAGCGCTGGGCGGCGAGAAATTTCTCGCCATGGAGGATCGCACCGAAGCCGGCCGCATGTATTCGTTTTATCGGGAACAACTGCGCGGGCTTTCCAAGGCAACCCTCTACACGCGCTATCTGACTCCGCCCGCGGGACCGTCGGATGGAAAAGTATACCTGCGGGAACGGCAGAGCTTTTACCGCGATGCGAAGAAAGAGGACTACGCCATCCTGTTTGACGAAAAGAATGGCTGGAACATCACGTTTCGCGGCGCATCACCGCTCGCGCCCGACGTGGTCGACCGCTTCCACGACACCACGCTGCGCAACATCTTCTACATCCTTCGCCAACGGTTGCAGGAGCCCGGGTTGATCGTCGAATATACGGGCTCGGAAGTGATCGACAACACGCCGATCGACCGCGTCACCTTCACCGACTCGGACAACACCAGCGTTGCCGCAGACTTTCACACTTCCACTCATCTTCCCGTGCGCCAGATTTTCTACCGCAGGGACCCGCTCACCCGCGAACGCCGCCAGGAGTTGACCCGGTTCGACAAATACCGCGACGTGGGCGGCGTCATGTGGCCGTACAACTTGCAGCGCGAGCGAGATGGCGAACGCATCTTCCAGCTTTATTCCGAGCAAGTCACCGTGAACAACACGCTCACCGACGACCTGTTCACGCTGCCCGTCGATATGAAAGTGATTCCCCGCAAGTAGTGCGTTAGGGCGGGCCGAGCGTCATCAGCGGATCGCCGACGACGATGTTCATCCATCCGATCGCCGGAAGCGAAATGTAGAAGCTTTCTGCCAGATTGCGGCCGGCCAGATAGGCCGGAAACAGCAAATCCGGATGCGGCGTGTAGGCCAGGAAGGGCTCGTCCGTGTGGCCCGAAGCGCCGGTGGCGCCGTCGGCGATCAGATCCGCCGTGAGCGATTGCTTGCTGCCGCCAAACTCCTGGCCGAGGTTCCAATCTTCGGGCGGACGCTGGAATGTACGCCCGTCGGAGGAAACATATTCGGTCGCGATCGCCCCCGGCAGCCATGAAAATCCCAGTTTGCGCCGCAGGTGGTGCCTGTCGTTGGAACCCCACGAAGCGTAGCCGATGGCACTATGGCGTTCGTACACCGCCTCCGTAGTCTGTTCCAATTCGGAGCGGCCTTGGGGCAGGAGGATGTGCGCATCGCGCAGCCAGGATTCGCCCGTTTGGTCCGAGCCATCCCGCATATCCAGGTATACCGTGCCGCGGTTGCGCGCGGCGAAGCCACGGTCGATCATCGCCTTCACGCCCGCCACGTCGTAGGCGGCCAGGCGTGTCGTCAGGTAGATTGGGAAAGCCCGGTGGGAGAACGGCGCGTCCAACTGTTTGTACATGGGATTTCGCTGCGGCCCGGCGATTCCCAGCTCCTGCCCGCGCATGTGCGCATAGAGGAGGGTCAGCTCCGAATCCACGCTGCCCGCTGTCGAGTCGAGCTTCCCCGTCCCCTGTATTCGCAGCGGCACGCCCAGCGTCGTCACCAGGTAGAAAATCTGTTCGGTCAGCTTGCGCTTGGCCAGGCACTCTTCCACCGGCTTGCGAATGGTTTGCTCATACTCCTCGCGCGTAATCGACTCTTTGCGCGAGGCGGCAAGGATACACACCTGCTGGCGCGGAATTTTGCGTTTGGCGGCGTAGTAATCGGCGATTTGCCCGGACTCTGCGCTGTTGCGGTTGGCGATGAGCAGCACACGTTCCGGGCCCTGGCACCAGGCGCACGTGGACGCGACCAGTGCGGCCACCAGGGCGGCGCGGATCGGGGCCGGCATGCTATTTCAGCGTCTGCAGGTAGGCGACGATGGCAGCCGCGTCGGATTCTTTTAGCGTGTAGGCGGGCATCGGCGCGCCAGCCGGCTTCCCTGACGGCGTCAGGCCTGTCATTAAGTACTTTTTCACCGCTTCGGCACCTCCCCATCGGGTCCACAAACGGCCGGACGGCGTGATGTTGGGCGAGGTCGAGTGCCAGTGCTCGATCGGCGCGATGGGCTGGACTTCCAGCGTTTTTCCCTGCAGATATTTGCTTTGATCTAGTTTGCCGCCTTCGCCATCGGGGGTGTGGCAGGAGGCGCATTTGGCCACCTCGTCCACCAGGTACTTGCCGTAGGCAACCTGGTCGTCGGCGGCTGCCGCGGGGTAGACAAAGCTAAGGAGGAGCAGAGTGGGGACCGTTGAAAGGAAGTGGGGAGATGCCATGCCTCATGGTAGGATGAGGAGATCTAGTCCGCAACCGCTACCCGGTCGTACACTTTATGGACTTAGACCAACTGCGCACATTCCTCGAAATTGTGAGGCTGAAGAGCTTCTCCAAGGCCGCGCAGACCTGTTTTCGTACACAACCCGCTATTTCGGCACAAGTGCGCCAGCTTGAGCAGGAACTCAACACCGCGCTCTTTGAACGCCTCGGCACTCGCATCGCACTGACCCCCGCCGGCCGCATCTTCGCCGACTTCGCCGAACAGATTCTCGACCTTCGCCGCCAGGCCCAGGACACGATCAATGAACTCGAGCGCGCGCCAAAGGGCGAGCTGGTGATTGCGGCAAACGAAGCGACGTGTATTTACGTGCTCCCCGAGGTCTTCTCCGAATACAAACAGCAGTTTCCCAACGTGCAATTGCAGGTGGAGCGCAGCTACGGCTCGGCGATCGTCGAAGCCATCGTGAATAACCAGGCCGACTTCGGCATCACACAGATGCCGGTATCGGACAAACGTCTGCAAGTGGCGCCCATCCACTCCGATGAAATCAAGCTCATCACTCCGGCCGACCACCCTCTGGCCAGCAATGCCTTTATCGTTCCGCGCGACCTGCTCGACCAACAGATGCTGCTGCCCAAATCGGGTAATACGCGCGCCCGCCTGAACGAATGGTTCGAACTCGTCGAATCCGACCTGCATATCTCCATGGAGCTAGACGCCACCGAGATGACCAAGCGCTTTGTGCTGGCCCGCCTGGGCATCAGTTTCCTCGCCGCTTCGCATTGCGCCGAGGAGGTGGAGCAGGGACGCTTAGCCGCAATCTCGCTGGGGCCTGAGCCGCTCATTAGAAGATTGGCTTTGGTATACCGGAAAGATAAGTCGCTTTCCAAGGCCGCTCTCGGGTTTATACAGGTGATGCTCGAACATTCTGATGCCGCCGTGGCTGGTTCCCGTGTACCGCAGGCTGTCAATAGCCGATAGGGTAGAGTAGGTCACAGATGAACAAGTTGATGCAGAAGGTCTCCACAATCGTGGTGGGCAGTGGGAATACGGTGCGCACGTACCGCTCGGCCGACGAGATGCCGCCGGCAGTGCAGCGGCAAATGGATCAGGCGTTGTCCGGCGAGAACTCGGCAACCCTGTTGATCGCCGATGAACGCGGCCGTCAGGAAATTTTGAAATCGCTGCGGGGCCAGGAGACCGATCTGGACTCGCGCCTGATCTCCGCGCTCGCTTCGCGCCAGCGCGAACAGCCTGCCCAGCGCCGCTGGCGCCTATCGACGCGAGGCTGGATTGAGGTCGGTGTGCTTGCGCTCATCGGCGTCGTTTTGTGGCTGCTCGCCGCCTGGCGCTAGGATCTCCGCTCATATTTCCGTAGAGCTGCCCGATGAGTCAGCTGTATGGAGCGCCGCGCAGAAAATCGAATACCCTCGAACTGTCCTGTCCGGATCACGCTGCTCGGCGGCCCGCCAGAATCCTTCGAAGCGACACTGGTGAACGTCTCCGGCCGCGGAGCCCGTCTGAAAATGGACCGTCCCCTGGAGTGCGACGCGGTCGTCCGCATCGACCTCGAAAACGGCTTGATGCTCGGCGAAGTCTGCTACTGCGCCAGTGACGGCGACGGCTACGGGATCGGGGTGCAGTTGGAGCACTCGCTGCTGAATCTGGCCGAAGTCACCCGCATGAGGGATCGCGTGCTGGATCGTGACGGCGAGCCTCGCTCGCAGCGCACGCGCTGACACTGTCGCCGTCTTTTGCGAAGCGCAAGTATGCCGGTACGGCTAGCATCGAGGTAACCTATTCCTTGCATGCGTAAGGTTCTCATCTTCGGAAGTGCCGGCCAACTCGGCGTGGAATTGGTCAACGTATTCCGGTCCGCCGGCCTGGAAGTGAAAGCGCTCACGCGAGCCAATCTCGATATCACCGATGGCTCAGCCGTCGAGCGCCAGATTACCTCGTTTGAGCCCGACCTGGTGATTAACTCCGCTGCCTACAACATGGTGGATGTCGCCGAACAGGAACCTGCCGCGGCATACGCCGTGAATGCGCTGGCCGTGCGCCACATGGCCGTCACCTGCCGCCAGGCGGACGCCTTTTTTGTTCACTTCTCCACGGACTATGTTTTCGATGGCACTGCCGGCCGTCCGTACACGGAACAGGACGCCGTCCATCCACTCGGCGCCTATGCCGTGTCGAAGCTCTCTGGCGAATTCTACGCGCAGGCGTATCTTGACCGTGTGCTTGTGCTCCGCGTCTCCGGCGTATACGGAGCCGGCGGCGTGCGGACCGCGCGCTCCAACTTTCCCGAATTGATGATGCGCCTGGCCGATGGCGGCAAGGAGATTCGCGTCGTCGAAGACCACGTGGCATCGCCTTCGTTCGCGCCCGCCGTTGCGGAGCGCACGCTCGAGCTGGTGAAGCGCGACATCCGTGGCGTGTTGCACCTGGGCGGCGGCACGCCGGTGAGCTGGTATGAGTGGGCGAAAATGATCTTCGCCGCCAGCCGGCGCAGCCCGGAGCTAAAAGCCACAAACGAACGCGAATACCGCACCGCCGCGCGCCGCCCTAAATACTCCGCGCTGGCAAACAAGCGGCTCGCCGAGTTAGGTGTTCAACCGATGCCCTCGCTCGAAGACGCGCTCAAAGCCTACATGCAGCAGCGTGTGCAGTACTTGCCCGCGAACGCTTAGCCCTTGTCCGCGAAGTAGCCCTTTCGCGCCTGCACCTTGTAGTCTTTGTTCCCTGTGCGGATGTCGATTTTGCGGAAGCCGCCGTCACGAACCACATTCGTCGGCGAATACCCGAGCGCGTACTGGCTGCGCATTTCTTCCTGCAACTCCTTGAATACGTCGTCGAGCGTATTCTTGCGGTCCACATGAAACACACGGCCGCCGGTTTCTTCGGCCATCTTTTTCAGGTCGCCATCGGAGGCGCCGCCGAAGCTGATGCCGCCGCCGCCGAAACCTCCGTAGGCGCCGTTGTCGGCGTAGTAGATGCCATAGATGATCGCGTCCGAGCGCTGCGCGGCCGCGACTGCTTCTTCACGTGAGAAGTGGCTGCCGAAGTCCATGCCATCGGTAAGCAGAATGATCGCCTTCCGCCCGACCTCGCCTTTGAGCTTCTCCGTGGCGGCCAGCTGTACGGCGTCGTACATGATGGTGCCCTTGGGCCGGCTGCTGCTGGGAATCGTTCCCTGATGCATCGCGCCCACATTCACGCTCAATCTAATATCGTTTAATCCCTTTTCGAGAAGCCGCGCGGAGTTGGTCAAATCCTGCAACAACTCGGCGTCAGCCCCAAACTGAATCAGGAACGCCATATCTTTTTCCTTCAACATGCTGCGGAAAAAGGCGCTCGCCGCGCGGCGCTCAATGTCGAGCAGCCGCTCCTGGCTCTTGCTCACATCCACCAGAAGTCCCATTGTCAGCGGAAGATTTGTCTCCCGCGCAAAGTAGCGGATATCCTGATTTTTGTTGTCCTCCGTGATCGTGAAGTCCTCTTTGTTCAGGTTGCGGATATAGCCGCCCCTCTTGTCCCTGACGGAACACAAAAGGTTCACGAGGCTCACGTCGACTTTGATTGTTTGGTCGGGTTCCTGCGCGCGGGCCAGGACGCCGGAGGCCGCGCCGGTAAGCAAACTGAGGGCCTGCCTTCGATTCCACATCATGCTCATTACAATAACTGAGATGCGCCCCGAGAAAGTTGTGTTTCCATGAGTCCGCAAACTTTACGTAAGGCGGCCGCCCACCTGCAGCAGGGCGACCGGCGCCTGGCCGCCGTCATCGAACGCGTCGGACCGTGCCGCATGACGTTCGCCGAAGCCACCTTTGCCGAACTCGCCCGGTGCATCGTCTACCAGCAGTTGAACGGCAAAGCCGCGGCCAGCATTCATGCCCGTTTCGAGACCGCCTGCGGACGCCCGGGCGTCACTCCCCGCTCCATCCTGCGCCTCGACGTCGACGGCCTACGTGCCAACGGAATCTCTGGGCAGAAGGCATCCTACATGCTCGACCTTGCCGCCCACACCGCCTCGAAGCGCCTCAAATTCAACCGCCTCGCGGAACTCCCGGACGAGGACGTGATCGCCCAACTTACACAGGTAAAGGGTGTCGGCGTGTGGACCGCCCATATGTTCCTGATGTTCTCGCTGCGCCGTCCGGATATCCTTCCCGTGGGCGACTACGGCGTCCGTGCCGCCGTCCAAAAGCTCTACGGCCTGCCCGAGATGCCCAAACCGGCCGAGATGGAGCGGATTGCCGTACCCTGGCGGCCCTGGTGTTCAGTGGCAAGCTGGTATTTGTGGCGCAGCCTGGAGCCTGAATCCAAACCCGCCTAGTCAATATCTACTAAACTGATGGACATGGGGACCATTCCCACCGAAGCTACTGCAACCGACCTGGAACGCCTGCCAGCGAGGGATCTACTCGCGTGGGCATTGGACCGCTTTGGGTCACGTTTTGCCATTTCCACCAGCTTCCAGCGCGAAGGGTTGGCAATTGTGGACATGGCACTTCGCCTAAACCCGGCCACGCGCATTTTTACCCTCGACACAGGCCGCCTTCCCCAGGAAACCTATCAGGTGATGGAGGCGATCAGGTCTAAATACGGCGCTCGCATCGAACTCGTCTATCCTGCTACCGATGAGCTCGAAGCCATGACCTCCCAATTCGGCCCAGATCTTTTCCGCGAAAGCGTGGCCCACCGCAAGCTCTGCTGCCAGATTCGTAAGGTCCGGCCCCTGGAGCGCAAGATGGCCGAATTCGATGCCTTCGCGGTCGGCCTGCGCCGAGAACAGTCCAGCGAGCGGGCCGGTACTCCCAAGGCCGTCCAAAGTGGCGGGAAGTGGAAGCTCGCCCCCATTGCCGATTGGACGTCGTCACAAGTGGAGGAATATCTCACCAACCACGATGTTCCGCGTCACCCACTGGAATCGCGCGGGTATCCCTCAATCGGCTGTGCACCCTGCACGCGCGCGATCGCGCCGGGAGAGAGTGAACGCGCCGGCCGTTGGTGGTGGGAATCGGAAGCCGGCAAGGAGTGCGGCCTGCACGTTACACCCGAAGGCCAGATGAAGCGCGAGCTCGATGTGCTGCTTGAGGAAGTATTAACACCCCACAGATCCCGCTAGGCCTGCCGCATCGGCTAAACTGAAGGTTTTCCACCGGAGCCCATACTTGATCGATCTGCATACCCACACCACTGCATCCGACGGCACTTATTCCCCCGAGGAGCTTGTGAGGGCAGCGAAAACGGCGCAACTGGACGCGATCGCCATCACCGATCACGACACCTTCGCCGGTTACGAAGAAGCACTGCCAGCTGCCGCCGAAGCAGGCATCGAACTTATATGCGGCATCGAGCTTTCCACGAAGATGCCCGTGCCCGGCCGCCCGCGCGGGAAGAGCGTCCACTTGCTCGGCTACTTCCCGGTGAAGCCGCCATCCGAAGAGCTGCGCGACTGGATCAACTCTCTGCAGGAATCGCGGCGCGACCGGAATCGCCGCCTCGCCGCGCGGCTGCAGGAACTCGATGTCGCGATCACGCTGGAAGAGGTGATGGCCGTGGGCCGCTCCATGACGGGACGCCCGCACTTCGCCCGCGTACTCATGGACAAAGGCTACGTCAGCAGCCTGCAGGAAGCTTTCGATAAATACCTGGACGAGTCCGCCGAAGCTTTTGTCGAACGCGAGGAGCCTTCGCTCGGCGAAGGCATACGGCGCATCACCGATGGCGGCGGTGTACCGTCGATCGCCCATCCCATCCGTCTCGGCCGGCGCACGCCTCAGCAGGAAGAGGACCTCATCCGCCAAATGGGCAAGATGGGATTGTTGGCCGTTGAGGCTTATCATTCCGACCACGGCCCGCGCGAGCAGGAGCGCTATCAGGTGCTCGCCCGCCGTTATGGACTCGCTGTCACGGGCGGCACCGACTTTCATGGCGACAACAAACCGGACGTACGCCTCGGCACCGGCCGCGAGAACAATGTGTCCGTGCCGAACAAGGTACTCGACCGTGTGCGGCAGCTGGCGCGCAATTAGCGATACGTCTTATCGTCCACCTTATCCAGGCTGACGTTGCCACCCAGCACGCCCATTGTCACAATCGCGAACGTGAACACGCTGTTCCCTTTCTCGATGTGTCCACCGAAGGCCTGCTCGCCGTTGGTCAATGTCATGTGCGCATGAATGCGGCCTTCGATTACATAGCCGTTCACGCTGATGATGTCGGCCGGCGCCGACGGATCCTCGATGAACTTGTTCTTCGACGGAAACGTCCGGTTGCTCACCGAGTGAATGCTGTAGTTCCGCAAGGAGCCCACGCCCGATAGGATCACCGCGTTCTTGATGCCCTGCTGCTTTACCAGCCGCTCCATGCCTGCCAGCAGGTCGGTTTCGTACTTGAAGCGCAGCACAACGATTCGCTCAAATTGGCCGGAGATCGCGTAGGCTTCGGGGACCGCCGGGCTGTTGGCTTTCGAGTCGTCACGTGGGGTCGTGGGTTTGGATTCCTCGTGAACCTTTTTCTGCGCCAGGGCAGGGAAGAGGGTGGCGGAAAGGACCAGGGCGGGTAGCAGCAGTCGCGTCATGGACGCGATCCTATCACTGGTTGGGCGGGGTGGCGGGCACGGCGGGTGGCTTGGCGTAGTTGGAAAGATTGTCCGCGCCATCGGACTGCAAGGGAATGGGAATA
>JBDTVQ010000065.1:0-22299 GCA_040007195.1 Acidobacteriota bacterium | reverse complement strand
TGATCGGAGCGGAAGTAGGAGCCCGAGGCCGGGCGCGGGTCGGGGCGGACGACCATGCCATAGCGGGCGGCGATGCGTTCGATGTGGGGCCAAAGGGTGGTGCGTTCGGCGCGGTCGAGGATGACGTCCTTCACGCGGCCGATCGGATAAAACGAGTCGAAATTCAGATTGAGGGTAGTGCTCGCCAACGGGATGGCCGGTTGCGCCACATAGGCATTGGCGCCACGAAGGCCGGCCTCTTCGGCAGTGGTCGCGATGAAGATCGCCGTCCGCGCGGGCTTGCGGGGCGCGGCAGCCCAGGAGCGGGCGATTTCGAGCATCACGGCGATGCCCGTAGCATTGTCGACAGCGCCGTTGAAAATCTTGTCGCCGGTGGCGCTTGGATCGGTGCTGTCAATGCCGAGGTGATCCGCATGGGCAGTGAAGACGACGGCCTGTGAAGCGAGCAGGGGGTCTTCGCCCGCGATCATGCCGACGATGTTGCGGCCGGTGATGGACCGGATCTCCGACGGGATGCGTCCCTGAAGCCGGAACCGCAGCGGAACCGGGCGGAAGGCGCGCGTGGCGGCGGAGGAGGTGAGTTGAGCGAGCGCGTGGCCATCGAGCTCGAAGAGCTTCGATGCAGCGTCCGTGGTGAGCCAGCCGGAAAACGCGAGCGTGTTTGGCGCGGCAGCAGGCAGCGCGGCAGCAGGCAGCGCGGCAGCAGGCGGCGCGGCAGCAGGCGGCGCGGCGGCGGGCGGTACGGCGGCGGCGAGCTTGGCCTGCGCCTCTTCCCTGCCCCAGGAGTTGCGCACGACATTCCAGCCGTAGCCAGCCGTCTGGTCGGTGTGGACCAGGATCGCGGCAGCGCAGCCTTTGCGCGCGGCCTGTTCAAATTTGTAGGTCCAGCGGCCGTAGTAAGTGAGCGCGGGACCGTCGAAGAACTTGGGATCGGTGGCCGATTGCGGCTCGTTGGCCAGGATGACGCAGGCCTTGTTACGGGCGTCGAGGCCGCGCCAATCGTCCCACGTGAATTCGGGCGCGGTGATGCCATGGCCCACGAAGATCGCTTCGGCATCGAAATCGACGCTGGTCTGCTGGCGCTGCGTCACGCCGACGAATTCAGTGAGCCAGGCGAAGCGGAGAGTGCTGGTGAGCGATGCGGCGCTAAGTTCGACCGCGGAAAGCGTCTGCACGCCGACCAGCGGCACGGGCTGGAACCATTGGCCCTGCCAGCCGGGGCGCAGACCGGCCTTGTCCATTTGCGAAGCGATGTACTCTTCGGCGAGCGCTCCGCCGCGCGTGCCCGTGCCGCGCCCTTCGAGAAGGTCGCTTGCGAGGAACTGGACGTCGGCGCGCATTCGGGGGCCGGAGATGTCTTGGGCAGCGAGGAGGAGCGGCAGAACGGAGGCCGCGAGGGGGCGCATTGCTCTATCGTGGCATCTCTGGTGTAGTGCGCGCGGGGACTTACCGATTCGCCAGGCTCTTTTCAAGCCTCTTCCTGCTGAACCGGCTGGTGTGGAAACAGGCCATCAAGCGGCCCTTGGCCGAGGGGCGCGCGCGGAACTCGGTGGTGGGGGCGTTCACCGACAATCTACTGCGGCACAACCGGCCGGTGTTTGTTGTCCTTGCGGTGCTGGTGTTTTTGGACAAGAGCTATCACATACCAGGCGGCGTGATGGAGTCGAGACTGTGCGTGGGGGCCCTTATCGTGGCAATCTTCGTCGCGCGGCAGGTAATTCGGAAGCGGTGATGGTAAATATTAAGGGATGACGGCGCTCCGCTTAGTATGTGTTTTGGCCGTGGCAAGTGGTGCGTTTGGGGAATGCCGAACCTTTGGGACTGCCGACCGGAAGGTGGTCAACATTGAATGCCAACAGGCCGGTCCGTCGTCGCCGGAGAAAATTCTGGTTGACTATCTGAAGCAGAATCCCGAACCAGCGCTGATGGTGGTACGCGTCTTTGGGGATCGGGCGACGGCGCAGCAATTTGGGCGGGAGCTGACGTGCGGTGATTACTGCTTTAGCAGCTGGTACAAGGAGGCACTCAATTTTCCACCGTTCCCGGTGGAAGTCTCAGAGTCGGTCCTGTTTCAGGGGATGATTACGACTCGAAGACGCAGTGGGACATCCGTGAACTCGTCGCAACAAAAGTGGCGTGAACCGGTCTCCGGCTGCAAGCTGCCGGTTGATGCGTCGTACCCATGGGCACATACGGCTATACGGGAACTCGGCCCGACAGCGTATCGCGCGAGTGGGCCGATTCGGACGAGCATCGACCTCTTTGCGGTGACTTCGACGCTATTGCCCGCTGATGACTATGGCGAGTGGGTGAAGACGCTGTCCATGTGCATGCCGCTGGCTTCCGTACAAGTGCATGTCCGGCGCGATCCATTCTTTGTGGACGACAGCGAATACCCCGTTTTGAATCCCTTCTTTTATGGCGTGCCAATTTCGGAGAAATCGATTTTGTCCACGCCAACGATTAGCTGCCGGACTGTGCCCGGAACGCTCGACACACGATGCTTCGAGTACGCGTACCGAGGAGAGATCTCGGACGACATCGAGTTAAAGCAATGAGGATGTTGGGAGCGACCTCTAGCGCCCCACCCACTTCTCAATGAACCCCTGCCAAGCCGGATCCATCGCGGGGCCATTGGCATGGTGGCCATCTGCGGTGGGGACAAAGAGCAGGTGGTCTTCGGCACCGTAGAGCTTGTATACCTCCCGCGCACGGTCGACCCACTCGGCGGAGCGGCGGCCGTCGGAGTGAGAGCGGCCCCATTCGGTGTCGCCGGAGCCGGCAATAATGAGCAGCGGACGCGGGGCAGCCAGAGCGAGAAGCTCGTGGTGGTCGTGGCCTTCGAGGATGCCGCCGACCGTAGTATCTGGGTCAGTTTTGGTGGAGATGCGCCGGTCCCAATCGAGATACCACGGCATTTTGTAGTTAGTCCCTGCGCCATCCGGTAGGGCGACGAGGGGGATTACCGGATCAATGCTGACGACGGCCGCGATACCGGGCGTGAATGCCGCTACATAGAGCGCCGCCTTGGCGCTGAGCGAGAAACCCATGAACCCAATGCGCGCGCCATCGACGTAAGGCAGCGTGCGCAGGTACTCGGCCTCGCGGCGGGCATCAAAGGCCATGCGGGAAAGCGGCGCCCAGTGCCCAAAGCGCTCGTAGAGCACCTCGTTCACCTTGGAGTCGTAGCGCGCCCCGCCACGGTACCCGCGAATGAACGACCAGCCGGTGAGCACAACGTAGCCGCGCTCGGCGAGCCAGGCGCCCCAGAGCTTTTCGGGTTCGCGCCAGTCGGGCGTGGTGGAACTCCAGGCGATAACGGCCGGGCGGCGGCCAGGAAATTTCGCGGCCTTGGGAATGAGCAGCACGTGCGGTGCCCAGAAGTCGGTTTCGATGGGCAATTCAAGCTCGATGCGAGTGTATTTCGGCAGCTCCTCGCGCTTCAGTTCTCGCGCTTTGCTGAGGTCGCCGAGCCAGTGGCGGTCGCGCGCGGCCGGTTCCAGCCGCCCCAGGGCGCGCACCCAGATCGCCTCGGTTTGCGGGCGAATACTCTCTTTCCACTCGAAAAGTGAGGTGTTTTCGGGCAGGATCGCGCTCGGTTGCGGCACCTGCTGGCCGAAGGAAATGCCAACGATCACCACAAACCCGATCAACTTAGGTATGATTGAAATGATATGTCCTTGGCCGAAGTGGCTCTGACGAAACGTTCTTTGACCCATTTGAGAGCCCTCGAAGCCGAGAGCATCCACATTGTAAGAGAAGTTGTGGCCGAGTTTGAGCGTCCCGTGATGCTCTATTCCATCGGCAAGGACTCCTCGGTGATGCTGCGGCTGGCGCAGAAGGCCTTCCACCCGGGCAAAATCCCCTTCCCCCTGCTGCACATTGATACCACCTATAAGTTCGGCGAAATGATCACGTTTCGCGACCAGTATCCGGCGTCTATCGGCGCGCAGTTGACGGTGCACACCAACCGCGAGGCGATCGCCAACGGGGCAAATCCGTTCGCACTGGGCACACAGAAGTGCTGCGGGCTGCTGAAAACCCGCGCGCTGCTGGACGGGCTGGCCGAGGGCAACTACGACGCGGCATTCGGCGGGGCGCGGCGCGATGAAGAGAAATCGCGCGCAAAGGAACGCATCTACAGCTTCCGCGACAAGATCGGCCAGTGGGATCCGAAAAACCAGCGGCCGGAGTTGTGGAACCTCTATAACGCGCGCGTGGACAAGGGCGAGACGATCCGCGTGTTTCCGCTGTCGAACTGGACCGAGCTCGACGTCTGGCACTACATCTATCTGGAAGACATCCCCATCGTGCCGCTCTATTACGCGAAAGAGCGCGAGATGCTAGTGCGCGGGAATTCGCTGATCCCGGTTGAATACAATTACCCGATGCTGCCAGGAGAAAAGCCGCAAACGGTCATGTGCCGAATGCGATCGCTCGGCTGCACGTATTGCACGGGTGCAATTCGCAGTACGGCGGCGACGCTGCCGGAAATAATCGAAGAGCTGATCAGCTTCCGGCGAAGCGAGCGCGAGTTGCGCATTATCGATCACGACCAGGAAGGCTCGATGGAAGTCAAAAAGCGGGAAGGGTATTTTTAGTGAGTACGGCTTCGATCGAGCAGTTTTTACGGGATCACGAAGATAGCGAGTTGCTCCGGTTTTCGACGGCGGGCTCGGTGGACGACGGCAAGTCGACCCTCATTGGCCGCCTGCTGTACGACACCAAGGGCGTGTACGAAGATCAGCTCGCCGCGGTGAAGAATTCGCGCATCAACCGCTCAACGGGTGAGTTCGATTTGTCGCTGCTGACCGACGGCTTGCGCGCCGAACGCGAGCAGGGCATCACGATCGACGTTGCTTACCGGTATTTCCACACGCCGAAGCGCAAGTTCATCATCGCCGACACGCCCGGCCACGAACAGTACACGCGCAACATGGCGACGGGCGCCTCAACTGCATCGCTCGCGGTGATACTCGTGGATGCGCGTAAGGGCGTGCTGCCGCAGTCGCGCCGGCATTGCACCATTTCCTGGCTGCTGGGCATTCCGCACCTTGTCGTGGCTGTGAATAAGATGGACCTCGTCGATTGGAGCGAGGACGTCTTCAACAAGATCCGGGAAGACTTTCTGGAGTTCGTGAAGCCGCTGGGCCTTACAGGGCTCGTGTTCATTCCCATGAGCGCGCTCGAGGGCGACAACGTTGTGGACTCAAGCCGCAACATGCCCTGGTACACGGGTCCCGCGCTGCTGACCTATCTGGAAGAGGCGCCGATCGACAAGCAGTACAACTTCGAGGATCTGCGTTTCCCGGTGCAATACGTGGTGCGGCCGGATCTGGATTTTCGCGGCTACGCCGGGCAGATCGCCTCGGGCGTCGTGCGCGCCGGCCAGCGGTTGACGGTGCTGCCCAGTGGGCGCACGTCGAAGGTTCGTTCGATCACGACCTGGGAAGGCGACTTGGCCGAAGCCTACGCGCCGATGAGTGTGACGGTGACGCTCGAAGACGAGATCGATATTTCACGCGGCGACATGCTGGTCGACCCGGCCCGGATGCCCCACGTGTCGAGGCGCTTCGATGCGCACGTGGTGTGGATGAGCGATGCGGCGCTGGCCAAGGGCCGGCCGTATTTGTTGAAGCACACGGCGAATACAGCGGGCGCGGCGGTGACTGCGGTGCATCACCGGTTGAACGTGAATACGCTCGCGCATGAGCAAACCGATGGGCTGGCGTTGAACGAAATCGGGCTGGTGGAAATTGAGACGGCGCGTCCGCTGTTCTTCGATTCGTATCGCAAGAACAGAGCGACGGGCGCCTTCATTCTGATCGATCCGGTATCGAACGCAACCGTGGCGGCGGGCATGATCGCCGACCGCAAGGACGATGCGCGCAAAGGGGACCTGTCGGCCGCGCTGCGCAGCGATGAATTCTCTAGCGGCCGCCTCACCCCCGCCGAACGCTACGCCCGCTGGCGCCACCAGCCGGCCACGGTCTGGCTCACTGCCCGCCGTGATCTCGCCTACCTCCTCGAACGCCGCCTATTCGACCGCGGCTGCCTCGTCCACGCCGTCGTCGACGATTTCGAATCCCACGTCCTCCCCGAACTCGCCCGCTTTTCCAACCTCGCCGGCATGATCGCCATCTGCTCGGCCGCCTCCGGCGCTCCCGCCGACCGTGAGCGAGCCAAGCTCCTCGTCGGCGCCGATCGCTTCATCGCCCCCGAACCCGAGCGCCTCAACCTCGACGACTCCCTCGCCGCCCAGGAAATCATCCAAATGCTCGAAAACCGAGCCATCCTACCCGTCGACCGCTTCCAGATTGGCGAAGGAATTTAGGGCGCAGGCACCTCACGCGCTCCGCATCATCTCGTCCCACGTCACTTCGCGCCGCTTATCCATCGCCATGCGCCCGAGGATCGCCGTGAGAGAACTCTCCGCGCCACGCACGCCGGTGTTCTCCGGCTTGCCGTCTTGAATGCGTTGCACGAAAGCGGCCACCGAATCGATCGTATTGTTGCGCGGCGTCTTCTCGATAAACGGCGCGCCGCCGCCCACAATATGCCGCCAGTGGTTTTCCGAAGTTTCAATGAATCCCGTATCACCAAAGAATTGCTCCACCACGTCGCGGTAGCCGCGCGGCGCAAGCGTCGCCCCGGACAACTGTCCCTGCACGCCGTCCTTATACTCAAATGCCACGAAGTTGTGGTCGCGTACGTCGCCCTGCTTCCGAATCGTCGTACCGCCCGAACCAATCGCGCTCACCGGACGCCCCCCAAGGAACCAGTTCAGTACATCGATCGAGTGAACGTTGTTCTCAACGATCAGATCGCCGTTCAGATCTTTCCATCCGTTCCAGCCCTTGACCTTCTCAATCTCCGTCTGGGGAGGCGGAAGTTTGTCGGCGTCATTCCAAGCCGCCCCGCTCTTGATGAATCGCGCGGAACCCATGCGAATCGCACCCACCGCGCCGGAATCGGCCAGCTTCTTCGCCTTGAGGTACAGCTCAGAATAGCGGCGTTGAAATCCGAAAGTGATGTTCACCTTCCGGTCCGCCGCATCGGCCGCTCGCATGATGCGCTTGCAGCCTTCCACGTCCACCGACGCCGGCTTCTCAATGTAGATGTGCTTCCCCGATTTCACCGCCGCCTCGAAATGCTCGGCATGCAGAAACACCGGCGTGGCGATGATGATGGCGTCGATGTCGCTCTCCAGCATCTTCTGAAAATCCTTGTAGAGACGCGGGTTCTCCACTCCAATCGACTTCTTCGCCGCCTCCAGCTTCTCGTCGAACAGATCGCACAGCGCCACCACGCGCGCCGGCGTGTGCTTGGCCATCATCGTCGAGACGAAGGTACCGCGGTTTCCCGTGCCCAGCACACCTACCGTTACGGTCGAGTTCGCCGCACTTCCCGTCGCCGCGATTGATGCGGCCAGCAGTGTTCGTCGTGTCATTGCGCTGTCCATCACGCCATCTCTCCGGACGCGCGTAGCAGCGTCTCCTGCAGAAGCAACTCGTGATCGTAGGAATGCTTCAACGGTCGCCCGCTCTTCAACGCGCGAGCCAGTTCCGCGAAATCGGCGATGAATCGTGGCTGCGGGGGCAGCTCAATTTGCTGCCATCCCACCTTGTAGGGACCCTGCGCCTTGCGCATATAGATGTGCATGCGCGGCGGTGCCGATTCCGGATGGACGATAAAGGTGCCATCGGTACCGTTGATCTCGAACGAACGGTGATCGCCCGAACCCGCCATTTTCGCTGCCTGCGCAACCACTCCGAGCGCCTTGTCGAACTCAAACACCGCCAGGTTGTTATCCGCCAGCTTGTCGGCCACACTCGTATCGTGGCGCAACCAGCTTTTCACCGTCTTCGGCCGGCCCATCAGTTCCACGATGCGGTCGATCACATGCCCGCTCAATTCGAACATGCCACCGCCGCGAAACTTGGCTTCGATGTCACGTTCGGCGGCCGCTCGGTCTGAGTTCATCGTGCCGCGGACCATGAACACATCACCCAGCCAGCCCTGCTTCGCCGCGTCGATCGCCGCCATGATGCCCTGATGAAAGCGCCACAAGTAGCCCGTCTGCAGCAACAGCTTTTTCCGCCGCGCCTCTTCCACCAACTCGCGGAACGGCGCCATCTCATTACCCGGCGGTTTCTCCAAATGTAAGTGCTTCCCCGCCGCAATCACCTTCGTGCCCCATGGCAGCGCCTCCCACACGCGGCACTCCACAACAACCAGGTTGATCGAAGGATCAGCCAGCATGCGATCTTCTTCCAGCCATGGCAAACCCGCGTGACGAGGATCCTTGTGCAATCGCTCCCGCGCGGCCACGTCGTTCTCCACAACACCCACCACTTCGTAATCCGGCGAGTCCAGCATCGCCTTCAGCTTGCCGCTGTAGTGGCTGTGCCCCGTGCCCAGCATGCCCACGCGGATCTTCGTGATCGCTGGCGGCGCGGCGCTCGCCGCAAGCGCTCCAGCAGCGCTGTACTGAAGAAAATTCCGTCGTTTCATGTCGTGCAGTATATTACGTACACTCATGCTGGAACTCTGTGCGCATCTCCTGCCCGCCGCATCCTGCTCCCCGCCAGCGTGAGGCTAGTGTTTCTACCTGGGTGACTCCTGCGGCACGAAATACTCGCCTCTCAGACAATTCAGTTCGCAGAACCTTCGAACCGGCTACTCTCGTCGTCGGAGGTGTCATGGGCCCCCCAAGCACTCTGCCATTTGATCGGACGTCGAAACAGCACCCTCCGCCCTACCTCCCGGAACCCCGGCAAGCCCAGATTCCGGCCAGCGGCCTTCGGCCTTGCCTGCCCACCAGGCATCGCACAACCTCGCGGCCGGTTCTCGGAGGGTTTCGTCCCGAAGATGAGCTGGAGTGTGGGACAGTGACTCCAGGCATGAATCCATTGGTAGGCGCGCCAGGTCTCGAACCTGGGACCCTCTGCTTAGAAGGCAGATGCTCTATCCCCTGAGCTACGCGCCCGCATGTGGCCTACTTCTCGACGCTACCATGCCCTCTCGTCACGCCGCAATCGCGCGCTAGGTCTCCACTTACACATCCGGCCAATCCTAAAAATGCATGGCATCCCACCCGCGATCCAAGCGTCCGTCAAACCGCGCCCATGTTCGGGATCGCCGTCCGGCCCTGCCCCGAGCACCGCGCTAGAGCACCTCGCTGGGACGCCCCCTCAGGATGCCACTCACCTGTGTCAGGCGGCCGGCATCTTCGGCCTCGATGTCGGACGGTTCGAAAAGCTTCGCCCGGACCTCCTGATAGGGAACCCCTTTGTCCCCGAACCTACGCATCCACTGCCGTGTCTGCAATTGGAGCTTCTTCGCGAGGACGCCTGCAGCGGGCGACTCGAAGAGGTTATGCAACTCCGCCGGATCTTCCTTTCGGTCGTATAGGCAATTCCAACGCAACCCGTCCGGCTTGGAGAAGTACCGCTGGCGAAACGGTGCGACACTGCCGGCACTCACGTCCTCGCAGTATGTGTAACGGCGCGTGTAGACGCCGCGCCAATCAAGCGGCAAAAGAAATAGGGGAGCGGACTCCGACGCGCTATCCTTGCCGCTCTTGATTGCGGCAGCTAGGTTTCTTCCATCGACGGTTTTGGGCACTGGCAAACCGATCAATGCAAGCAGCGTGGGCATCAGGTCGAGAGTACCGACCACCAGTTCACTCACACGCTTCTTCAAAACGCCGGGATAGCGGATCATCAGCGGCACGCGAATGGACTCGGCTTCCGGCCGCATCTTGTTAAACATCAAACCGTGCGACCGAAGCGTGTCGCCATGGTCGGATGTGAAGACGACGAGCGTGTTCTCAGCCAGCCCATGTTCTTCCAGCTTGTCGAGCACCCAACCGAATGCCCTGTCCACACTCGTACACATTGCCATGTGCCCTTGGTAGACCTTGCGGTTCGCGGGAACGTCTTCGCAGTTGGGCCGCAGGCGAATAGCATCGGGATCGTAGAGTTTCATCACGTCTTCTGGCGCGCCGTAGCCCTGCGTTTCCTGAGCCGAAGCCCAGTTATGAGGCGGGTGCCAGGAGAGGAACAACGCGAAGGGACGGTCGCGATTGTCGTCGATGAATTGTGTGGCCTGGCGCGCCTGCGCGTACGGCTCCCAATCGCCATACAACGTCCGTTCGCCCGCCTGGTTCCAGTAGTAGGCCCGCTCGGCATCAAATACGACAGTGCAGTTGTTGGAAAGGAACGTCTCGTCGAATCCGTACCGAAGCGGCCCGGCCGGAATCGGCCGCACGCGGTTCCCCCCGTACAGATGCCACTTCCCGATATAACCAGTGCGGTATCCGGCGTCGCGAAGAACTTCGCCGAAATAGTCGCCTTCTCCGGGCAACATGCGAATGTCGTTCGACAGGGCGCCATTATGGAGGGTGTGGCGGCCGGAAAGCAGCAGGCCGCGGTAAGGCGTGCAAAGCGGTGCGCTAGCCACACAGTGCTCGAATCGAACTCCCTGCGCGGCGAAACTATCAAGCCGGGGCGTCTGGATTTGCGAATTACCGTAGCAGCCCATCATGTCGCGGGACTGCTGGTCGCTAAAAATAAAGACCAGGTTCGGACGGCGGCGGCCCCTTTGGGTGGAAGCAACCGCCGCTTGTTGCAGAAATCCGCGCCGTGACGTCATCGGGCTAGAATTCGATGCGTAGCGCCAGTTGCGTGCTGCGCCCGGCCTGCGCCGATGTGATGGTGCCGAACGCGGGAACGCCGAAGGAATGCGCCGGCAGGCCAAAGTTCGCTTTGTTGAACAGATTGAAAAACTCCGCTCGAATTTCAGCCCGAATGGCTTCGCGAATGGGGATGAACTTCATAAAGGAAGCATCGAAGTTCACAAGCCCTGGACCTTCCAGGATCGACCGGCCGGCCGTACCGAAGCGGTATGCGGCAGGCGCGGCGAAAGCTGCGGTGTTGAACCAGCGGCTTAACGAGCGCTCCGACCCCGAAAGGACCGGATCGCCGATCAAGTCGGCGCGAAGGCTTCCCGGTGTGAAGGCGTTCGTGTTGTTGGTGGAGCTATAGACGGTGAACACTGGCCCCGATTGCATGCTGGCGATGACGCCGCTTTTCCAGCCGCCGAGCAGCGCAGTGAGAACGCCCCGGTTCTTGAGGCCCGGCAGTTCGTAGACGCCGCTCATCACGGCCCGGTGCGTGATGTCGCTGCCGCTGCGGCCGCGGTCGAGCCCTCGATTGTAGAAGTCCATGTAGCTTCCCGGATCGCCCAATTCGGTGAAGGAGGCGACGTCGTCGAGAAACTTGGAAAACGTGTAGTGAGCCAGGAGCGTGAAGCCTTTGCTGAAGCGCCGTTCCACTTTGGCGAAGACAGCGTGATACGCGGAGTTGCCCAATGGGGGATTCAGGACACTGACGTCGGTGAATTGCGGGTATGGGCGGCGCACTTGCGCATTGCCCGGACCCAGCAGCGCCGGCGGAACCTGATTGATGGAGAGCGCGGGCGCCGGCAGGTGGTGGCTCAAGTTGCCGAGGTAACCGATCTCCAGCAGTGTCTGTGGAAGGATTTCATGTTGGATGTTGAAGTTGTACTGTAGCGATGCAGGCGTCGGCCGGCTGCGCTCAAAGAAGGTGACTGCCGTCGTGGTCGGCTGGCCCACCGCCACGGCGCCGTATCCCGCGCCGGCTTGATCGACGGGTTGCCGAGCATACGAAGGAAAGCCATTGCGAAGCAGCATCGCGGAATTGAATCCCACTTGCGTACTGGTCAACCGCACGTCGGTTGCGAAGCCTAACGTCGCGGCAGTTCCGACAATCTCATTCACCGATGCGCCGTAAACCAATCCGGCGCCCGCGCGAATGACAGTGTTCTTGCTGTGAGGCAGGTGCCAGGCCAAGCCAACTCGCGGGCCGAAATTGTTCCAGTCGGTATCGTACGCCCGGCGCGGAACGCCATTTCGTCCAGCAAAAGTGATGACGCCCGGCGTGCCCGATACGGGATTGATGGCCGTCGTATCGAACGCATTCATGCGGTCTTCGTCGGTAATGCGGGCAAGGGTAGTTTCCCAACGCAGGCCAAGATTGAGGGTCAGGTCGTTGGTAACGCGCCAGTCGTCTTGCACATAACCACCCCAATAAGTCGCTCGCGAGCGGATGGGGTCCGGCCTGATGATGTTCGCCGCGTTCACTTCGCCGAGAAGAAACGAGGCAAATCCGTTGCCGGTGTTGGCGACGTTGGGCAAAGCGGTGATCTGGGGGACGAACGAAAAATTTCCGGACGACGATGTGTCGGTGTCATCGTTAAAGACTCCGTACCGAACTTCGAAGCCGACTTTGAGCGCGTGCTTGCCACGAAACGTGGAGATCGCATCCTGCCCCTGCCAGTCCCGAAGCGGATTGGAAAACCGCGAGGGGGCGCCGCTCAAACCACTGTATCCGGTGACGCCGATAATCGGATAGGCAACGGCCGAAACACCCTTTAAACCAAGCTTCTGTGCCCAGTCTTCGTTCAAGCCCTCGTTACGCCCAGAAAAGAAGTACCGCTGGACGAGACCGAATCGAAACTCGTTCAGCAGACTGGGGCTGAAGGTGTGGGTCCATGTGCCCAGGATGTTGTGAACGGTCTGGTCGGTTCGCGCGTTCACCGAATCGGCCGCGGGTAGATCGGTAATCGAAGGCGTCAAACTATTGCGGAAATTGACGAAGTAGCGAACCATAAGTTGGTCGGATTCGCGAAACACATGATCAAATCGTGCAAGAACGGTATCGCGATCCTGATTGGGGCGCGTGTTCTCCGAAAAATTATTGGCGCCGGTGATGGTGCCGGGAAGATTGGGCGATCCCCAACCCGGAATGATGTTGCGAGCGACGGGATCGATGCGGGACGCCGGGATCCGATTGTCGGCGAAGGGCTGGCGCGTAGTGCCGGACGTCGTGGTTGGGTCGAAGATGCGAATCAGTTGACCCGCCGCGTTGAATGTTTGCGAAAAGTCCCCTTCGCGTTGCGGAGCGGTCGGCAGCGTTCGAACCACCGTGCCACCGGTGACCTGCTGCGTGCGCTCATAGCTGGCAAAGAAGTGGGTTTTGTCTTTGCGGATCGGACCGCCGAAAGTCCCGCCAAACTGATGCTGCCGGAATTTCGGGCGCGTTGCCGAAAAGAAATTCCGCGCGTCCAAGGCCTCATTCCGGGCGTATTCGAAAACACTGCCGTGGTACTGATTGGTGCCGGAGCGGGTCACCATCGTTACAACGCCGCCGGAGCTTTGCCCGTATTCGGCCGAGTAGTTATTGGTGAGAATACGAAACTCCTGCATCGCGTCCATCGGCAATGGGACCTGGCTCTGATTGACCGCCAGTCCGACCGTATTCGAGTGGTTGCCGCCGTCGAGAGTAAACTGCTGATTCCGCATGCGGCCGCCGCCGGAGCTGAAGATGGGAATGTCGCTGTTCACGCTTTGCACCGTCGTGGCCGGAGTCAACGCGATCAACGCCGTGGAATAGCGATTGGGCATCGGCATTCCCGCGATCATCTCGCGTTCGATCAATTGTCCGACGCTAGAAGACTGTGAGTCGACGACGGGCGCGGCACCACTCACGTTGATGGTTTCCTGCACGTTGCCGAGTTGCAGTTGCACGTCCACCTGCAGCGTTTGGCTGACCTGAACGGTGATGCCATTTCGCACCATGCGGCGAAAGCCGCTCGCTTCCACGTCGAGCCGGTATACGCCAGGATTTAATGGTGAGACGCGGTATAGCCCGGATGGATTCGATTCCGTTTCGGTGCGTACGCCGGATCCTTCATTGATAACGGCAACGCGCGCGCCGCTGACAACGGCGCCCGAGGCATCTTGAACCACTCCGGTAAGAGATCCGGTTGTCGTCTGTGCGAATGATGATGCGACGAGCACCTGAAAAATAAGAGCAAACTTTGCGGCATGGCGAGACATGAGCCACTTCTCCCTTTCGACCGTGAAGCCGGCCGGACTGTATTGGTTGTCAAACTGTATCAAATCTCACACCCCGCGTAGCCGGCTACCCCTGATGTTGCACTACGCCCCCGAAAGCATCGGCTCGACGCCATAAACACTTCTGTCCCAGTGCAGCGGCGAGCAGCCGGAGCCGGCCCGATCGTTCCAGCCCCGTGTACGACGCCCCCGCCCGCGGCTACACTGAAATCATGCTGTGCCGAGCCGCCCTATGTTTGCTCGCAGCCTCCGCGCTTCTCTTCGCCGATAGCTTCCGCCTCTTCCTCAAAGACGGCGGCCACCACTCCGTCCGCGAGTATTCGGTGAACGGCGATCGCGTCCGCTACTACTCCACCGAACGCGGCGAATGGGAAGAGATTCCGCTCTCACTCGTCGACCTCAAGAAAACTGAATCCGAACGTGCCGAAATTGCCGCATCCATCAAAGAAGAAGCGGCCGCCCTCGCCGCCGAAGACAAGGCCGAACGCGACCAGCGCCGCGAAGCCGCACGCGTGCCCGCCGAAACCGGCGTCTACTATATCCACGAAGGCGCCCTTCAGCTCATACCGGCCGCTGAAACCGTGCTCCGTACCGACAAGAAGCGCTCCATCCTCAAACGCGTCTCGCCCATCCCAATGGTTGCCGGAAAATCCTATCTCGAACTGGACGGCGAAACCTCATCCAATGCCGTGGCCTCCGAGAAGCCCGAATTCTACTTCCGCCTGGAACGCGAAGAACGCTTCACCATCATCAAGCTCACACCGAAGAAAGCCGCGCGCATCGTCCAAACCTGGCAAAAGGTGCCAGTCAGCGACGAGCTCATCCAAGAGCACGAAGCCATCGAGATTTTCCGTCAGCAGTTCGGCGACAATCTATATAAGATATGGCCGCAACAGCCGCTGGCCCCCGGTGAGTACGCTGTCATCGAGTACACCGAGGGCAAAGGCAACACCAGGGTGTGGGACTTCTCCTGGCGCGGCTCCTCCACCACCAAACCGTGAATCAGAATCCGCTCTCATCGCTCTCCGCAAATCCGCTCGTCTCCATCGTTACGCCCACCTTCAACATGGGCCGGTTCCTGTCCGAAACGATGGACAGCGTCCTGTCGCAGGACTACCCGAACATCGAATACATCGTCATGGATGCGGCCTCTACCGACAACACAGTCGACATCCTGCGCGACTACGAAAGGCGCTTCCCTGGCCGCTTCACATGGATCAGCAAACCCGACAACGGCCAATCCGACGCCGTCAATAAGGGCTTCCTGCGCTCCCAGGGTGAGATTTTCACCTTCCTCAACTCCGACGATACCTATCTGCCCGGCGCTGTCTCCCGCGCGGTTGCGGCATTTCAAGCGAACCCTGAAGCAGCCGTCGTTTATGGCGATGCCTATTACACCGCCGAGGACAACTCGATCATCCGCCGCTATCCGGTCGACCCCTACGACTACTCGCGGCTCGGCTCCCTTTGCCACATCTGCCAGCCCGCAGCCTTTCTCCGGGCCGAGGCCTTCCGCGAGGCTGGCATGCTCGACACCAATCTTCACCTCACTCTGGACTACGACCTCTGGCTCAAGATCAGCGACCGCCATCCCATGTTCAAGGTCGATCAGTTCTTCGCCAACTCACGCATGTGGGCCGACAACAAAACGCTCAGCCGCCGCCGCGTCACCTTCCAGGAAGTCGTGCGCATTCTCAAGAAACACCGTGGTTACGTGCCGTTGAACTGGATCTACGGTTACGCGGCGTTTCTCCGTGACGGCAACGATGGTTTTTACCAACACTCTAAACCAACCATCGCCACCTATCTATTCGCCCTGGCCATGGGCTTTTACTACAATCCTCTCCGATTCCACCGTTTCCTCGGCGAATGCATTTCCAGTGCCCGCGCCGCCGCCACGATGCTCGTCAAAGGCCATCCCACTCCGCATTCTGACTAGCATCGAGCCATCCACGTCCCGCGCGCCCCTCCCCTTTGAGGTTGCAATCTGCAACCTCAATCGCCACCCTCGCCCCCATCTCCATTCGCCTCACAGCCACCCAACATCCCCCCTTTGAGGTTGCAATCTGCAACCTCAAACTCAACCCACCACCGGCGGCCCACTCCACTCCGGTTCAAGCGCGGAGAACTTATCCCCCGCCTGGCCACTACCCTTACACAACCATGGCTGCTGTCAAAAAAGCTCCCATCGCCATCATCCCTGTCGAACGTGTCGCCGCACACATCTATGCAGTTCGCGGACTGAGCGTAATGCTCGACTCCGACCTTGCCGCGCTCTACCGGGTACTCACCAAAAACCTCAACCTCGCCGTTCGCCGCAATCCCAAGCGATTTCCCAAAGACTTCATGTTCCGGCTCACCGAAAAGGAAACCTCCGCTTTGAGGTTGCAATTTGCAACCTCAAACACCAAACGCGGTGGCCGCCGTTATCTCCCCTACGTCTTCACGGAACAGGGTGTCGCGATGCTCTCCAGCGTCCTCAAAAGTGACCGTGCCGCCGAAGTAAACGTCGCCATCATGCGCACGTTCGTGAAGATGCGCCGCATACTCGCCGCCAACGAGGAACTCGCGCGCAAGGTTGCGGTGCACGACCATCAAATTTCCATCCTGTTCGAACATGTCCAAAGCATGCTCGTCCCGGTTCCCGGCAAACGCAAGCCCATCGGCTTCGCTACCGTGGCGGACTAACGGCTCCTCTACTGCGCGTAGTCCAGGCTTGCCGCAATCGCCCGCAGCGTGGGCTCCCGTAAAGACAGCCGAGCCGTGTCGCCACTGGCCGTCAACGACAACAGCTTCCCCTTCACCTGCACGTAGAAAACGCGCACTCGCACATTCTTCGTTCCCTTGCGCAAATCAAGCGTATAAATCGCTCCCGGCTTGCCCGGCGCCGAAAAGACTTCCTTCAGTGGATCACGCGCGATCGTCGCGCCATCCGCCGCATATTTGCCCTTCAACTCATCGGGAATCGCCGGATCCTCCGGCCCGTTCAAACCATCGGCGATCTCCGCAACAATCACCTCGGCGTTGTCCTCCTTCTCCGGATCGATCACCACGCCAGGCGGCAGCAACAGCACCGCCTCGGCCCCGTCCTCCACCTTCCAGTCCTTCGGAATCGCGTACACCAGCCCAATGCCGTGCCTGCGAGGCTTCTCCAGCTTCGGCGCCTTCTGCGCCGCAACCGTGCCCGCGATCAGCGCCAGCGCGACCGCAAATTTAGCTGTGCCGAATGACCAGTACATCGCCATCCTTCACAATGTATTCTTTTCCCTCAAGCCGCAGCGCCGTGCCCCCGCGCAACCCCGCATAGCCGCCCGCATCAACCAACTCTTTCCAGTTCACGACCTCGGCACGAATGAACTTTTTCTCGAAATCCGTGTGAATCGCACCAGCCGCGTTCTGCGCCCTCGAGTTCATCGGAATCGTCCATGCCCTCACCTCAGTCTCGCCTGCCGTCAGGAAGCTCATCAAACCCAGCAGCGCATACGTCGACGTGATGATCCGCTCCAACCCCGAGTCCTTGATCCCGTACGTCTCCATGAACTCGGCCGCCGCCGCCGCATCAAGTTCCGACAACTCCGCTTCCACCTTGCCGCACACCGCCGTGGCATCCATGTTGGGCCTTCCGGCCAGGTGCTTCGCGCGAAACTCCGCTTCCACTTCATGCAGCCGCGGAGCATCGTCTTCGCTCACGTTCAACACGCACAACATCGGTTTACGCGACAAGAACTGAAAACCGCGAATCCGCTTCTCATCGTCCGCATTCAGCTCAAGCGCCCGCAACGCCGTATTGTCTTCGAGCGTCGCCTTGCACTTCTCAAGTAGCGCAAACTCGTGGTCCAACTCCGGACTCTTCGTCTTCCTGCGGTCCTTATCCACGCGCTCCATGCGCTTCTCGACGACCACGAGATCGGAGAGAATCAATTCCATCTCGACGTCTTCCAGGTCGCGTACCGCATCCACGGAACCTTTTTCGTGTGGCACCGTCGGATCGTCGAACGTCCGCAGTACGTGCGCAAAGGCATCCACAATGCGCAAGCTCGCCAGGTAGCTCGGCTCGCGCAACGCTTCCTTGGAAATCGCGGGAAAGTCCAGGTACTCAATCGTCGCGTATGTAATCTTGGGCGGCTCGAACACCTTGGCCAGCGCGTCCAGCCGTGCATCAGGCACTTTCGCCACGCCAATGCGCGCTTCCAGCGTGCCTACGCGCGAGGCTTCATTCACGCCCGTCAATATTGTGAACAGGCTCGTCTTGCCCGCCATCGGCAGGCCAATAATCGCAGTTTTCATTCGTTAGAGAGGTACGTCAACTTCCGTGAGGATCTCTTCCAGTATCCTCGATGCGGCCACCGAGGCGCGCTGCACCGGTGCGTGCCGCGTGTTCACGACAAGCCTGTGCGCAAACGCCGGCACCACCAGCCGCTTCACATCGTCCGGAATCGCGTACTCCCGCCCCTCCACCATCGCCAACGCCTGGGTCGCGCGAAACAACGCCTGCGCCCCACGCGGACTCACGCCCAACGCCAACCCGTCGTGCCGCCGCGTCCGCTCCACGATCGCCAGCATGTAGTCCACCAGCACATCGTCCACCCGAACCTGCCCGGCCGTTTCCTGCAGCCGCAGAATTTCATCGGCGTTCATCACCACCACGTGTTCGCGCGCATCCTGCGACAAGGCCCCGCGCACAATCTCGCGCTCGCTCTCCAAATCCGGATAGCCAATATGCAGACGCAACAAAAAGCGGTCCAGCTGCGACTCCGGCAGCGGATACGTGCCGTGATGCTCCACCGGGTTCTGCGTTGCAATCACCATGAACGGCGGATCGAGCCTGTGCGAGCGCCCATCCACGGTCACCTGCAACTCGTTCATTGCTTCCAGCAGCGCGCTCTGCGTCTTCGGCGTCGTGCGGTTGATCTCATCCGCCAGCAGGAAGTTCGTGAACACCGGACCCGGCTTGAACTCGAACTGCCCCGTCTGCGCCGAGTACACCGTGACGCCGACGACATCGCTCGGCAACATATCGGCCGTGAACTGCAACCGGTGAAATCGCCCGCCCACGCAGCGAGCCAAAGCCTGCGCCAAAGTCGTCTTGCCCACACCTGGCACATCTTCGAGCAACAGATGCCCGCGCGCCAGCAAACACACGATCGATAGCCGGATCAGCTCCGGCTTGCCCTTGATGGATTGCTCAAGAGCGGCCTCCAGATCGCCCAACCGGGCCGCGGAAACAGGTGCTTCCACGATGTGCCGCTCGTGCATGATACCTGCTATCTTACCGGATCCACGCCGATTGCCACTCAGGTCTTCGCCCGATGGCATCCTGCCTCCACCGGCCTCAGAATGAAGCTGAATGATGATGTACCTTCCGCTCTTCCTCGGTGCCCTTCTGTGCCTGGCCGCCCTTGCCGCACGCTACTTTACCGAAGCGGGTAGACGGAAGCACAAGCAGCCCCCCAAGACCTGGCGCAAACGCGTCCGCCTCGCCAAGCTCCTCGTCGGCGCCGCCATGGCCCTCTACGCCATCAGCACGACGCTGAATCACATGGGCGATAAGATGGTCCCGTAAGCGTAAGACTACGAGGTCTCCTCAATCGCCTCCGGCACCTGCCTGACGATCTTTGGATGCAGAATCGCCGAGCCATGATGCGGTACGACTACGCGCCTCGAAGCTTTCATATAGATGCGATGACTTCCCTTAGTCCGAACCTTTACAAAACCTGCCTTCAAGAGCGCGGACTCTGCCTCCACTCCGTTCCACCGCGGAGTCTTAGGCATGCACTTCGACTGAAGTTGTCAGAATCTCCTGACTCAACATCGTTTCTCGCTCTTCTTCGGTGAGCGTCTCCATGTATAGCTCGGCCGCTTCTCTGATATTCGCCATCACTTCATCCAGAGACTGACCCTGGGATTGGCACCCCTTGAGTTCAGGACACCAGGCGTAGTATCCCTGCCCATCCTTCTCGATGACGACGCTCGCCTTCCGTACCAAAAGACCTATTGTAGTGGCTGTTGCGCCGCATCAATTTCGCGACCAGACGAGGTACGTTTTGCCATCAACGGCAGGAGTCAAGATCTGGCTGCATCGCTCCGCAATCGACTCCAACGTCGATTGCTCCACTTCCATCCCGGATTCAATGCCCCCTATCTCTTTCTCATCGAGATCGACAACGTAGCCGATAGTTCCCTCCCACGTCACGTCATACATGAACTTCTCGAATCTGTCCGTATTGAAGTCCGTCGCCTTCAGATAGAGGCACGCTCCTGCCGCCCACGGCGTCCATACGTCCTCGGCCCTGGTCGCAAATTTGGAAGGCCGAAATACGAAATACTGTCCAGACGGTTGCCCCCTGCTCAGGTTTACTCGGCTCTCGAAAACGACGATGCGATTTGGACCGCTTTGCAGCGCACCTCCAATTACGTCCTTGAAGTAGGCATCGGCAGCTTCTTTCGCTTCGAGCCCCCATCCCTTCCCGCCACGAAGGTCGCCCAGGTCACTCTCGTGCACTTTGTCCGCCACGACAACAATCGCCGACCCGCCTCCAATTCCCGCCTGCAGTACCAACGGTGCCAGCGCGTCCCCGTAATGCTCCAAACACCAGCGAAGATATGCCTCTCCACCATCGGATAGCGCGATCGTCTTCACCGTTCCCCCGGCGGAAGGTCGCCATTCGGCGCTGCGTCATTTTCTTTCACCTTCTTGTTCCAACAGGGTAAGCGATGAAGATACAAACCAATCTCCGATTTTCGGCCGAAGTAAATATTCCCGGGCCCACGTGGAAACATCTGAATGCCGCAATCCTGGGGATTCCGCGCATCATCGAGAATCAGGTTCCCGAGAAACACGAGCGTAGCCTTGTCTCCCTCAATCAGGGCTAGTGGCACCTTGTTCTCAGACGCGTCGCCCGGCAGAATCCTGATGTTCAATCGCACCGCGCGCCTTGCACGCGGCATCGTGTCAGCACCTACCTTGTTCACCCGTGCCTTCCGCCTCATGGCTGCAATTCAGGCATCTGCGTCCATCTGCGTTTGTCTGCGGCCAAATGCTCTTGCGTTATGCTCTCCCTATGCTCACTCCCGGCCACGTCTCCCTCGTCACCGGCGCCGCCCTTGGCATTGGCGCAGGCATCGCCGAACTCTTCGCCCAGCACGGCGCGCGCGTCTACGTCCTCGATATCGAGACGGCTCAGGCCGAAGCCACCGCCGCCCGCATCACCGCAGCCGGAGGCACGGCCCACGCCATGAAGTGCGACGTCTCCAAACGCGCCGACGTCGAAGCGGCGGTCTCCGATGCCCTCTCCCGCTACGGCCAAATCGACTCGCTCATCAACAACGCCGGCATCTACCCGCGCCGCCTGTTCCTCGAAACCACGGAAACCGATTGGGACCGCATGCAAGAGGTCAACGTCAAAAGCCTCCTCCACACCTGCCAGCTTGCGCTCCCGCACATGATCGCTCGCGGCTCCGGCAAGATCGTCAACATCAGCTCGGTCACTCTCTGGATCGGCGTCGAAAAACTCGTCTACTACGTCGCCTCAAAAGGAGCGGTCCTCGGACTCACACGAGCCCTCGCACGCGAAGTCGGACGCCACAACGTCCACGTCAATTGCGTCACGCCCGGCGCCATCAAAACCGAAGGCGAAGTCGTCCACGCCAACATGGACGACATCCTCGCCATCCAAGCCCAGCAGTGCCTCGACCGCCGCATCCTGCCCTACGACGTCGCCGCCGCCTGCCTCTTCCTCGCCAGCCCGTTGAGCGACGGCATGACCGGCCAAACCCTCAACGTCGACGGCGGCCTCTACATGCACTAATGCGCCTCTGCCTCGCCATCCTCGCCGCCGCAACCGCTCTCGCGCAGACTCACGCCAACGTCCCCTACGGCCCGCACCCGCGCAATGTCCTCGACTTCTACCGCGCCCCATCCGACAAGCCCACGCCCGTCGTCGTCTTTATCCACGGCGGCGGCTTCGTCGCAGGCGGCAAGGAGAACCTCAACGCCGCCATGCGCGACCGCCTGCTCGACGCAGGCATCTCGGTCGCCGCCATCAACTACCGCTACGCCACCCAAGCCCCCTTCCCCGCCCCGATGATGGATGGCGTCCGGGCCATTCAGTTCCTGCGCACAAAAGCTCCCGAGTGGAACATCGACAAGAAGCGCATCGCCGCCATGGGCGGTTCCGCCGGTGCCTGCATGGCACTTTGGATCGGCTACCACGACGACTTCGCCAACCCCGCCTCCAGCGATCCCATCGAACGCGAATCCTCACGCCTCACCGCCATGGCCGTCAACGGCGCGCAAACGACACTCGACCTGCGCGTCATCTCCGAGTTGATCTCCCCGGCCACGGCCCATCATCCCT
>JBDTVQ010000064.1:0-22402 GCA_040007195.1 Acidobacteriota bacterium | reverse complement strand
GACGCGATTGTCCCTTTTTACCGCGCATATGGGAAAGAGAACCTGTTTGAGTGGCATGAGAACCGCGATCCGGGCGATCACAATTACGAGTGGGACAACCGGATGACGGCGTACCGGTTTTTCGGGAAGGCGTTTGGCGTGGCGGCGCCCGAGCGGGAGTCGGAGATGCTAGGCGATGTACGGAGCAAAGAGGAGCTGACGGTGGGATTGCCGGGGGACAATCTGACCATTTTGGGGCTGGCGCGTTCGGTGGCGGCAAAGCTTGGGCCGCGCACGGGAACGGCGGCGGACTTAAGGAAGCTGCTGCGGTATGAGCCGGCGTCGGTGAAGCATGCCTGGGCGCTGCGGGGAACGAAGTCGCGGGGGGTGGAATCGACGGGATACCGGATCGACTTCACGAACGGGCTTTCGGCGACGGCGGCGTGGCTGGCGAATTACGAACGACCGGCGGCGAAGACGGTGACGCTGATGGTGGCCGACGGCGGGAAGAAGGATTTGGCTGTGGAGGCGAGCGAGCGATTGAACGCCGGGGAGTCGGTGATGGTGGTCGATCCGCTGCTGCTGGGCGATGAAGCGCCGAGCCGGGCGAACAACCCGGGGGCGGCGTTGTACGCGCGATTCTTCTACATGAGCGGGGAGCGGCCGTTGGCGGTGCAGGCGGGGCAGTTGGCGGCGGTGGCGAAATTTCTGAAGGAGCGATACGGGGCGGATAACGTAAGATTGGTCACACAAGGGCCGCGAAGCCAGGCGATGGCGCTCACCGCAAAAGTGTTAGAAATGGGGGTATTTTCCGACCTCGAATCGAAGCAGTCCTTGAGGAGTCTCGGGGAACTCCTAGACAGGCCAGCCAATTACCTGGACGTACCGGAACTGTTCGCGCTGGGGTTGTACAAACATTTTGATATCAATATGTTGGAAGGAATGGCGAAGTGAGCCGATAAGGGGAGTTGGGGCATCGCGACACATCAGATGTTGCTTGACAGAACACCCCAAATTGGCTACCATCCATGTTTCGTTCTAAACTAGCAATACCGGGTGGCCGATCAGAGTAATTGGGATCGAACGGACCGGTAGCCGGATGGTTTCGCGGAACAGTACAAGCGTTCCCGAGTAGTCCGAGAAGTGGCTCCGTGTGAAGGTCAAGCTTCGAGCCCAGCGGGAACTCCGACCCGCACCATGAACGTAATGAAGCAACAATCCTATTTTATCGTCGTCCTAGCCCATTCTTTCCATGGGCGTCTCCGCCGGCTCCATATTCCCCATCAGGCAGTGTATGTTGTACTGGCCTTTGCCCTCCTTGGAGTTTTCTCCGTGTTGGGCGCGGTGGGCAGCTATGCGCGCATGGCGTGGAAGGTGGCAAACTACAATTCGTTGCAACGGCAGTTCGACTCTTTGCGGGAGCAGTATTCCCGGTTGGAAAAGTCGAATGTTCAAACCAACGAACAGTTGGCTACCTTACAGATGCTGGCTAGTGAGGTGACGCTAGCGTACGGTGTGAAGCAGAAGTTGGAAGGCCCGAGCGATATTTCGGCTGAAGGGGCGTTGCTCCCCAATTTCAAAGAGACTTTGGACAGCTACGACTTCCTGAAATCGGCGCAGATGTCGCGGGGTTTCCACAAGTATCCGCGGCTGTGGCAGACGAACATTCGCCCGAGCCTGTGGCCGTTGCAGGGGCGACTGCTTTCCACGTTTGGGAAGCGGATCGATCCGTTTTCGGGTGAAGGCGCTTTCCACACGGGTGTGGATCTTTCGGCGAACGTCGGCACTTCGGTGAAGGCAGCGGCCGATGGGGTGGTTTCGGTGGCAGAGGTTTATGGCGGCTACGGCAGGCTGGTGGTGGTGGACCACGGCAACGGGCTGCAATCGTATTACGCGCACTTGTCGCGGATGAACGTGGTTCCCGGACAGGAAGTGCGGCGCGGGCAGATTGTGGGATTGTCGGGCGCCAGCGGGCGTGTGACGTCGCCGCATTTGCACTATGAGGTGCGCCAGGGCGGTACGCCGATCAATCCGTACATCTTTTTGGCGAAGTCGGCTACGGGCGCGACTCCGGCAAAAGACCTTCCGTTTTAACTGTTGAGGCAATTTGTTGAATCGCGCACAATGCAGCCGGCGCGCTGGGCTTTACTTTCATCGCGCACAACGCAGCCGGCGCGCTTCGCGCTTGGCGCTGTGCGCTCCGGACTAATCTAGAGAGGCTGGCGCTCGCTCTCTATCTCTATTTACGCTGGCCCTGCGGGCCGCGCATCTGTATGGTCCAGTGCAGTCCCTTCGGCGGGGGCCGTTGCGACCGGCCGTTTGCTTCGATACAATTTCGCATCAGGTAGAGATTGGGGGTAGTGTATTAACGCCGTGCCCGTCCAACGGATATTTTTTATCGCGTGCTTGGCTGCTACGTTGCAGGCGCAGTCCGCGCAAGTTTCCTTTGATCGAGACGTGAAGCCTGTGCTGGAGGCCCGTTGCCTGAAGTGCCACGGTCCGAAGATGCAACTGGGCAAGCTGGATTTGCGTACGCGCGAGTCGGCGGTTGCGGGCGGGGAGCATGGTCCTGCGTTCCTTGCGGGGGATGCGGAGCAGTCGCGTTTGTACCGGCATGTTTCCGGTTTGGAAAAGCCGTTGATGCCGATGGACGGCAAGCTGGCGGCGGCTGAGATCGACACGCTGAAGCGATGGATTGTGGAGGGTGCGAAGTGGGAGGGCACGCTTGCGGAGGTTGTCCGCAAGAAGGAGCCCGATCCGGAAGACCGCACGATCAAGCCCGAGGCGCGTGAATACTGGGCTTTCAAACTGCCGGTTGCGCAGGAGCCACCGAAGAACGGGTCGGCCGAATGGGACGCGCATCCGGTGGATGCGTTTTTGTATCGCACGTTAAAAGCTAAGGGGCTGGAACCGGCTCCCTTGGCGGACAAGACGACGCTGGTGCGGCGGGCGTATCTGGATTTGATTGGATTGCCGCCGACGCCCGAGCAGGTGCAGGCATTTGTGAACGACGCGCGGCCGGATGCGTGGGAGAAGCTGATCGATGCTCTGCTGGCTTCGCCTCACTATGGCGAGCGTTGGGGGCGGCATTGGATGGACGTGGCGCGGTATGCGGACTCCAATGGCTACGAGCATGACTTCGACCGTCCGAACGCCTGGCGGTATCGCGACTATGTGATCTCCTCGTTCAACAAGGACACGCCGTACGATGTTTTTCTCAAAGAGCAGTTGGCGGGCGATGAGATGGAGCCGGCCACGAACGACCGCTTGATCGCCACGGGGTTTCTGCGCAATTACGCAAAGGTCGGGTTCCGCGAGAAGGACAATCCGCAGTTCCGCTACGACTATCTCGACGATATGATTGCGACCTTGGGGCGGGGCGTGATCGCCCTCACCGTGCAGTGCGCGCGATGCCACGATCACAAGTTCGATCCCATTCCGCAGCGCGATTATTATGCGCTGCAATCGTCGTTGTGGGGATATGTGGAGGTGGAGCATCCGCTGGTGCCGAAGGCGGAGGCCGATGCGTATGCGGCGAAGGTGGCCGATGTGGAGGCCAGGCTGAAGCCGTTGAAGGCGGCGGTGAAGGAACTGGAAGAGCCGTACGCGAAGCAGGTTCGCGAGAAGAAGTACCGCACGTGGCCGCAGAATATTCAGGACGCGGTGTTCACGCCGGAGGAGAAACGCACGCCGGGGCAGGTGTTGCTGGCGAATCAGATTATACGGACGACGGGTGTGACGTCGGCCGAGGTGGACCGGTTGATGCCGGCGGCGGAGATCGCGCATAAGAAGGAATTGACGGCGCAGATCGCGGCGGTGGAAAAGCAGCGGCCGGCCCCGATTCCAGTAGCGATGGGCATTACCGACGGCGACTACCGCTTTACTCCCGATGGCGCGGGCGACGAACCGGCGCCGGGCAAAGGCATCAAGCAAGAGGTGACCGGGGGCTCGTTCCTATGCGATGGGACGAAGCCGTACGAGGCGCCGCCCGCGTATTTCCTGCATCACGGCGATCAGGGTTCGCGGGGCAAGGTGATGGAGCCGGGGTTCGTGCAGGTGGCGACCTATTCCAAGCTGCCGACGGCGCTTCCGCCGGCGAATCACCGCACGAGCGGGCGCAGGCTGGCGCTTGCCGATTGGCTGGGGTCGCGGGACAATCCGCTGACGGCGCGGGTGATGGTGAACCGGATTTGGCATCACCACTTTGGGCGCGGCATTGTGACGACGCTCGACAACTTCGGCAAGACGGGCGAGAAGCCGACGCATCCGGAGCTGCTGGACTGGCTGGCGGTGAAGTTCATGGACAACGGCTGGAGCATCAAGAGCATGCACCGGCTATTGATGACTTCGAGAGCGTACCGGACGACGAGCGGATTTTCGAGCGCGGCGAACGAGCGCATCGATGCCGATAACCTGAACTGGTGGCGGTTCCGCGCGCAGCGGCTGGAAGCGGAGATCGTGCGCGATTCGATCTTGAAGGTGTCGGGCGCGCTGAACGAGAAGATGGGTGGGCCCGCCGTATTCCCGCCGCTGCCTGAAGAGACGTTGAAGAGCATGGAAAAGGGCATTTGGACGCGGCAGTCCGAGGGGCCCGACACGTGGCGGCGCAGCGTGTATGTGTATCGCAAGCGTGGACTTCCCTTCCCCTTCTTCGAAGTGTTCGATCTGCCCGATCAGAACCTGACGTGCGGGCGGCGGAACGTGTCGACGGTGCCGACGCAGGCGCTGACGCTGTTGCACAACGACTTCGTGATTTCGCAGGCGGCGCGGATGGCCGACCGGGTGGCGTCGGAGGCGGGGGCGTCGAAGGAAGCGCAGGTGGATCGGGCCTACCAGCTGGCGCTAGGGCGTGCTCCGGGCGCGGAAGAACAGGCGGCGGGCGTTGCGTTTCTGAAGGACCAGCCGCTGCAGGGACTGACGCACGTGCTGCTGAACCTGAATGAGTTTGTGTATTTGAGGTAGCGACCATGGCATTCATCGACCGGCGAAAATTTCTATTCGAAGCGGGCGGCGGGTTGAGTGGCATTGCGCTGGCGTCGCTGTTGGATCAGCGCGGGATGCTGGCGGCCGAATCGGCGCCGGCCGACTGTTCGAGCTCGGCGGTGACGAATTCGCCGTTCCTGCCGAAGAAGCCGCACTATCCGGCACGCGCGAAGGCGGTGATCAGCCTGTTCATGAGCGGCGGCGTGAGCCATATGGACACGTTCGATCCGAAGCCGGCGCTGCAGAAATATGCGGGCCAGCCGCTGCCGGTGAAGGGCGACATTGTGGTGCGGCAGGGGCATCCTGGTCCGCTGATGCCTACGCCGTTCACGTTCAAGAATTATGGCCAGTCGGGATTGCCGGTGTCGGAGTTGTTCCCGCATGTGGCGTCGCACGCCGATGAATTGGCGGTGATTCGCAGCGTGGTGGGGCGATCGAACGATCACGTGATGGCGCATTATGAGCTGGCGAGCGGCACGGTGCGGATGGGTTCGCCGAGCGTGGGTTCTTGGGTGACGTACGGACTGGGTTCAGAGAATCAGAATCTGCCGGCGTTCGTGGTGATTTATGACGCGCGCGGCGGTCCGTTTGGCGGGCCGGCGAATTGGAGCGCGGGCTACATGCCGGCGGCGTTTCAGGGCACGGTGTTTCGATCAGCGGGCGATCCGATTATGGATTTGAAGCCGCCTGAATCGGTTCCCGAAGGGCAGATGAAGGAGCGGCTGCATCTGCTGGAAAAACTGAACCAGATGGACGCGGCGAACAATCCGGGCAACAGCGAATTGGCGGCGCGAATTTCGTCGTATGAGCTTGCTTACCGGATGCAGGGTTGCGCGCCGACGGCGGTGGAGTTGGAGAACGAGAGCGAGGCGACGAAGAAGTTGTACGGTCTCGATAATCCAATTACGGCGCCGTTTGGGCGGCAGTGCCTGATGGCGCGGCGGCTGGTGGAGCGCGGAGTGCGGTTCGTGCAGCTTTATCATGGCGGGCTGGGGAACCAGAACACGGATACGTGGGACGCGCATGGCAACGTGCAGCAGAATCACACGCAGCACGCGGCGGAAGTGGATTTGCCGATGTCGGGGATGTTGACGGACCTGAAGGCGCGCGGACTGCTGGACGAGACGTTGGTTGTCTGGCAGAGCGAATTCGGGCGGATGCCGATTTCGCAGCGCGGGCTGGGGCGCGATCATAATCCGGGAGCGATGTCGATTTGGATGGCGGGGGCGAAGATCAAGGGCGGGCAGGCGATTGGCGCGAGCGATGAGTTCGGGTACAAGGCTGAGCAGCAGATTGTCACCACGCACGATTTGCACGCCACGATTCTGCACTTGACGGGCATGGACCACACGAAGCTGACGTACGCCTATCAGGGGCGCATGATGCGGCTGACCGATGTGTACGGCGAGGTGATTCCTCAGATCAAGGCGACGTAGGGCCGGGCGGCGTGGATGGCCGGGCGGCGTGGGTGCCGGGAGACCTAGGTGCCGGGCGGCGCGGGTTGCGTCATTTGCCCGGTGGGTAGCCGAGTTCGGTGAGAATCTTCGGCGACGTCTCATCCATTGCCAGAAGCTGATGGCAGGTGTTGCAGTCCTGCTGGATCGTGTTGCCGGCCTTTGACGTGTGTTCGGCGTCGTGGCAGCGGAAGCAGCCGGGGAAATCGGTGTGGCCGACCTGGTTGGGATAGGCGCCCCAGGTGACATTCATGGCGGGGAAGATATTGCGCTTCCAGATGGCGACGATGGCGCCGGCCGATTGCTCGATTTCCGCCTTCTTACTGGTGGCGAGCGTGGGGTATTTTTCTTTGTAGAAGCTCTTTAGCTTGTCGGTGATTTGGCGGGTGGCTTCGGCGGAGTTGGGATAGCTGGCCTTCAGTAGCTCGACCGCTTGTTTTCTCACGAAGGGCAACGCGGGGGAGACCTGGCCGCGGTCCATGGCGGTGTGAAGGGCGCGTTCGGGCAGTTCGAAGGTATGGCTGGGGCGGGTGTGGCAGTCGATGCAATCCATGGTGCGCAGGTCGAGCTTTTCCGCGTCGGCGGCGTTGGTTTTCGCGCCGAGGAAGACCTCCTTCTTGCCGTTCTTTTCGATTTCGACCCAGGGAATGGATTGGCGCTTTTCGTCGCCCGTACGGTAGCGAACGACGGTGCCTTCGCCCAAGTGAGCGCCGTGAATGCCGGGGCTGTTTTTGCCGCCGCCGATGTGCATGAGCAGGACGGTGTCGCTGCGGGTGTTGGCTTCGTCGTCGGCGAAAGAGGGAATGCGGCGGAGTCGGTCGGCGCCATACTTTTGGGGCCAGTGGCATTGTTCGCAGGTTTCGCGCGCGGGCCGAAGGTTGTGTACGGGCGTGGGGATGGGCTTCGAGTAAGTGTTGAGCACGACCGCGAATACCTGGCGTACGCCGCTGAGCTTACTCTTCACAAACCAGTCGGCGCCTTCGCCGATGTGGCATTCGGTGCAGGAGACGCGCGAGTGCGGCGAGTTCTGATGGGCGACGTATTCGGGCTCCATCACGGTGTGGCAGGTGAGGCCGCAGAACTGGACGCTTTCCATGTGGCGGATGGCGCGGTAGGTGAACTGCGATCCGATCAAGAGATTCGCACCCGTGGTGACGGCCAGGAAGATTACGAAGCTGCGCATGGAGCGGGGATGCGCCGGGCCTCCGGAGCGCTTGTTCCACCACCAGCCGATGGGCATGAGCGCGAGGCCGGCGAAGAAGACGCCGGGAAGGATGAGAAACGTAAGGATCCCCATGTAGGGGTTCGAGGCTTCGCCGCGCAACATTGTGGGCAGCATGAAGAGCCACAGCAGGGCCCCCGAGGTGGTAAGCAGGACGCCGAGGGCGCCGATCCAATTCGAGGAAAGCAGGGCCAGAGGTTCAAGAATTCGCTTCATCATGGGTTTCGTTTTGAGTAGTGTGAGGTGCTTCGGGGCGGACGCTTTTGCCTGTGAGCCAGGCGGTATCCATCGGGTAGACGTCGGGGTCGAGGATCACGCTGTAGAGGTGCCAGACGACGATGGCAAGCGTGGCCAGGACGGCTTCATAGAAATGCAGTGTAGTGGCGAGGTCGAGCCACCATTTCGGCAAGAACTTCAGCGACCAGTTATTGAACCACAGCAGCAGGCCGGTGATGCCCATGAGCGAGGTGCCCCAGGCGACGGCCCAGTACTCCATCTTTTCGATGTAGCTGTGAGGAGATTGGTAGGGCCGGCGGCGGCGGAGGCCGATGCGGTAGAGGGTGCCTTGCAGAAGTTCGCGACCGTCGCGGGCGCGGGGGATGAGTTCCAGCCAATGGTTTCGCAGGCGGCGGCTGGCGATGAGAGTGAGGACGTGGACGACGCTGAGGGCGAGCATGGCGGCGCCGGCGCAGCGATGGACGAGGCCGCGGACGCTCCACTTGGCTTCGAGATGCATGAGGGGTTGGGCCCACCAGGAGTCGGGGTATTTGAGGGCGAAGCCGGTCCACACGAGGACGGTGAAGCTTAGGACGAGCGCTGCGTGCTGGAGGCGTTCGGGGAAGAGCATGCGTTCGGCGTGGAGGTCCGGGGGCTGGGCGGCGGCGGGGGCTGGGCTGGCGGCGGGGGTTGGGCTGGCGGCGCCGGGGTTTGGGCTGGGGGGTGATAGGCGGAGATGGGCGAACTTGCGGATCCAATCGCCGCCCTGGTGCAGGAGCATGAAGCCGATGGTGGCTGGAATGAGGATGAAGTAGAACAGCCGTGCGTAGCGCACGGGCGCGGCTTCCTGTTGGTCTTCTGTCGCGTGAATGCGTCCGATGGCGAAGCGGGAGCCCGCGCCGGGGTGGCACTGGCCACAGGTGGCAGCAAGCTGCTTGGGGTTCGTCATCGACTTGGGGTCGGAGGACGGAAGAATGTCGTGGAATCCGTGGCAGGAGGCGCAGTTGGCGACGGACTGCTTGCCGGCCTTTGCGGCGAGGCCGTGGAAGGAGGCGTCGAAGCTGGTGATGCGGTCGGCGGGGAGGCCGAATCGCCTGGAGAGGGTGAGGTTGCCATGGCAGCGGGCACAGGTGTCGCGAATGTGGCTGGCGTTGACGCCGGAGGCGGCGTCGGATTTGGGCAGAATACCGTGCTCGCCGTGGCAATCGGTGCAGACAGGCGCGTCGAGCCGGCCGGCGGCGATCGCTTTGCCGTGGACGCTCGCCTGAAAATGTTCGTTGACCTCGGAATGGCAGGCGCCGCAGGTATCGGGCACACTTTGCCGGAACTCGGCAGTGCGGGCGCGGCTGAGTTCATGCGCCGTGCCGTGGCAGGTGTCGCAGCCGGGAGCGGCGGCATTGCCCGCCTTTAGTTGCTTTCCATGGATACTGAGCGCGTGTTCCCCGACCTGTTGCGCATGGCAGGTGACGCAGGCGGGTTTGGGCACGCCCGCAGGGTGCGGGTATTCTTCGTGGCGCGCGTGGCATTGCTGGCAGCCGACGGCGGCGTGCCCACTCTTCGATAGTTTTTCCGCGATGTCGTGGCAGCCTGCGCAGGGGCTGTCCGCGGATGGGGTTTGACCGGCGAGAGGCCCTGCGTGGAATAGCCAAACGAGAACAGCGAAGCAGGCGAGCCGTTCTATTCGCTTTTCCATAACAGGGCCTCCCGATGAAATTATCCGCAGCTACTTCGCCGCGCAGGCCTCCATCGATTTCTTTGCCTCGTAGCACTTGCCTATGTCATTCAGGTCTTTCTTGCCCATCTTGACGTGGCAAACAACGCATTTCTGTTTTTCTTTCTTTGCAATGTCGGGCGTAGCGAAGCTGCTCATACTGAGTCCGAACAGCGTCAATCCGACGATTAGATACGAAGTCGACTTAAGTCTCATATAAAGTAATCCACCTCCTAAGTTGAATTGGTTGCCGCCCTGAAATTGCTTATCTGTCACTTATGCCCAGAATTCAGGTAGGCGATTACATCCTGCATCTCATTGTTCTCGAAGCGGGGCCAGCGGAGATTCTTTTTCTGAATCTCGGAAAGCATCGCCGGTCCGTGTTTCCAAAGCGAACTAGCCATGGAAAGGGTGTCGAATTTTCGACCTGACGTCAAGAGATTTGGCGCGGCGCCCGAGCCGTGGCAGCCAGCGCAGCCTTTCTTCGTGAAGAGAGACGCGCCGCGAGAGGCGTTTCCGGGATCTTCGAAGTATTGTATCGACCAGAGGTAGCCGACCAGCGCACGCATCTCTTCGGGGCGTATGTCGGGTGGCATCTGCAGCATCTTGGGCGCGTGATTCCACATGCCGGCGGCAAGGGTTGCGAAGGTGCGGCGTTGCGCGCGGAGGCCGGTGGTGAGGTCGAGGCTGCCGTGGTGGCAACCGGAGCAGCCGCGAGTTTCGAAGACGGCTTTACCGTCCTCGGCCGAGGTGGCGGGCGAGGGGGAGGTGGACGAGGTGGCGGCAAAGGATGACCCATTACCTCGTTTGCGCGTGAGAGAGGAGAAGTAGACCGTGAGGTCGGTCATCTCCGCGCCCGTGATGGTGGGCCACGCGATGCCACGTTCGCGCATCTTCGGCATCATTTTTGGGGCGTGGTTCCACATGGCGCGGGCGAGTTCAACAGGATCCTCGACGGCGGGCCAGGACTCAACAGACGGACCTTCCTTGGGTGGCTGATTGCCGGTGGCGTGGCAGGCGGCGCAGCCTTTGGATTCGAAGAGGGCCTTGCCGCGGCCGCCATCGCCGGGCGATTCGAAGTAGCGGAGCGAATAGAAGTAGGCGAAGAGATCGGCCGAATCCTGTTCGCTGAGGGTGGGCCGGGCGATGCCGGCGCGGTCCATGGCGGTCCACATTTGGGGTGCGTGGTTCCACATGAGCGAGACCATGAGCGAGGGCGTATAGGCGCGAGAGCCACGGCGGCCGAGGTCGGGAGCCGTGCCCGATTTGCCTCCGCCCACGGTGTGGCAGGAGAGGCACTTCTGATCGCGCAGGACCTGTTCGCCACGATGTGCGTCGCCGGGGACGCCGGCCGAGGCGAGTACCGCCGTGAAGAAGAATGCGAGACAACGGAATGTGCAGGGTCTCATCGCGGTCTCCTAGATTCCGATCCGCAGGCCGCTCACGAGCGTGTGCGCGCGGAACCTCTCATAAAGATACGTAGGTTGGGAGAACCCGTAGTAGCGCCAATCGCCGTACCACTCGAGCTTGGGATGCAAGGGCAGGCGGAGTCCGACGATGGGCTGGTAATAGTGCGTGGGCCGGGTTCCGGAGCCGATGTAGAAGGAACCGCCGAGGTGAATGCGCGGGCCGCCGACGAACCAGCTTTTGGGCGCGGCGAGGTCGAGCAGAGCGGTAGCGGTGTGGCCGTACTCGGTGTAGCGCGAGGTCTCCGGGCTGAGGATTTGCGGGGCCAGGTATTGCATGTCGCTGCGCAGTTTGGAGTGCGTGTATTCGCCGAGGAGGGAGCCGTATTTCGATCCTTTGGGTGTCCACTGCACGGAGACGCTGGCGGCTTGCGAGGTGGACTTCCATGGGGTGGCGGCACGGAAGCTATCGGCGGCGTAGGGGTTGCGGTTGTCGAGCAGCCAGTAGTTAAAGCCGAGGGCGAAGGTGGAATGAATCTGCTGGCGGCCGCGCAGGCGGAGTTTGTTGTAGTTGGCGAGGCTGGTGCGGAAGTAGACCTGACTGGCGGCGGCACGTTCGTATTCGACATTCCAGGAGGAGCCGGCCGAGGGGCGGAAGTTGATACCGGCGATGCCTACGTTTTGGGAGAGCTGGCCGAGCTCGCGAGCGCCGAAGGGATTGACCTGGCCGGCACGGAGGGCGGCGTCGCCCCACACGTAGCGATAGCCTCCGCGAAAGGTGAATTTGCGCGTGGCGTCGAAGAAGGCGTCGGCCTGGTAGCGATGATTGTTCACGACCAGGCGGTCCGTGGTGAACGCCGTGGTGATTTCATTCGTTGTGGCGGAGAAGAACAGCGTTTCGGTGAGGAGCGCCGAGGAATCGTTGTGGAAGCGGTCGGTGAAGACGGTTTGCACAACGCGCAGTTTTCCGGCCTGGATTTCAAAGCCACCGGAAGCGGAGGTGTGAGGCTGGTTGGCGGCGGAGTCGAGCAGCGTTTGCCCTGTGTTGAAGAAGCGTGCGAAGCCGATGACGAAGAGGCCTTCCGCATCGTGCGCGTAATTCACGTCGGTTCGCGGGCGGCTATAGAGGAACTGCCCAAAGGCGTGCAGCCAGGAGAGCGGCGAAGCGGTTACCAGCGCTTTGGAGTAGATGCTATCGCCACGCACGCCGTAGTTCTGGTTCAAGTCGGAAAGATAGAGGGATTGACCAAATATGGTCGTTGTGCGGTTGCCGAGGTTGCGGTCGTGGGTGAAAACGGACTGGTCGTCCTTATAGGTGATGCCGCCCTGTTCGAGGGTGGCGTGGAAGCGTTCGAGTTCGAGGCGTACGCCGCCGCGATAGGTGTTGGCTTCGTCGCGGAGATTGGTAGTGACGGGATACTCGTTGCCCGAGGCGACGAACGGGGTGACGCCGGAACCATCGCCGGCATTGCGGGAGAAGCCGAGATAGGGCACGATTCGGCCGCCGGGGAGCAATTCGAGGTCGATATCGGTGGAGCGGCGGCGCTGATCGAATCCGCGCTGGCTGAGGAATAGATCGGGGCCCGTGGAGGCCGCGGTCAGGCCGGGCTGGGATTGGCGCGGATTGGCGTAGGAGGGCAGGAAGTTGAAGTACTGCATGGAGCGGTAGTCGGCCGTGAGCCGCCACAGTTTGGTGCGCTCGGCGGTGAGGTAGAGCGTGGCGAAGGGATCGCCGCCCCAGTTGCGGGCGGAGAGCGAGAAGCGGTTGAGGAGCTTGGCGTCCGGGTTGAGGTAGTTGGCTTCGACGCCGAAGAGCTTGGGTCCTTCGCCGAGATTGACGACGCTGCGGTAGGAGCGGAGGTCGCCACCGATATCGGAGACCCAGCGGGCGCCGGCGTCGAAGGTGGCGGTGAAGTGGCGTTCGGTGACGGGAGAGGGGGACTCAGGGGCCTCAGCTTTGGTTTCGGGTTTGGCTTCCGGCTTGGTTTCCGGTTTGGCTTCAGGTTTGGCTTCCGGCTTGGTTTCAGGTTTGGTTTCCGGTTTGGCTTCAGGCTTTGCTTCGGGCTTTGCTTGCGCCGGGGCATCGGACTTGGCTTGCAGTTTGGATTGCCCCTTCGCCGGCATGGTAGGGCCGGCCACTTGGGCAGGTTCCTGGGCAAAGAGGTAAACACTCAGGAGAGCACCGAATAGAAAGAGGAATGGTTTTCTCATGGCGGTTACCTGAGCAGGGACCGGTTCACGTGGGAGCCGTGAATCTTCATGTGGCAGGTTGTGCAGTTTGCATACCGCGGGCTGCGTATGTCGTGGAAGGCAGGCGGCGCGCCGCCGACAACGGACTGGGTGGAGATGTTGGAATGGCACTCCAGGCACTGGAGGCGGACCTCGGGGCGGGTGAGCATGCGGGGGTTGGTCGAACCATGCGGTTCGTGGCAGGTGGCGCAGCCTTCGGTGCGGACTGGTGCATGTTCGAAGGCAAAGGGACCGCGCTTATCGGAGTGGCAGCGGAAGCATCCTGGCTCATTCGCCGAGGCGAATTTCAGGTTCGCCCGGGCGGCAGTTCCATGAGGATTGTGGCAATCCAGACAGGACATGCCGTTGTTGCCTGCCGAAGGTTGGGTGGAAATAGGGTGCGCATGGGGTTTCTGGAAACTGGCGAGCGCATTCAGGTGGCAGGCGGTACACTGCTGGTTAATTGCGGCGTTCCTGCCGTTGAGCGCCAGCTCTTTCGGCTTGTGCATGGAGTGGCAACTGGTGCAGGCGATGGCGCTGCGGGCGTGGCCGCTATCAATCCGTCCCACATGAGTGGGCTGGTTGCGGTGGCAAGACAAACAGAGCTTATCGGTCTGCGAAGGCGCGAGTTTAGCTGGTTGGCGAATATCGGCAGCCACCATGGACTCTGCGTGTTTTGACCCAGGGCCGTGGCAACTCTCGCAGGCCCGTTGTTCCCAATGCCTCTTTTTGTCTGTTTCAAGGCGAAAATGCGGATTCTTCGTAAATGCGTTGAAAATGTCTTCGTGGCAGGCCTGGCAGGTCTCCGAATTCACATAAGTAGGCTTGGATTCGTCTGCTTTTGCGGGCTCAGCGGCAGGCTTGGCCGGTTCTTGCGCGAGCAGGGGGGGAAGCAGTAGCCCCGCCCAGAGCACCGGCATCAGAAAAAGATTTCTACACATCCGCGATCTAGACCCTCACTCAAGTAGGTGCACGCCGCGGGCCAATTGCATCAGGCGGGATTTTGCCACCGCGGCATGATACGCTCTTAGCAATTCCATGTTCAAGCCGATCTCGCGCAGAACCATATTGCGTGGCGCCGGTGCGGCGCTTTCGCTGCCTTGGCTTGAGGTGATGGCTTCGGCCGCGCCAGCTTCGGCGGGTAAGCTCGTCGAGCCGCCGCTGCGTTTGGCGTACCTATTCATGCCGAATGGCGTGAGACCCGATTACTGGACACCACCCGGCGACGAGGAGCAGTTCGAGTGTACGCCACACTTGAAGCCATTGGAAGGGCTGAAGAGCGACTTCCTACTGGTAGAGAACCTGTGGAACAAGAACACGGTTGGGCGGAATGGCCATTGGCCGAAGGTTCCGGCATGGTTGTCGGGCGGATATGTCGAACGTTCGACGGGGCGCGATCTGGATTCGGGCGGCACGTCGGCCGATCAACTGGCGGCGCAGGAGATTGGAGCGGAGACTCCGCTTCCTTCATTTGAGCTGGGCATCGATTCGCCGCGGTCGGGGATCGACAATATCGGCGGCGGGTTTGCGCGTATATATGGATCGTTTGTGTCGTGGCGCGATCCGCACACGCCCGTGCAGAAAGAGATCATTCCGCAACTGGCGTTCGACCGGCTGTTCCGTAACAACACGGCGCCGGTGACGTCGAATCTCGATCCGACGGGGGCGGCGGTGATGTCGGCGCTGCAGCGCGACGAAACCAGCGTGCTCGACCTGGTGATGAACGATGCGAAGGCGTTGCGCAACCAGGGCAGCGGGGCGGACCAGTTGAAGTTGGACGAGTATTTCGAATCGGTGCGGTCAGTAGAGAAGCGCATCGAGGCTTCGCTGAAGCCGCAGAAGCGTTGGATCAACCAGGGCAAGTTCCCGTTCGAGCGTCCGGCACCGGGGATTCCGGAGAAGCACGAGGAGCATGTGCGGTTGATGCTGGAGATCATGCTGCTGGCGTTCTGGACGGATTCGACGCGAATTGCCACGTTCATGTTTGGCGACGCGCAGAGCGGCCAGGATTACTCGTGGCTGGACGGTGTGAAGGGGAGCTTCCACGGCATGTCGCATCACCTGAACGAACCGGTGAAGCGAGAGCAGTACGAGCGCATCATCAACTGGCACATGGAGCAGGTGGCCTGGTTCCTGAATCGGGTGAAGAGCCTGGATGAGGGCGGAACGTCGATGCTGGACAGTTCGATGATTCTGTTCGGCTCATCGCTCAAGGATGGGAACAAACACACGGAGGAGAACCTGCCGCTGCTGCTGGCCGGGCGGGGCAAGGGCGCGATTCGTCCGGGGCGCCGGTTGCGCGCGCCGGAGAAGACTCCGTTCTGCAATTTGCACCTGGCGCTGCTGCAGCGGATGGGCGTGAAGGCGGAGAGCTTTGGCGACAGCACGGGCGTGCTCCAGGGCTTGGTGTGATCGCACGGCTTGGTGTACTCGCAAGGCTTGGTGTGTGCGCGGGGCTTGCGCTGGCGCTGCTGATGGCACAGCAGGCGCAGCAAAAAAAGGGCGGTCCTGCGGCTCCGCCGATTCAACCGACGGCAGCCGAGTTGCAGCGAATCCGCGCGAAGGTGGAAGAGCTGGAGCGTATTGTTGCGGCGCTGCGCGCCAAGCGGGTGGACGAGGCCGTACTGGCCGATGTCGATGTGTATGGGAAGTCGGGGCGATGGCTGCTGGAGTTTCCCGAGACCTTTTTCGTGCAAGAGGGGATCGATCAGGCGATTGCGGTGCTCGACCAGGGGTTGGTACGGGCGCATCAGTTAGAAAAAGGGGAGTTGCGGTGGGTAGCGCAAAAGGGCCGCAAGATACACGGCTACTATTCGGCACTGGACGGTTCGGTGCAGCCGTATGGGCTGACGGTGCCGGCGGCGTATGACGGTTCGAAGCCGGCGCGGTTGTATGTGTGGCTGCACGGGCGGGATCAGCGGCTGAGCGAGGCGAACTTCATCTTCCGATTCGCCACGCCGAATCGCGGCGTGACGTACGCGGCGGCCGATGTGGGGCAGATCATTCTCGACTGCTATGGGCGGTGGAACAACGCGAATCACTGGGCGGGCGAGGTGGATGTGTTCGAGGCGATCGCTGCGGTGCAGCAGCGGTACAAGATCGATCCGGACCGGATCATTCTGCGCGGGTTTTCGCTGGGCGGCGCGGGGGCGTGGCACATTGCGCTGCATCATCCGGGGAGCTTCGCGGCGGCGGAGATTGGCGCGGGCACGTATCCGCGGCGTTCGACGATGGAGGGATTTCCTCCGTATCAGGCGGCGACGCTCCGTATTTGGGAGAATATCATCGATTACTCCCTTAATGCCTTCAACCTGCCGCTGGCGGCGCACGATGGGGACAGCGACAGTGGAGCTTCGGGTATTCCGGCGCCACCGCCGGGAACGAAGCATCGAGGACAACTGGAGTCGTCGCTGCGGGTACGGGCGCAGTTGGAGAAGGAAGGCTTCCCGTCCGAAGGGACGACGAATGAGCTGCGAATCAAGGGCATGCCGGGTTACTTTCTCATTTCGGAGAATACCGGGCACAGCATCAGCCCAAAGGTTCGCGGCAAGGTCGACGCCTTCCTGAAAGAGCATGGCGACCTTGGGCGCGTTTCACCGGATCATGTCCGGTTCCTGACCTATACAACGCGCTACAACAGCTCGCACTGGATTTCGTTGGATGGCCTGGCGCGGCATTATGAGCGCGCGGAAATCGAGGCCAAGCGCGATGCGGCGCGGGAGCAATTCGACATTCGCACGACGAACCTGACGCGCGTGACGCTGCGGGAAATGGAGAAGGCGCGGCAGATTGCGATCGACGGGCAGAAGTTGGCGGTAAAGGGCGCGGCGGAGATTCAGTTGGAGAAAAACGGAGCCGCGTGGCGTGTGGCGAAGGCGCCGAAGGGGCTAGTGAAGACGCATGCGCTGCAGGGGCCGATCGACGATGCGTTCCTCGATCCGTTTTTGCTGGTACGTCCGACGGGCACGCCGTGGAACGCCGCGGCGCACGAGCAGTCGCTGCGGATACTGGAGCGATTCGATAGATTGTATGCCCGCTGGTATCGGGCGCATCCACGGGTGAAGAACGACACCGAGGTTACGAAAGAAGACCTGGCGCGCTACCACGTCGTGGTTTTTGGCGATCCAGGCAGCAACCGGCTGCTGGCAAAGCTTTATTCGAAGCTGCCGCTGAAGTGGAGCAAGCAGACGATTCAATTGGGCGCGCAGCGATACGAGGCGGCCTCGCATCTGCCGGCGATGATTTATCCGAATCCGCTGCAGCCGTCGCGCTATGTGGTGGTGAACTCGGGACTGACGATTCCGGAGCGTGAATATCAAGCCGATTACAGCATGCCGCAGTGGGGCGATTTTGCCATAGTGAAGGCTGAGGGCGCCGATGTTCCTGGGGTGGTGCAGGCGGGCCTTTTTGACGAGCGGTGGCGGCTTCCCGTACAGTAGCTGGAACCGCCCAAGATGCCCGGTCCAGCAGCCGCTCTCTATGTCGCGTTCGATGTGTTTCCGAGAGCGAAAGGTTCGTCGAGCCATATTGCGTCGATGGTGCGGGGATTGGAGCGCGTGTTTGGCAGCGTGCGGTTGCTTTGCCTGGGCTCGCCGGAGATGCCGGCGTATCAGCGTGAGGGCAACATCGAGATCTTTCGATTCCGGGAGCGGCGGCGCGATCTACTGATGCGCGCCACGGCGTTCGCGCGATTTGTGGCGCGGCACACGCGGGAGATGCGGGGAGCGACGCGGCTGGCGGTTTTCCGCGATCCATGGGGTGGGTATCCGCTGTTGCGATCGGAGCCCGGGTGCCGGACGATTTTCGAAGTGAACGCGCTGCCGAGTTGGGAACTGGGCTATTCGCGGCCGGGCGTGGCGGGAGATCCGGCATTGATGGCCAAGCTGCGCGACATGGAGCGCTACTGTTTGCGCGGGGCGACGCGCGTGCTGTGCGTATCGACGGTGACGCGGCAGGCGCTGGCGGGCGAGGGGGTGCGGCTGGATTGCATCGACACGATACCGAACGTTGCGCACGACGCGTTTTTCAACGGAGTCTCGCGGCCGTGCGCGATACCGGCTTTGGAAGATGGGGATTGGTGCGGCTACATCGGGGGGCTGCAGGCGTGGCAGGGCGTGGAGGGGCTGATCGACGCGTTTGCGCTGGCGGCGCCCGATTTGCCAAAGGCGCGGCTGCTGATTTTGCACGGCGACACGCCGAGGGCTGTCAGGACGGTTGAACGCCGGATTGCACGCAGCGGGATGGGAGAGCGAATTTTGCTGCACCCGCCGCTGCCATCCGAGGATGTGGCCGCGGTGCTGCCGCGCTTGCGGTTCACCGCCGTGCCGCTGGCCGATACGCCGCGCAATACGGTGCAGGGATGTTGCCCTATCAAGCTGGTGGAATCGCTGGCGGCGGGGACGCCGGTGGTGGCGTCCGACCTCGCCGTGTGCCGCGAATGGGTGAATCACGAACGAGAAGGGCTGCTCGTTGCGCCGCATGACCGGCGCGCGTGGGCACTATCCCTACGACGTATGTTTCGCGACGGAGAGCTGCGCACGCGCATGGGTTCCGCTGCGCGACGGCGGGCCGAAAAAACATTTTCCTGGCAAGTTGTCCACGAACAGTTAGAAAATATGTTTCAATACACCGCAGCAGGAGGAGGACGCATATGACGGAGGCGGCTACAGTACCCAAGAAGGTATCGCTGGCTCAGTTTTCGCCCGACGCGCAGGAGGCCATTCGCGCACGGGCCATCAACGGCAATTGGGAGTTGAAACCGTTAGTCAGGCTGCTTGGCGAGCTTGCGCAGTTCGACGAGGTCAACGAGAAGGCAACCGCGAAGGCGAAAAACTGGGCGATCGGCTTTTTCGTCGGAGCGTTCCTCAGCATTTTTGTCGGGGTTGCCGTGACTGCCGTGCTGGATCGCGGCATCGGGTTCGTCCTCATTCCGATTTGTATCGTGCTGGGCATCGTGAAGATTGTTCAGTACAAGAAGCTGAAGAAAAACGACCTGATCAACGACTTTCGCGTCTGCCTGCGGCCTGCATTGCGCGATCTGGCGAACGATATCGACCCGAATCAGAAGATCAAAGTAAAGATGGACCTGTCGGGACCGTGCGATCACAAGCAGACCAGCAAAACGGATGCGCCTCCGGGCAACTACATCAGCGGGAAGCAGACGACGTATGAAGATCCCTGGTGCGAGGTGCGGCTTCCGATTATCGATGGGACAACGGCGGTGGTTCAATTCGATGTTGTGTGGTACAAGCTCGACGTAAAAAAGCGGGGCAGCCGGGGGAAGACAAAGTTCAAAACGAAGTGGCGCAAGGAGTGCACGGCGCGGGCGACGCTGCTGCCGCCCGCCGCCATCACGTGGAATGAATCGTCGTTGCGCGATCGTTCTGACGGTAAGTTGGAGAAGGTGAAGATCGTGGAGAAGGACGGCATCACGTGCGCGCGGCTGGAACGGTATTGGTCGTTCAAGAATACGGGCGAAGTGCCGGGCGACGCACCGCCGGCGCGTGAGGTGGTGGGGCTGCTGCTGCGGCTGCATTCGGCGATGGTGGCTCCGCCGGAGGTGCGGTCATGAGTTGCATGGCGAGCGCGGGGCTTCTGGTGTTGCGCGGTTGCGGCGAGCCTGCCGTGGGCGGCTGTTCGAGTTGTGGAAAGTCGCTGTGCATGATGCATATTGGCGCAGGCACGTGCCCCGATTGCATGGCATCGCAAGGCCAATGGGAAGACAATGACGCGGCGCGGGAAGCGGCTTCGCGGAACGAGTATTACGACACCTATGGGGGCGGGACTCCGGGGGAATTTGGCGCGGCGGGCTTCTTCGGCACCAACCAGGGCCGCGCCATGCAGCCCGGCACGAGCCGCTTTGCCGATGACGACTACGATCCGTTCGAGACCTAGGCTCCCGCTGGATGAATTCAATGCGTCTTTTGTGGGTTACGGAGCGGTACCCACCCGCTAAGGGCGGCATGGCCGTCAGTTGCCTGCGGCAGGTGCGCGGGCTGCGCAAACGCGGCTTCGTGGTGGATGTCGTGGTGCTGGGCGGGTCGGCGATGGAGGCGACGGCGCGCGCTACCGATGGCGGCACCGATCTCTATTTCCGGCGCAGCGCCGCGCTTGAAATTGCGCCGAACATGGCGTGGGCCGCGATTCGCGAACGGCACGCGCGGCAAGCGTATCACTGCGTTGTGGGATTTGGTGCTTCGTGGGCGGGATTCAACGCGACGACGTTTGCGGCGTGGTTGGGAGTTCCAGCCGTAGTGCTGGTGCGGGGCAACGATCTGGACCGCGACTGGTTTCTGCCGCGGCGCGGGGGATGGGTTCGCGAGGCGTTTGCGCGTGCGCGATGCATTGGCGCGGTGTCGCAGGAGAAGGCCGACCGGATTGCGGGACTGTATCCGGGGAAAGCGGTGCTGTGGACTCCGAACAGCGTGGATGTGGAGCGCTGGGAGTTACTGGATGCCGATGCGCGGCGGCGTGATGAGGTGCGCTCACTGTTGCAGGCGGAGTCGCGGCGCATCTTTGGGCTGTTCGGCGAGCTGAAGTTCAAGAAGCGCATTCCCTTTTGGCTGGAAGCCGTGCGCGACGCGGGATTGCTGGCGCGAATCGCTTTGCTGGTGGTGGGCACGGCCGATGAAGAGACGACGCGCATTCTGGACGACGCGGCGATTGCGCCGCGCAGTATGCGTTTGCCGTTTTGTCCGCCGGATGAGTTGGCCGCGCTGTACGCCGCTTGCGATTTCATTGCGATTCCGTCGGCGTTTGAGGGGATGCCGAATGTGCTGTTGGAGGCCATGGCGTGCGGGACTCCGGCGGTTGCCTCGGACGCGGGCGCGATGGCGAGCGTTGTGGAAGACGGCGCAACCGGGTTCCTGTTTACGGCCGAGAATCGCGACGATGCCGGGCGGGCGATGCGGCGTGCGGTGGAGCTGCCGGCGGCGGAACTTGCGGCGATGTCGGCGCGGGCGCGGGCGGCGGTAGCGGAGCGGTTCACACCAGCGGCTGAGTTGGACGTGCTTGCCCAGCTGATGGAACTGGCGACGGCCTAATGCCGCCTCAGGTTTTGTACTTTGCGCCGGGTTCCGGCCTGGGCCACGTTACGCGGGCGGTGGCAATTTGCCTGGAGCTGCGCGAGCTGGGAGTGGCGGCGGGGATTGTGACGAATTCGCCGTTTGCCAAGGCGCTGGCGGAGTTGTCGAGGATTCCGATCACACAGATTGCTTCGGCGGAATGGGAGCAGGCGGCGCCCCGGTTGCTGGCGGAACGGGTTCCGCCGTTGGCGATTGTCGATACGTTTCCGAACGGCATGCGCGGCGAATGGACGGTGCGGCCGCAGACGCCACTGGTTCATGTTGCGCGGAGATTGCGGCTCGAGGAGTATGGCGCGGCAGCGGGCGCATGGGCGGGCTTTGCGCTGACGATCGCGATCGAGAGGCTGGCAATCGAGCACGAGGCGTTGCTGCAGCCACCGCTGGTGCAGTTGCCGGGGTTGATTAGACTGCGCCCGCTGCGCATGGAGACGGCGGTGCCCGCGGAGTTGGATCGAATGCTCGATGCGGGCGCGGCGCTGGTGGTGCATGGGGGTCCGATGGAGGAGGTGGAGCAGCTCGTAGCGGCCGCGGGTGGCGCGATGCCGGTTGCCGTGATTACTCCGTGGAAACTTACCGCTACGCCGTCATTCGATTACTTCCCCGCCGCGAACCTGATCCATCGCGCGCGGCACATTTTCACCGGCGCAGGCTACAACAGCATTGCGGACACGATGCACCATCGCTTCCGGCACACGGCAATTCCCTTCCCCAGGCGATTCGACGATCAGGCCGGGCGGCTGGCGGAACTGGGGCCGGTGAGCATCGACTCGACTCGGGAGGCCGCGCAAGCCATCGCGGACTTGCTTGGGAGTTAGTGCGGCCTCGACTAGATTTAGTGCGTCATCGAATAGATGATGTAGTTGATGCCGAAGCGGTAGGCGAGGCCGGTCATCTCGGCCGGGTAAGCGGGGAGGTCCGCATGCTCCCACGCGTCGCCGACGTCCATTTGGAAATTGATGGCAACGACCATGCGGCCTTTGGGGTCGAGCATGGCGCGCCAGTGGGGTGGTCCGGCGGCGATCTGGGCGTAGGCGCGGCCGCCGCGACCGATGCCGAGGTGCCGGAGGCCGGGAATCTGCGTGCGTTCGTTGATGTCGAACAGCACATGCATCATGGGG
>JBDTVQ010000063.1:0-22542 GCA_040007195.1 Acidobacteriota bacterium | reverse complement strand
CAGAAGCGCTTCACACTTCCCATATCGGAGCGCTCACGGCGTCCGATAAGCCAAAAGACGGATCCGTTATGACGAAACCGACACGACCCTGGTTGCCAATGCTGGCGTTATGCGTGTGGGCCGGAGGCAGTCTCCTGGCCAATGAGGACCCCCACAAAAAGGAAGAGGCAAAACCGGCGCAAAAAAAGGCCGAAGCGCCAAAACAGGAAGCGAAAGAGGCCAAGAAGGAAGAGCCCAAACCTGTGCCCGCGCCTCCGCCAGCGGCCAAGCCCCCTGCCGCAAAGCCCGCGCCCGTGCGTGCCGCGTCGATGCGCCGTCCGCCAGTACGCCGGCCGGCAGTGACACGCCGCACGACCGCGCCGATAACGGTCACCGCATCGCCCGAGTCGGCAGCCCCGCCCGCTCCCTCCACAGCCGTGATCCATTTGGTTACCCATTCGGCTGATGGACCGGGTGCCAGCGGCTTTCCCGTGCCGGACGAAATCGCCAAAATGATCGAATCGCGCGACAAAGCCGAACGCGATCGCATGGACTGGGCGCGCGTAGAGCGTGAGAGACAAGCCATGGAACAGTCGCTGGCCGAACGGGAACGTGCACTCGCCGCACGCGAGGCAGCCCTTCGCAGGCCAGAGCCGCAGCCGGAGCCGCAGCCCCAGCCGGTGGTGCGCAAGCGAGTTGACAAGAATCTACTTACCAACGAAGGCCTGGTCAAACTGGCCGACGCCGGCTACGACGAGACGTTCCTCCTGGAATTGATTCGCCGCCGCCCGTCGAAGTTCGACACCACGGTCGAGGGGCTTTCTTACCTCATGCAAGCCGGGCTCACCCAACAACTGGTGCGCACGGTGCTCGCCGTCGATGAATGGGAACGCGCGCGCAGAGCCGAGGCGCTAGCCGGTGCATCCGCGGCCACCACCGTAGCCGGCGGGCAGCCTCCGTCTCCGCCCGCCACTATTCCGGCAGGCATGAAAGAGATCCACCAGAAGGTTATGGTGCCGCAGGGCCAACTCCGCGCAGGCGAACGCGGTGTGATGATGCTCGAACCCTCGGGCGAACGTTGGTACTGGGTTCCCGACGGTTCCGCGAACCGTTGATCAGGCCAGAGAGCTGCAGCGTGCTGCTGGACGGCGCTATTGATGAAAATTAGTTCAACATAGGCCGTACCCTTTGACTCCCGATGGACCGATCGGTAGACTCGCGCCACAAAGGAGTCTACCGCCATGTATGCATCCGGACGCCAGTTATTCCTCTTCCTGACTCTTGCCGTGGGCGCGGCTCTCTCACAAACTACAGCCTCACTCAATGGCACTATCACCGACTCCAGCGGAGCCGCCGTTCCCGGAGCGCAGGTGGCCCTGACGAATGCGGATACCAACACCCGCCGCGACGCCACCACCGACGGGGAGGGCGGCTATACGTTCCCGCTCCTGCCGCCCGGCAGCTACAAGCTCACGGTGCAGAAGGACGGATTCAAACAGATTTCGCGCGAGGCGTTCCGCCTGGAAGTAAACCAATCGGCTCGCGTCGACCTGACGATGCAGGTTGGCGCGGTGAGCGAAACCGTGCAGGTCACCGGCGCCGCGCCCCTCTTGAACTCGACCACCTCTTCGGTTGGTCACGTCATTGATCAGAAGGCGGTGGCCGACCTGCCGTTGAATGGCCGCAACTTCGTGCAGTTGGCGATATTGGGTCCTGGCGTCGTGGGTGTTGGGTTCTCAGCTTCGGGAACCATCGGAAGTGGTTCGCGGCCGGATGACATGAGGCCGGGGACGGAACTGTTTTCCAACGGAAATCGCGAGCAGTCCAACAACTTCCTTCTCGATGGCGCCGACAACAACTTCCGGCGCAATGGATTGATTACGCTTAGGCCTTCGGTCGAATCGGTTCGCGAGTTCAAGATTCAGACCAACATGTTTGGGGCCGAGCAAGGCCGCAATCCGGGCGCGACCGTAAACGTCATCACTAAGTCAGGCTCGAATCGGTATCACGGCAGCGCGTATGAATTCTTCCGCAACGAGAAGCTCGACGCGCGCGAGTTCTTCACGCCGCCCACGGTGAAGAAGCCGCCGTACCGGCAGAATCAATTTGGCGCCAGCCTGGGCGGGCCAATCGTGCGCGACAAGCTGTTCTTCTTTATGGACTATGAAGGCTACCGGCGGCGGCGCGGAATCAATACGTCGGTGAATACCGTCCCGACGGCGGCCATGCGCAATGGCGACTTCAGCGGCGTACGCGATATCTTCGATCCGACTACGGTGCGTCCGCAGGCAGGCACGGCAAGTGGCTATGCCCGCGACCCGTTTCCCGGCCGGCTGATTCCCAGGGGCCGCATGGATTCCGTCACGCAGCGGCTCGTGCAGGCGTACCCTCTTCCCGACAACGCAAATCTGACGAACAATCAATTCACGAACCCGGTGAACCTGCAGAACTGGGACCAGGGCGATGTGCGTGTAGACTACACGATCACCTCAAACACGACTGCATTCGGGCGATTCTCGCGCCAGGACACGTTGACGCAACCGCCCTCGACGTTCGGTCCCCGGCAGGTTCCCGGTTTGGATGTGCCGGTCGGTCTCGGCAACGACACAACGTTTGCGGGCGACTCGTACCTGAAGGCGTACCATGCTGTCGCCGGAATCACCCACGTGTTCAGCCCCACGCTGATCTTCGACTTCCGCATGGGATACGGCCGCTTCAATTTGCGCCACTTGAAGGACGGCGCGGCGCCGGATGCGAACCTCGGCGAAAAGCTCGGGGTGCCACGGTCGAACCAAGGGCCCTTCTCCTGGGGCGTTCCCATTTTCGCGCCGGCTAACTATACGGGAATCGGCGGAGCATCTTCGCTGCCGACGATCCGCCTGGAGAACACCTTCAATCCGAACATCAGCGTGACGAAGTTGATGGGCGCGCATACGCTGAAGTTTGGCACCAATATTGTGCGCCGCCAGATCATCGATTTCCAAACCAATCGAGGCGACGGAAGGTTTAATTTCGACCGTACCTTTACCACCGATCCGAACAACACCGGACCGACGGGCGATACCATGGCGAGTTTCCTGCTGGGTGCGGCCTCGAGTATTGAGCAGGACTTTCTGCTCGTATGGGCGGGAATCCGCACCATGGAGATCGGCACCTATTTCCAGGACGACTGGAAAGTGACGAGCAAGCTTACGTTGAACCTCGGCATTCGTTACGAGTACACCCCGCCGCCGGTCGAGGTAGCCGACCGTTGGGCGAACTTTAACGCCGTGACGGGAAAGATGGATATCGCGGGTGTGAATTCCACACGCCAGGCCGGCGTTTCGATGGACAAGAACAACTGGGCGCCGCGGCTGGGATTCGCCTATCAAGTGCGGCGATCCACGGTGATTCGTGGCGGGGCGGGCATTTTCTACAATACGCAAGGCAACGGTTCGGCCGTGTTCCGCCTGCACCGCCATCTGCCGTTCGGGCCGATCAATGTAGCGACGATCGACCAGTTCAATCCCAACGTACGGCGCGTGGCGCAGGGCTTTGATCCGATCCCCGTGATCGACATCAACCAACTGACCACAAACCCGGTGGGTAGTTTCAATTCCGTGCCGGCGAACTACAAGACCGGCTACGCACAGCAGATGAACCTGGGCATCGAGCATGAAGTGGGCAGCATCGGCACCGTGTTCAAGGCCGCTTATGTGGCCAACCTGGCGCGGCAGGTGGATTCGGTCTATGACATCAATCGCGCCGATCCAGGGCCGGGCACGCCGCAAAGCCGCCGTCCGCTGCGCAACATTGCGCCCGGCGTGGTGTCGGCGAGCTATGGCGATACGACGGGCAATGCGAATTACCATTCCCTGCAGATGACGGCCGAAAAGCGTTTCACATCGAGCCTGGGCTTTCTCACGGCGTATACCTATTCGCATTCCATCGACAACGTGCCGCTACAGCAGGGCGGTGGTTCCGACGGGCCGATTCCTCAGGACATCCGCTACCGGTTCCTCGACCGTGGCACCAGCGGCTTCGACATCAAACACCGCTTCACGGAGAGTTTGAACTGGGCCGTGCCGGTCGGCAAGGGCCAGAAGGTTGCCATCGATAACGCGCTCATCAATCACGTCCTGGGTGGTTGGCAGATGAATGGCATCATTACCATCCAAGGCGGCCTGCCTTTCACCCCGACTCTTGCGACCTCGGTCTCAAACTCGGGTGGAAGCAAGCCGGACCGCCGAGGCGTGGGATCGCTGAATGGTGCACAGACAATCGACCGCTGGTTCGACACATCCTTCAACACGGCGGGCGCGGCGTGGTTTACCCCCGCGCAATACACCTATGGCAATGGCGGACGGAACATTCTGCGCGGGCCGGGGCGCTGGAATGTGGACTATTCCCTATTTAAGAACTTTGTGGTGACCGAGCGCGTGGGTGTCCAGTTCCGCTCGGAGTTCTTCAACATCTTCAACCATCCGCAATTCGATTTGCCGAACGCGACAATCGGCAACCCGAACGCCGGCCGCATTTCGGCAACGGTCGGAACACCTCGGGACATTCAGTTCAGCTTACGGCTGAGCTTCTGATCGACGAGCCCCCCGCACTGGAGTGTCTCAGTTGCGGAGGACTCGCTTTCAATTCACAGACCGTCCTTACTGGTTGGTGACGGCGATGGTGGTGAACGAACCGTTGGGCAGGAACTTGAGCAGCAATCCGTTCAGTCCTGGGTAGGGCGGAGTCGCGCCCGGATGAATCGCAAACACACGGAGCAGTCCACGCTTCCCGGCCAGGGTGGAAAATCCGGCCCGGTTTTGGAAGTTGAACGCAGTATGCCCGTAGGCTGCCAAAGTGATCGAAGAATCGACGAGGATAATCCGGCCGGTCTCGTCGTAAGCCACGACTTCGACCATTACCGAAGCCGGGCTCGTGTTGGTGATGGCAAAGCCGCCAACCGCGCCGCCCGTATTGTCAAAGGGGACGGAGAAGGAAACGTTGCCCTGCGGATCACCTGTCGCCGTGCCCTGTTGATCGCCGCCCACATTGGCGTTCTTCCAGGTGAAGATCGTGGAGATCGCGAAGTTCTGTCCGCCCAGCACCCTGGCGGAACCTTGCGTGAGCGTGGGGGGATTGGTCGACGTGAGGAACGCGCTGCCGCCCGGTTGAACGGTGCCGGCGGCGAAACTGCCGATTCCGCCGACATCAAACGGCGTGCCATCGTCCTTTGAAAAGACGACTGCATACGGTGCCGCGCTGTCGGTCGTGTTGGTGATGATCATGGAAGTCAGCCAGCCGCCACCGTCGGCGATCTGCGACACAACCTTTGTGAAGCCCATTGGCCTGATCGTGGTGATCATGCCGGAGACGACATTGACGGGAACAGCAATCTGACAGCTCGGAGGAGTGCCCGCGGGGCAAACTCCCTGATAGGAGCCCGCGCCGCCCAAGCCAGGCGTGAGTGCTATGGCATTCGTACTCGCCAATGAAACCGGCGAGGCCAGAACGAAAACCCTGGTTCCGCCCTGAACGTTTTGATCCGTCTGAAATGTTGCGGTAGTGGGGCTGTTGCCCAACGGCCGTGAAAAGAGCAAGCGGGAGTTGGCTGTCAACAAAGTCCCGCCGGTAATCGCCACATCAACATTCGAATACGTGCCGGAGGCGGTGTCGAAGTCGAACGATCCGACGGCTTGCGAACCGTCGTCCATCGTTGCGGTCAGATACCAGGTGGCGGGAGTGGTGGTGGATCCTCGCACCAACTGGCCAGCGGCGATCGAGCGGGTCTGCGTGCCGATCAGGTTCGTGCAACTGGCAAGGTCGCAGAAGCCTTCTGTTCCTGCCACGGCCACCGAGAGGTTGCCGGCGCCTAGCGGCGCCTGAGTGGACAGAAGTTGGAGGCGGCGAATGCTGATTCCGTTGCCGCTACTGATGAACGAGAGCGGCTGGCCGGTAGAGGCCACTAGGACTGACGAGTACAGTCCACCGCCGATAGCGCTGGAACCGCTAGCGGTTGATGCCGCGGGCGTGGTTTGTACATTGATTTCCGAAAAAGGTGCGGCGGGCACGGCGCTATCGTAGACAAAGCTACCAAACGCACGGCCGCCGTCGGTGAACGTTACGTTGTTCAAATACCAGGTAACAGGGGCTGCTGAGAGTAGGCTGCACGAGGCGAACAAAAGAGCAAGATTCAAATGTGTCTTCATCGAGGGAAATTCTCCGATCTGGACGGAGACACACGAGAATTCAAAAATGTTTCGCCGGAACTTGGCGCCTATGGGCGAATCCTACACAACGATGCGCCAGGGCTTGCGGTCCTCTTTTGACAGGAAGTGGCGCGCTTCGGCCTGTTGGGTTGTCCAGCGCTTGGAGTCCCAGTCGAGGCGGAGCTTTGAGCGAAGTGCCACGTTGCCCAGGAGGCACGCCGTGGTGGACCGCTGGCAAACTTCCACATCGGAGATCGGACGCTGGCGCGTGCGGATGCATTCGAGGAAATTCTTCCAGTGGGAATCGTTGGCGTTGTTGCTCGACTTCACTTCGAGTTCAGTGAGCGTCGAACCCTTTTCAGGGAATAGCTGGTAGCCCGAGCGGTCGACGAACAGCGTCCCCTTGTTCCCGAAGAAGAGAATGCCATAACCCTTGCCCATCATCGAATTCGCATTGCCGAGGCGGTTCTCGTAGGTGGCGACGAAGGTCGGGTATTCATAGGTCACCTGCAGCGTATCCGGCGTATCGCGGTTGTCCTTGATGTAGTGCTTGGTGCCGATGGATGTGATCGCAAGCGGCATGGGCTCGTCGAATGCCATGTGGACGATGTCGAGCAAGTGCACGCCCCAGTCGGTCATCATGCCGCCGGCGTAGTCCCAGAACCAGCGGAAGTGCGAAAACTCCTTGGGGTCGACACCGAAGCGGTTGGCGTTGAAAGCGCGCATCGGAGCGGGTCCGAGCCACATGTCCCAGTTCAGGTCCTTGGGAGGTTCCGCGTCAGCCGGGTTGCCGATCCCTTCGGGCTTCATGTTGCCGTAGTTCCAGGTACGGACGAAGGTGATCTGGCCGAGGTCGCCGGACTTTACGATTTCGGCGGCCTTCTGAAAGTGGATGCCCGAGCGCTGCATCGTGCCTGCCTGCACAACGCGCTTGTACTTGCGGGCGGCCTGCACCATCTTTGTGCCTTCGTCGACCGTGACGCAGATGGGCTTCTCGACATAGACGTCTTTGCCCGCCTTACATGCCTCGACGGTCATGTAGGCGTGCCAGTGGTCGGGCGTGGCGATGCAAACGGCGTCGATGGACTTGTCGGCGAGGATCTCGCGAAAATCCTTGATGCCCTTGGCCTTGTTCTTCGTCATGTCGACGGCCTTGTTCAGGTTCGGCTCGTAGACATCGCAAACGGCGACGACTTCGACGCTGTCCTGGCGCATCGCATGCGTCAGGTTGCCCTGGCCCATGCGGCCGACACCGATGAAGGCCGTGCGGAGCCGATTGTTGGCGTTCGCGACTTGGCCCGCGAAGAGGTTCGTGGTGTAGAGCGACGCGGCCGAAGCGGCGGCTGTCGCTTTGAGGAAGGAACGGCGGTCATTCGTGGACGAGGAATCCTGCGGCATAGCGACCAGGATTGTATCAAAGGGGGCGTGCAGTGCCACCGCTTTCTCCCCGTCCCGCTCTGTCAAGGAAAATCGGCTCTACTTCGCCTCTCGAAATTCACTTGCAATTCGAACATACTCTCGAGCAAATTCAATCTCTGTCTCGTTACGCCAACCACTCTTTCGATAAACAGTTGAGGGGTGACGTAACCAACCCACGAGCGTCTCGTGTCCCGAAGATGTGTAGACCCACATATCGCGCCTCTTTAAGCCAACGAGTGCGGAGCAGTAGTGTCTGCCCGTGGTTGGTAGCTGATTCCAAACTCGCTTGGCCAGTACGATGCTCAAATGCGGCCTTAGTTCGGCGAGATCCTGCAGATAGGCTTCTTTGGCCACTGCTATTTGGCCCGCTGTAGGGCGGCAGTATGAAGCCGCCATTGGAGCATGGACATAATTGTTGAATGCAATTCTGTTAAAGACTTCCTGAAATTGAGCGCCCGCCGGCTCCTCCATCTGCCCCAGCGCCACCTTAACCACCGCAGGCCAAACTAGCGAGTTCCACTTTGTGCCCGGATTGCCGTAGGCTTCGATTGCGTCTTTAACGAGCTGGATGTTGGCGCGCATTAATTCATCGGGTGTCGACCTGAGCCAACCATCCATTGAATTTAGTCCATCGGTTGCGTAGGGTGAGTCGCCGTGAACGAGAATCCGAAAGGGTTGGCGGCGGTAATCCTTGCCACGCCAAGTTTGGCTCAGGAACCGTCGAGATCCTTCACCTTCTCCTATCGTGAATTGCGAGCCCATGTTGAGAATGAGAATATCATCCGCCCTATCCTGAGGAGATTTGTCTTGGCAGACCCGGTCGGAGTGAGGCGCCATTATTGATCGTGATGCCGGTCCGAAGCCGGAAACTTCGGTCCTTGATGTCCGATTCATAGGTAAACACGCGGGAGAGCCTGGGCAGCGGGCGGCGATCATGATTGGCGTGGGCCGAAGAGGAAGTAAGCTGCGTCTTCGCCATAACGTTCCGACACCGATAGGCGTTGCAATTCCGCTTCAGAGGCCTGCGGGTAGCGCCGCCGGAGGCCCGCTCGATGGAATGCGAGGGCGAGTTCGGTCAGCTCGCAAACCTGACGGACCTTGCCGGAGACCGACATGGCCCGGATCGCTTCCATCTGGAGTTCCGCCGCGCGCGGATCGGTATCGGTTCCGCCGGGGTGGAGTCTCATTCCACAGGTAGTGTAGCAGCGGCCCATTCGTCGAGCGAACGGGCGGGGCCGAGGTTGCCTAGGCGGCCTTCGATGCCGGAGTGGTTGCCCCAGACGATGTGGTTCAGTTCGCCCCGTTCGACGGAGGTTTGGATCTCGCCGCAGTAGAGGCCTTTGTCGCGCTCCACGTAGAAACCGTAAGTGCGGCAGGCGGTGGGGCGGTGTGCATAAACGAGACAGGCACCCGAGGCGGTATCGAGCAGGGGACAGACAACCGGGCGTGGCGCAAGCGGGCCGAGGGCGGCAAGTCGCGCTTCGATTTCAACCCGCGCGGTTGTGCCAAGTTGAGCGATGCCTTCGCGCAGCAATTCCCACTCGGGTTCGGTGAGCAGCGGCAGTGACGCGAGATGCCGGCAGCAGTGGTCGCACCCTTTGCGGCAGGGGAACTCCGGCTGCGCCGTAACGGTGGCCGCGGTGCGAGAGGCGATCTCGCCGTGCAGGACTTGCAGTACCGGATGCTTGACCATTGGCTACTTGACGACGATGTTCACCAGCTTATCGGGGACCGTGATCATCTTCACGACCTGCTTGCCGTCCATGTGCTGCTTCACGCGCGGGTCGGCGAGTGCCGCAGCTTCGAGCGCCTCTTTCGCCGTGCCGTGCGGAACAGTGACGCGGGCGCGCACCTTGCCGTTGACCTGCACCACCACTTCGACGGAGTCTTCTTTGGCGAGTGCGGCGTCGAAGGCGGGCCAGGGTTGTTTGCACACGGGGCCGGTGCGGCCGAGTTCTTCCCACAACTCTTCGGCGAGGTAGGGCGCGAAGGGGCCGAGCAGCAGGACGAGGTCGGGCAACAGCGTGGCCAGGGCGCCGGGGGTCAGCTCCGATTCCTGTTCGGTGAGTTCGTTCAGCAACTCCATTAAACCGGCGATGGAGGTGTTGAAGTGCCAGCGCGAATCGAAGTCTTCGGTGATGCGCTGAATGGTTTGATGCAGTTTGCGCAGAGCGGCGCGGTCGGCATCGTTGGCCGGAGGCGTGGGCGCGGCCATGCGCGCTGTGTCGGCGTTGCGCGTGACGAAGCGGTAGACGCGGGCAAGGAAGCGGTAAGCGCCTTCGACACCGGAGAACTGCCAGTCGAGATCCTTCTCAGGCGGCGCGGCGAACAGTGCGAACAGGCGCGCGGTGTCGGTGCCGTACTTCTCGGCCATCTCGTCGGCGGAGACGACATTGCCCTTGTTCTTGGACATCTTGTCGCCGTCCTTGATCACCATGCCTTGCGTGAAGAGGCGCGTGGCGGGCTCGGAATTGGTGATCAAGCCGAGGTCGCGCATCATCTTCGTAAAGAAGCGCGAGTAAATGAGGTGCAGGATGGCGTGTTCGACGCCGCCGATGTACTGGTCGATGGGGAACCAGTAGGCAACCTTCTGCGAGTCAAACGGCGCCTGATCGTTGTGCGCGTCACAATAACGATAAAAGTACCAGCTCGAATCCATGAAGGTGTCCATGGTGTCGGTTTCGCGTTGCGCAGGACCGCCGCACTTGGGGCAGGTCACGTTCACGAAATCGGCCACACCGGCGAGCGGAGAGCGATTCTGGCCCGTGATCTCAACGTCGGTGGGCAGTGTCACGGGCAGGTCGGATTCAGGGACGGGAACGACGCCATCCTTCGGGCAATGGATGACGGGGATGGGCGTGCCCCAGTAGCGCTGGCGAGAGATGCCCCAATCCTTGATGCGGAACGTGATGGCGAACTTGCCGAAGCCTTCGCGCTCAGCCCGCTCGCACATGCGTTTGCGGCCTTCGGCGCTGGTGAGTCCGGAGTATTCGCCGGAGTCCATCATGATGCCGTCATCCGTGAACGGCCCCTGCGGGGTGTCTCTCTCGACGGGCTTGATGACGGGCTTTATGGGGATGCCGTACTTGGTGCAGAACTCGTGATCCCGTTCGTCGTGCGCGGGCACGGCCATGATGGCGCCGGTGCCGTAGCCAGTGAGCACGAAGTTGCCGATCCAGACAGGAACGGGGCCGCCGCCGAAGGGAGATTGAGCGTAGAGGCCGGTGAAGGCGCCTTCCTTTTCGATGTCGGCGGGGCCTTTGGCGGCGCGCGAGTCGATCATGCGCTTGGCTTCGGCGCGGACATCGGGCGGGCACAGCTCTTCAACGAGCGGATGCTCCGGGGCGAGGATGACGCAGGTAGCACCGAAGATGGTGTCGACGCGCGTGGTGAAGACGCGAATCTTGTGCGGCGATGTGGTGAGCGTGAAGTCGATTTCGGCGCCTTCGCTGCGGCCGATCCAGTTGCGCTGCATGGTGAGCACGCGCTCGGGCCAGCCACCCTCGAGGTCTTTCATCGCCGAGAGCAGTTCGTCGGCGTAGGCGGTGATTTTGAGGAACCACTGTTCGAGGGCGCGCTGTTCGACGGGCGTGGTTTCGTGACGCCAGCAGCAACCGTCGACGACCTGTTCATTGGCGAGGACGGTGGCGCACTCGGGGCACCAGTTGACCAGGGCCTTTTTGCGGTAGGCGAGGCCGCGCTCCAACATCTTCAGAAAGAACCACTGATTCCAGCGGTAGTATTCGGGCTCGCAGGTGGAGATTTCGCGGGACCAGTCGTAGGAGAAGCCGTAGCGCATGTGCTGGCGCTTCATTGCTTCGATGTTCGAGAGGGTCCATTCGCGCGGGTGGCGGTTGTTCTTGATGGCGGCGTTTTCGGCGGGCAGGCCGAAGGCGTCCCAGCCCATGGGGTGGATGACGTTGAAGCCGCGCATCCATTTGTAACGGGCCAGCGCATCGCCGATGGTGTAGTTGCGAATGTGGCCGACGTGGAGCGTGCCCGAGGGGTAGGGCAGCATTTCGAGCAGATAGTATTTGGGGCGGGTTGGGTCTTCGGAGACCTCGAAGAGTTTGGCGTTGGCGAAACGTTCGCACCACTTCAACTCGACCTGGTTGTGATCGTAGGGCTTCTCGGGCATGGGGTTCTACTAGTGTAGCGGGGGTGTGACCGGGTTCTGAAATGTCACGAAAACCAGCTTTGGGAATTTGGTGAGCACGTCGGCTTCGCTCGGTGTAGGTGGTCCTTTGCTTTCAAGCCGAATTGGGTTCGTTTCGTAAAAAATAGGGTTATGCGGGGTGCGGTTGGGAGACCGGGACGGGGCGACTCGCGATTGCTGAAAGTAACTCTGGGCCTTACGCACATCCAGAGGATGACATGGCTTCAAAGAGCACGGCACGTCCCAGGAAGGAATGGGTTGTGGAATGTATGAGCTGGCGGATATCAATGGTCTGTGACCATGCGAAATAGCGCCCAGGCGCTATTTGTCCGGCGTGCCCAGTGGCGGCTGCTGAATCATTTCCTCGACCTGCCGCGCAAGCACTGGTATATCGTCAAGTACGGTCGCCCAGACCTGATTCCAGTCTACGCCAAAGTAGTTGTGGACAACGATGTTGCGAAGACCGCGGACCGCGTGCCAAGGGATCTCGGGGTGACTTGAACGTAGATCGTCTGAAAGACGGGAAGCAGCCTCTCCTATGATTGTCAGTTGGTTCAGGATCGCACTACGCAGGAGTTTGTCGTGATCGAACTCGGACTCGGATCGGCCTTTCAAGAACTCCGCGATCGTCGATGTCGCTTCCAAGATGTCTTTGAGGAAAAGCTCGTTACCCCGCATACAGGGTCCGGGCGGTGGGCAAAACGCTGGCTTGTAGTTCCGGACGTAGGGCGCGCTTGGAGACCAGATCTACTGGGCGGTTGAACAGCGTGGAAAGATCACGCTGTGCTGCCGCATGGGTGAGAAGCGAGATGCGGGCAGAGGGCTGGTACGTTACGAGTAAGTCGATGTCGCTATCCTGGCGCATGTTGCCGGTGGTCGCCGAGCCGAACAGTTGGAGTTCGGAGATCCGGTAGTGGCGGCAGAGGTCGGCCAGTTGCGATTCTTCGATCGAGATGCCTGCAGCGACGGTCATTAGGGCTCCGACACCATTATCGCGCGTGGTGGCCGGACGTAGTAATGTCCTGCCCGCAGGCTGGGAGCGTCAATTGCGGCAAATGGCGTTGAGGGGACGAGATAGGCAGGCAGCACAGGAGCGGGGGGCTCGGATTCGAGGGGGCTGCGTAGAGTGCGATAGATGTGGACTACGAACACGGCAATTAGAAACGCGATCAAGATCCAGGTGAGCAGCAGTGAGTGGGCCGGGAACAGATAATGAAGGCCAAAGGAGAGAGGGGGAGGGAAGAGGTAAATCCAACTTTGACGCCAACCGGAACGCGGAGACGCGTTGACTGCCTTGACGGTTTGGGGCAACCATTGTGTGAGTGCTGCATGGAGTTCAGAGAAGCGGTCGAGCTCTGAGTGCAAGGTGATGGTGTAGTCCGGGCGGCCGGAGATGATGTGAACGATTCGCGGAGTCTCCAATTTCGCGGCCACTTCGTAACCCATGAGCCCAACGTGAAAATTGCGCCGCGTGTAGATGAGTTTCTCGCCGTTGAACCAGATCCGAACGGAGCGGAGACGGTAGGCCCGCCAAGCGCAGTAGATTGGCGCCGGAATGGCGAAGAACCAAGAATTTTGCACGTACAAAAGGAGATAGGGTGTGTCGCGGTTGAACAGCCAATGCGTCAGCGGGTATGCGAGTATCATTGGCAACACAAATCCCAATTGCGTCCACAATTCGCGGGAGCAGATTGCGAAGACCGCATGCCAACTGTAGCGGTAGGTTTGCATCTCGATGGAGCAGGCGGCCTTCATGGGACGAGATAGGAAGGAAGTGGTGGAGCCGAAGTGGGTGATTTTCGCCTCGATCGATACCAATATAGCCCCAACAATAATGCAAGCAGACCGATCATAACGGCGATTCCCCGCCAGTCGTGTGGGAGTTTGTATGACAACGCATAGATACCAATCAAAGCAACTAAAGTAAGGCAAGCTCGAAAGATGCTCTGACTGGGTTGAGAGGTCCATTCCACCGGGGCGACGGGCGACCAGGCTGTGAGCGCGGAACGCAGTTCTTCATATCCCTCCAGTTCCGAGTGAATCGTAACCGTGCAGTTTTTCCGTTTCGAAAGGATGTGAATCAATCGTGGCGTGGAGAGGAAAGAGACGACGTCCGTGGCTAGGATTTCGCGTCGGTCTTGCTCAAAGTCGTAAATCAGTTCTTCGCGGTCAAACCGGAAGAATACGGAGCGCAGGTGGAGAACGCACCACCCGGCATAGAATCCGGCAATCACAAGCATGAGGCAAAGTGAGAATGCCACGCTAGTGACGAAGAAATCGAAGTCCCAGCTAGCGAGATACTGGCCGACGTTCATCGCGAGTGTGATCTGAAAAAGAACCACACCCTCCTTACCGAGTTCCCGCAGGCAAATGCGCCTGATCGCAGCCGCGTTGTATTTGTATCGCTGTCCCTGAACCATCCCGTCATCCCTCAAACAGCGGCGTAATCTCGCGGTTGCCGATCATGGCTTTGGCGGCGAAGGGTTCGATGTAGTAGAACTCGCGGCCGGAGGGGGTGTCTTGGATGGACTTCTTCCAGTCGATGCCGAGGGCGGAGTAGATGGAGGTCGTCACGTCTTCCATGTAGGGCGGGCGGGAGAGGTTCCAGCCGGCTTGGAGGACTTTGGCGCCGGTTTCGTCGGTTTTGCCGATGATCTGGCCGCCTTTGACGCCGCCGCCGGCGAAGAGGGCGGTCATCGCGTACTGATAGTGGTCGCGGCCTTTGAGGCCTTCGGTGATGGGGCCGGGGGTGCGGCCGAACTCGCCCATGCAAATCACCATGGTTTCGTCGAGAAGTGTCGAACCGGAGGGGCGCTTGCGGGTCGCGAGGTCTTCGATCAGAGTCGCGAGAGCCTGATCGAGGACGACGGACTTTTCGTAGAGGTTTGTCTTTTTGTAAATGTCACCGTGGTGGTCCCAGCCGTCCTGTTGGAGGAAGATGAAGCGCGTGCCGGCGTCGGCTTCCACTAAGTTGCGGGCGATGATGGCGGCGTCGCCGGTGATGTTGGTGCCGTAGCGCGTGCGGTCCTGCGGATCAAGTTGGAAGAGCTTGGCGGCGCGGTCGTCGGACATCATGCTGACGGCGCCTTCGTAGTAGTTGTGATAGTCGTGGAAGGCTTTGGCGGCGAGGGAGGAGTCGTTGCGCAAGCGGCCGTCGAAGGACTGCAGCAGCTGCCAGCGGCGTTGAAATTCCTTGCGGCCTTCGGCATCCATCGAGTAAGCGTCAAGGCCGCTGGCGATGTCGATGTGGAAGGGCGAGTAAGTGGCGGGTAAGAAGCCCGATTTGATCAAGCCTGCCTGCGACTGCGTGACGTTGAGGGCGACGTAAGTGGGCAGCGTATCGGTGGGGCGGCGCTTGGAGGCGAACTCATGGGCGACGACCGAGCCCATGGGCGGGATCTCTTTCTGGAGGGCGGGATTGAGCGAGTGGCCGGTTTGGACGTAATACTGGGCGCGGCCATGGACGCTATCCCAGGCATTGAGCGAGCGCAGCAGGGCAACGCGGTCGAGTTGCTTGGCGAGGTTGGGATAGAGCGCCATTGGCCATTTCACGCCGGGGCGGACTTCGCGAATGTCGAAGTCGGGCGGGGTCCAGGGGCCTTCCTTGAGGTCCCAGGTGTCGAGGTGAGATTGGCCGCCATCGAGCATGACGAAGATGACGTTTCGGGCCGAGCCGCGAGGAGTGACCTTCTCGGCGGCGCGGACATTATGGGGGGCGAGCAACGGCAGGAAGTAGTAACCACTCAACGACACGCCACCGATGCGGAACATCTCACGCCGGGTCAGGAGTTGGTTCAACGGGTGTGACATAGTTCGCCTTAGTAATTGTGAATGAACTCCAGCTTATTGACCAGCAGCCATTGGAGGTCTTCCCAGCCTTTGCCGGGGTTGCTAGCAACGACGTCGCGTGCCGCCGCGAGTTCGGGCGGCTGCGGCTTGCGGACGAGGAAGCGCTCAAAGAGCCGGGTGATCTTTGCGTCTGTCGCGTCGGCTGCGGAGGTGGTTTTGTTGAGAAAGCTGCCAGGGGCGTTCGCGATCTGGCGGAGGACGAACGGCGAGTTCATGAGGAGAATGGCCTGGGTGATGTCGCCTTCGTTGGTTCGCTCGGAGTATTCACGGTTAGTTTGGCCGAAGGATTCGAGGAAGAAGTTGGCTTCGCGGAGTTCCTGGCCTTTGCCCTTGAAGTCCTCTGGCGAGCGGGTTTCGGTGGCGTAGCGGGCATTGAAATCGGTGCCGCGAATGGGGATCGGCGTGGTGAGGCCGGTTGCTTCGACGAGCGAGTCGTGGATCTCTTCGGCCTTGAGGCGGCGAATGAAGCGGCGGGCGAAGTATTTCGAATAGCCGGATTTCCATTCACCGGGAAAGCTGGAGCTGAGCTGGTAGGCGTTGGACTTGGCGATCAGGCGGATGACGGAGCGCAGGCTGTGATCGTTGTCGCGGAAGTACTGCGCCAATTCATTGAGTAACTCAGGGTGGGACGGCTGCAGTGTCCAGCCGGCGGGGAGGTTGGCCGGATCCTGGCGGGAGAGGTCGAAGTCGCCGGGCGGATCGACGATGCCGACGCCGAACAGTTCCGACCAGAGTAAGTTGACAGCCATGCGTGCGAATTGTGGATGGGATGTGAGCATACGCGCATATTCGGCGCGGAGCGGGGCGCCGGGTGCGGGCTTCTCGCCGGTGAACATGAATGCGGGTTCGACGGGCCCCTTTCCGTTGCGGGGCACGCGGACCACGGTGCGGGCACCCGCGTCGTAGCCGGGGCCGCGGTCGTCGATGGAGTATTCGTCGCGCGAGGTGGCGATTTCGGTGCGGCGGAGGACGCGCGTTTTGCCGAAGAACGCGCCCATTTGCCAGAGTTCGGGGCGGTTTCGGGCGGTGAGCCAGACGTTGATCTTTTCCAGGTGGCGGCGGCCGTCGTGGCAGGAGACGCAGTTGAGGTCGACGCCGAGAAATTGCTTCACCGAATTGATGGCGAGTTCGTCGGAGGTGTCTTCGTGAACCTCATCTTCACACTGGAGGCCGATGACGACCCAGCGGGCGACATAACTGGCGGGGCCGACGGTGTAATTCGAAACAGCGTTGGCGGTGATGAGGTCGGCCACCATGTCGTTGTAGGGGCGGTCGAGATGGAGGTTGTCGTAGATCCAGGAGTAGAAAACGTTCTTGCCGGGGTTGCCGACGCGGTTGGCGGCGGACTTGAAGAGGTCGCCGAAGAAGTAAGTCCACTTGGCCTTGTAGGCGGGCGAGAGGGTGAGGTCGTCGATTAGCTTGTCGCGTTTGGCAGGTGAGGAGTCGGCGAGGAAGGCGCGGAGGGCTTCGTCGGAGGGGATGCGGCCGGTGAGGTCGAGGTGAATTCGGCGGAAGAACTGCTCGTCGGAGGCGAGGGGCGCGTGGGGTATGTGGTCGGCGGCCATCTTGCCGAAGATGTGTTTGTCGATGAAGTTCTTGGGAGCGAGGGGAGCGGCGGCTGTTTGGCCGATTGGCTCGGCGAGTTTCTCGGTGAGCTGTGCGGCGCGGTCGCGGTGGGTGGCTGCGGGGAGGGCCGGGTGGTCTTTGGGTAGTGGGGTTTGCGCACTGGCCGCAAGCGCGTACAAGGCGAGGGGCACCAGTGGGAGACGGCGAATTGGATTCATTTTCGACACTGCGTGGCAACAGTTTATACCAGTGGTGGACTGGGGGAAACGGGGGATCGACACTTGTTCGACGTGTCGAAAAGTGTCGAAGGGTGTCGAACCCTGTCACGAAGGTAGAAGAGCTCGACAGGTCCGCCAAACTGTCGAATTGTGTCGAGGGCGACATGGGGACCGTATCAGGGGCAATGTAGCTGGGCTTCGGATGGCTCCGGCCGACGGAGCGCGGGATGTTGTTGAGGGGAAAGGGTGCTGGGGCGCAGTTGGCCCGTGACTATGCTTTGAGCGGGTTGGCGGTGCGAAGTTTTGCGAAACGGAGGAAATCGACATCGGTGGTTGCCAGGGTGGCATGGTATTCGATGGCGAGGGCGGCGAGGTGAGCATCGGAGGTGAGGTTGCCGGCGGTGCCGAGTTCTGTGAGGAGAGAGAAGAGGACGTCAGCGTGGCGATCAGTGGGGTGGATGATTTCGACGTTTGGGAGGGCGAGCCAGGACTGGACGGTGGAGATGGCGTCGGCGACGGTGATGGGGCTTATCATCGAACTTCTGCGCGTGGTGATCCGAATGAAGCCAAGGATGGAAATCCAAGCGAGACCGACAGGTTGAGGGCCAGTGAGCGATTGCGCCCACCAGCGTCGCGCGGGTAGGTGATGTGGCGAGGCGGTGTCGTAAGGGTAGATGAGCAGATTGATATCAGGTACGATCACGCGCTTGTTTCCGGAGGAACTCTTCGATCTCCATGTCGTCGAGCAGTTGATTGAGCTTGTTCGGGTTTATGCCGGGGGCAAAACCGCCCATGTTGAAGGGTTTGACGACGAATGGCTCACGAGGGGGCGTGGGCGGGGCCTTCAGGGCGGAGCGAAGGAGGTCGTTGACGACGGTCTTCATGGGAAGCTTGCGCTGACGTACGGCGCGTTTGAGCTTTTCGGCGACGTCGGGCTCGAGCGTCAGGGTGGTGCGCATACAGACATCATTTCAGTCGTCAATTTTGATGTCAAGGCATCAAAGTGGGCGCTAGGGCGCCGGCCAGGGACCGTTGAGGGGGACGTCGCCGGCCTCAGTGACGATGGTGGCGGGTGGGGAATGGTCGGCGGGGCAGCCGTGATCGGGGTCGTCAGGGAAGTGGCGGGTGAATTCCTGGCAGAAGTGGGCTCGGAGGGTGGGGTTGCTGATGGTGGTGAAGATGCGGAGCATGCCGAGTTCGCCGTTGGGGCGGGGATAGTCGAGGTTGTACTGCCAGTCCTGTTGGGCTCGTTGTTCGAAGCGGCGGTTGGCGGCGATTTGTTCTTCGGGGGATTGGATGATTCCTTCGTTTAGCGCTTCGCGGGGGATCTGGGAAAGGCACTCGTCCTGGGCAAGTTGCAGGCGCACCAGGGCGACGCAGGCTTGCGTCCGGATGGCGGCTTCGGGATTGCGGAGGAGGCCGCGAAGAAGCTTTACGTCGCGCCATGGGAAATCAGGCAGGGAGAACCGTTGGTTCCATGGGGGGAAAGATCGGTCGTGGTCGGGCCCGGGCCAATATTCGAGGAGCGCAATCCTTTCGCTCATCGGGCGGGAGTCGTCGAGGGGGAGGCGAGAGTGGCGTCCGGATTGGACGGGGAAGATGCTGCGCCAGAAATCCGCGGAGACGTGATAGACGCCGTCCTCGACACAAGCTGGGATGAGATAGCGTTCCCCGGAAGGTGTGAAATTCCAATCGCCGCTTTTACCGCCGGTTAAGAAGATTTCGTAGAGGTAGATATAGGGCCGTGGTTCGAAGCCTTTGAGGACGGCCTCGACTTTGATGCGGCGGCGCAGGATGCGCCAGGACCGGCTGTCGTCACCGGGCAAACGGAATAAGGGGTAGAAGGGAAAGACCTGGTCTTCGATGATGCCGAGGAAGAGGTGGGTGGAGCGATTGAAGAACTCGTCGCCGTGTAGGGTTTTGGTTGTGACGAAGGTCAGCTTCGGCGCGCAGGCCGCAAGTGTGACCAGACTGACAATGAGGACCGCGAGCCGCATTCAGCCGGATTAGACACGCGCCGAGCCGCGAATGTTCCGTGGACCTACGGCACCCAGACGCTCGCCACGGCCCAGTCGGGGGTGCGGAGTTCGTTGACGAGTTGGCCTTTGGCGTTGACTTCGACGATGCGGCGGCCGGAGTAGTCCGAGATGAAGACGCTGCCGTCGGGTTGGATGTGGAAGCCGGAGGCCCAGCCGAACTTGAGGCCGCGTGTGGGGTCGCCGCCGGTGCCGATGGAACGGATGATCTTGCCTTCTTTGTCGAGGAAGAGCAGCTCGCCGGGTTCGGAGATGGAAACGGCGGTCGTGCCGTCAGCGAGGCGGATGGCCTGATAGGTGCGGCGGATCTCGGCGTTGGGCATTTGCCAGCGCCAGACGATTTTGCCGGCTCGGTTGACTTCGAGGATGGTTGAGTCGTGTTCGTTGGAGATAAGGACGTTGCCGTCGGGGGTGGGGCGGGCGCAGCGGATGTAGTTGGGCTTGAAGCTGGGGTCGGTGAATTGCCAGACCTCTTTGCCGTTGTGATCGTATTCAACGACGCGGGCGGCCATGGTGTCGCTGACGAGTGTGTTGCCGGAGGGGAGGCGGTTGGCGCAGACGGGATACTGGATGCCGTTCATGGCGGTGAGCGACCAGACCTCCAAACCATTGGGCGCGTACTCGGCAACGCGGGAGGCACGGGCGGTGGTGATTAATATGTTGCCGTTGGGGAGGGGTTGAACGTCGTGGCCGTTGTTGTTGGGGATGCGACGGACGACGTGACCGGAGGGCCAATCAATCAGGAGCGCGGCGCCGTTGCGGCCATGGTTGGAAATCCACAGGCGGCGATGGGTGGTGGCGGGCATGAGTTTCGCTTTGAGGTAGGCGATGGCTCGATTGTCGGCGTCGATCTTCTGTTGATCGCGTAAGCCGTGGCCGCCGCCGGGAAAGCTGGCGATTTCAATTTCAACACCGGCCTGCGCCATGCGATCGGCGAGCCAGATGACCTGCTCGTAGGGGACGTAATTGTCCGCCGTGCCGTGGATGAAGAGAACAGGGGCATCGTCGGGAGAGACCCAATTGATGGGACTGGAGTTGATGTGAGCGGGGAGGGCGGTGCGGATGTCGCCGCCCAGGTATTGGGGCAGGACGTCGGCGGCATCGAAGCCTTTCGGGTAGATGCGAGTGAAGTCGGTGGGACCGGCGTAGGAGACGACGCAGTTGACGCGCGAGGATTGCTCGGGGTGGGGACCGTCGCCTTCAAACTGGGCGACGCCGCCGGTGAGTCCGAGCATGAGGGAAAGATGGCCTCCGGCGCTGGAGCCGAGGGCGCACACGCGCGAGCCGTCGATTGCGAAGCGGCGCGAGTTGGCGCGAAGGAAGCGGACGGCGGATTTGGCGTCGTGGAGGTGTGCCGGGAACTGAAACTTGGGCGAGAAACGGTAGGAGATGGTGGCCGCGACGAAGCCTTCCTGGGCGAGGCGGAGGGCGAAGGGTACATAAGAAGCGCGGTTGCCGGCTCGGAAACCACCGCCGTGAATGAGGACCACCAGGGGGTGTGTGCCCGGGGCTTTGGGGCGAGCGACGTCCATCTGAACGGCGCCACCGAGCACATTCGAGTAAGGGATATTTTGGTCGAGAATCACGCTCGAGGGGACCGCGGGTGGGGGCGGTGTCTGAGCGGAACAGGTAAGAACTGTTAACAGGAGAGGTAAGACGGAGGTGGCGTAACGCATAGAAACGTCAAGTTTATAACGATTCGGATGCGAGCCCATCAATTTTTTGAATCGGCCAGGAGAGTAGGAACCGTTGAAGACCGGGGGCGAATCACGGTAGGGTGGTCGAAAGGTACATGTCAGGGGAAGGAGCCACCGCTCCCTCGTCCACACGCTCTCCGCACGAGCGCCCCGCCTCTGGTTCCGACGCCGGAACCCAATCTACGAAAGCACAGTTTGCTCCCTCTATTTGCGCATCGGGCGCAATGAACCTATTTCATGGCAGTGAATGAAGGGAGATGGCAGTGAGAAGAGTCCTATCGGGTGTTTTGTTGGGCGCGGTGGTGGCAGCCAGTGCGTTCGCACAGGCAACCACATCGTTGCGAGGGACGGTATATGACACGGGTGGTGCGGTGATTCCGGGGGCGGCGGTGACGCTGCTGAACACGGAAACACGCACGAGCCGGTCGACCTTGACGGACACGGGAGGTGTGTACCAGTTTTTGCAGACCGCCCCGGGTAAGTACGAGGTAAAGATCGAGAACACAGGGTTTACGACAGCGATCAAGAGCGGCATCACGTTGCAGGTGTCGACTCCGGCCACGCTGGACGTAACGATGGATGTCGGTCAGGTGGGCGAGGTTGTCAACGTCGAGTCCAGTGTGGTGACTATCAACACAGTGGATGCGACGGTGGGCAATGCGTTCACGCAAACGCAGGTGAGACAGTTGCCGCTGCAGACGCGTAACATTGTCGAACTATTGAGCATTCAACCGGGCGTAACGCCGACGGGCGAAGTGATGGGCGCCAGGCGCGACCAGAACAACGTGACGTTAGATGGCGTGGACGCGAACGATAATCAGAATTCAGGCTTGGCGAACCAGACGACGACGGTAGCTAACGGCTCCAATGCCAATGGCACACCGGGTGACGCGGGCTTCAACGCCGCGCTGCCGGTGCCGCTCGATTCGGTGCAGGAGTTCCGTGTGACGGTAGGCGGCCAGGGCGCGAACCTGGGACGCAGCTCCGGCGGGCAGGTGACGTTGATCACCAAGGGCGGCTCGAACGATTTTCATGGATCGCTCTATGAGTTTCACCGCAACACGGTGACGAGCGCGAACAACTGGTTTTCCAACCGCGCGGGTATCAAGCGCGAGGCGCTGGTACGCAATCAGTTTGGCGGTTCGGTGGGCGGACGCATGATCCGCGATCGCGCCTTCTTCTTCTTCAACTACGAACAACGCATCGACGCGAGCGCACAGTCGCAACTGCGCACGGTGCCGAGCGCGAGCTTGAAAGCCGGACAATTGCGGTTTGCCGCGGGAGGGTCGACCTATACGTTGTCGCCGGCCGAAGTGCGGGCGATCGATCCGCAGGGCATCGGCTTCGCCAACGTGATGCAGAGCTATCTTAGTTTCTACCCCGCTGGAAACGATCCGGCGGCTGGTGGCGACCGTGGCTTGAATTTCGACGGTTTCC
>JBDTVQ010000062.1:0-22828 GCA_040007195.1 Acidobacteriota bacterium | reverse complement strand
GCAAAGCACTTGCCGGCGCCGCGCCCGGGCGCTAGCATGGAGGTACCGTGTCTCAACAGCCCGCCGCCCTGCACGATCGCGCCATGGACAACCTGCGGTTCATCCGCAGCACCATGGAACGCGCCGGCTCGTTCACGGCGGTGCCGGGCAAGGGCGGCATGGCAATGGGCTCCATCGCCCTCGTGGCCGCCTGGGTCGCGCACATGCAGCCCGCATTCCGCATGTGGCTCCTCGTCTGGATCGTAGCCGCGACGGCCGCATCCATCATCGGCGTCTTCACAATGAACCGCAAAGCCGCATCCGCCGGAACTCCGCTCACCACCGCGCCCGGCCGCAAGTTCATTCTCGCCTTCGTGCCCGCAATCGTCTCCGGCTTTCTCATCACCGCCGCCATCGCCCCTCAGAGCAACCGCGCTCATGTGGCGGGCATGTGGCTGCTGCTTTACGGAACCGGCGTCCTCGGCGGCGGCGCGCACTCCATTCGCATCGTCCAGTTGCTCGGCGCAGTCTTCCTGGTACTCGGCGGATGCGCGCTCTTTTCGCCCGAAGCCGCGGCCGACCTCTGGCTCGCCGCTGGATTCGGCCTGCTCCAAATCATCTTCGGATATCGCATCGCAAGGAGGTACGGTGGCTAAATCGAATGCCGCAATGAAAGTGGATGCGGCGCCGAAAGGCCCCGCTCCCAAAGGCAAGCTCCAGGCCGAAAGGGTGTCGGTCCTCGACCGCACTATTCATGAGCCGATCCGCCTCGGCATCATCAGCGCGCTCGCCGTTAACGACTCGCTCACCTTCAATGAACTGAAGGCCCTGCTCAGCGTCACCGACGGCAACCTCAGCGTCCACGCGCGCAAACTCGAAGACGCCGGCTTCATCGAATGCCAGAAGTCCTTTGCCGGCCGCGTCCCGCGCAGCGACTACAGCGTGACCGCACAGGGCCGCGAGTCGCTCGAGAAGTACCTCGCCCACATGGAAGCCATCGTCAAGGCGACCAAGGCCCGCTAGCCTCTAACATTTTCCGCCCGGCGCGGCGCGATGCTCCCGGCACTGCCCACCCGGCGCTATGCTCTTAAAGATGACCCGCCGCCAACTGATCGCCTCCACTGCCACGGCTGGTCTCGCCACCACCGTCATGCAAGCACAGAAACTGCCCCCCCAAAGCTTCATCGAGCTCACTTACTATTGGTGCCGCAACTCGGCCGACAACCAGATGCAGCGCGTCACCGACTTCCTCAAAGACGCCATGGCGCCCGCCGCAGAAAAGGCCGGTGTCCTCGGCCACGGCTACTTCGGCCAACTCGTCGCGCCCAAGGGCCCCTTCGCCCTCTCCATCATGGGTTTCCCGTCGCTCGCGGGCATCCAGGACACCAAGCGGAAGATGTTCTCCAACCCCGTCCTGGCCAAGGCCGTCGAGAAGTTCAACTCGGCACCCGGCCTCGCGTTCACCCGCGTCGAATCGCGCCTCATGCGCGGCTTCCCGAAGTTCCCCGAGATCCAGACACCCCAAACAAAAGACAGCCCGCGCGTTTTTGAACTCCGCACCTACGAATCGAACAACTTCGGCTCTCTCGGCAGCAAAATCGGCATGTTCGGCAATGGCGAAATCGACATCTTCCGCAAGGTCGGCATGACACCCATCTTCTTCGGCGAAACCATCTACGGGCCCGACATGCCCAACCTCACCTACATGCTCGCCTACGACAGCCTCGCCCACCGCGAGAAGACCTGGTCGGCATTTTCGAGCGATCCCGACTGGGTAAAGCTCCGCGCCACGCCCGGTCTCGCCGACGCCGAGATCGTCTCCAACATCAGCTCGACCTTCCTGCGCCCGCTTCCGTTTTCGCCCATACGCTAGTGCCTCCATCCATGCTCCGCTCCGTGCCTCGCCCCGTGCTCCGCCGAACCCTTCTGCTCGCGCTCGCAGCCCTGCCTCTGTGCGCGCAACTGTCCCCCGATACCGTCGGCGAAATCGACCGCCTTACCGCCGCGCAGATGACGAAGGATTCCATCCCCGGCCTCTCCATCGCCGTCGCCGTCAACGGCGAACTCCGCTGGCAGCAGGGCTACGGCCTGCAGGATCTCGAAAACAACGTCCCCGCCACCGCGCAAACCGTCTACCGCCTCGGCTCCGTATCGAAACCCATCACCGCCGTCGCCGCGATGCAGATGTGGGAGCAGGGCAGGCTCGACCTCAACGCGCCCATCCAGCGCTACGTGCCGTCGTTTCCCCTGAAGCCGCAAGGGCCCATTACCGTCGGCCTGCTGCTCGCTCACCTTGGCGGCATCCGGCACTATCGGGGAGACGACGAACTCGACACTGTTCGACACTATGGCGATATTCTCGACGCCCTGCCCATCTTCCAGAACGATCCTCTCGTCGCCGAACCCGGTACCAAGTACAGCTACTCGACCTATGGCTACAACCTCGCCGGCGCCGCCGTCCAGGCCGTCTCCGGCCAGCGCTTCAAGGACTATGTGCAACAGCGCATCTGCCTGCCCGCCGGAATGACCACGCTGCGCGACGACGACCGCTGGGAGATCGTCCCCCACCGCACGCGCTTCTACGCCAAACGCGCCGACGGCACCGTGTTCAACTCCGGGTACACCGACACATCGAATAAAATCCCCGGCGGTGGCATGATCGCCGCGCCCGCTGACCTTGTAAAATTCGCCCTCGCCGTCCGCTCCGGAACGCTCCTCAAAACCGCCACGCTCGACGTCATGTGGGCCCCCCAACGCCTCAAGAACGGCCGAGTCTCCAGTTACGGATACGGCTGGGACCTCATCGAAAAGAACGGCCACAAACTCGTCGGCCACAGCGGCGGCCAGCAAGGCTGCTCCACCATGCTCCTCATGGACCTCGCCACCGGCAACGTCGTCGCCGTCATGGCGAATATGGATCAGGTGGGAGCAAGAGCGTTGGCGGAGGGGATATTGGGATTGCTGGATGGCAACTAGGAAATTTAGTCGTCGTACTTGCTCAAATAGAGAAGCGAGTCATGATCGATGATCGCCATCCGGAAATTCTCGAGCCAGCCCTGACGACCGAGAACATTGCGGTTGAACTCCCGCGGCTCGGCGAAATAGACGGTCGTTTCGAATGTCCAATCAAAACACGAGAGTATAACTGTGTGTCCGAAAGCATCGAAACCTCCGGTCGCCGTGCCAATTCGCAGTGGAACTCCGCTTTCCACCTCGATGCCCATGTGCTCAGCGTAGTCGCGTTGGAAGATGCAGAATGACGCGCCAGTGTCGATTTTCGCGAGCAATCGGATTGGCTGGTCCGGGCCCAAATTCAACCCAACTTCGACCTCAATTCCGCTCGCGCTCGATGAATACTTGTGTTTGGTCCTGAACTCCAGAGTGTCCATTACCAGCCAGCGAATGCTGCCTCGGCATCGTCTATTCTGATGACGAGCGGTCTAGGTAGATGCCCCTCAATTTTGGCGAAGACTTCTTTGGATGATGTGCCTGCCGCAAGCAATTGATCTCCGAGCAGAGCAATCCACTGGCCAGAATACTTGTGCCGGTTATTGGACAACCAAATTCTCTCCAGTTCGCGTTGACGATTATGTATCGCGCGATTTCGGAGCCGAGTCAAGCTCTCTAATACGGGCCCAACTTGGGAGAGATGCTCCGAGATGCTCGGCCCACGGACGCCCTCAATCATGTGTGCAACGATTGCGAATTCGTCGACTCGGGCTTTAGGCGGCCGAGTCAAATCGAATATCCCTTGATTGGCAAAAGTAACGATGGCCGGAGGGCGTCTCGGTGGATCTGGCAGAGTAGGTGCCTGCTCAACGATTTGATCTGCTCTATGGCGAACTGTATGCGAGCGAGTAATCGCGGCACCAACGAACCCTGATGGACTTACATTCTCAAGTGGTAGAAGCGAGTGGACCATGACTCTCCCCTCAACCTAATGGTACATCGGTGATTCCAAGCAGGTGTAGCGCTGAAATTTCATCCTGATAGAGATGCAGCGCGACGTCCGCCATTAACGTGTTGCCGGGAAACGTCCGTTGCAAGCGTACGAAAGCTGCCCCTTCGTATCGAAGTGACTTGTCGACTGTCGTGGTGTGATCAGCGCTGTAGACTGAAAATCCATAAAAACCACCCTTACCTAAGGCGTCCGTCCTCACGAGCTCCGCAGTCTTCTTTCCAAAATCCAAGGGCCCAGGCGTCACGTGAAACCAGAGAGTCGACTCTTGACACGAGGGCTCTGCTCCTACGACTCCATACACGATGGTGGCAGCTTGATCGAAGAGACTGACCAAGTTGGGGGCTTCCTCCCAATTGGGATTGGCCGCCATGAAAGTGATGGAATCGAGGGTAATTCGAATCGCGGCATTCCACTTGCGGAGAACAATATTGAGGAAGATGTCCCCCAGGTTTGCTGCATCGTTACTAAATGAGAAATCTGCAAGCTCCACCCCCGCCGATCTCAGAGCCGGGACCAGGGCCGCAACGAAAGGATTGGGCAGAATCGACCACCGATCCACCCAGGAGTTGACGAAGCGCTGGCGGTGTTCAAAGTAGGATTCAGGGATGCGCGGCTGCGAGATAGATTCAACCACAGCGTAATTATACCGATGTGGCCAAGCTGCGCTTCAATTTGAAGACTCCGTCCACCCCCACTACGATACAATCCCCCTCATGCCGCGCTTTCTCGCTTTGGCCCTCGTGGCCGCCCTCTCCCTCTCCGCTCAACAATACGATCTGCTCCTTAAAGGCGGCACCGTCGTCGACGCCAAAAACCGCCTCAACGCCAAGCGCGATGTCGCGATTAAGAACGGCAAAATAGCCGCTGTCGCCGCAGATATTCCCGCCTCGCAGGCTGGCAAAACCGTCGATGTCACCGGCCTCTACGTCGCCCCTGGCCTCGTCGATCTCCACGTCCACGTCTTCGCCGGCGAGGGCCGCGAATACATGGGCGAATCCAGCGTCATGCCCGACGACCACAGCTTCCGCTCGGGCGTCACCACCATGGTCGACGCCGGCTCCTCGGGCGCGAAGAGCTTCGAGCGGTTCAAGAATCGCGTCATCGACAAGTCCCGCACGCGCGTCCTCGCGCTGCTGAACATCGTCGGCACCGGCATGGGCGGCGGCAACGATGTCGAACAGAACACCGCAGAAATGGACCCCAAAGCCTGCGCCGACCGCATCAAGCAGTACAGCTCCATCCTCGTCGGCGTGAAGACCGCGCACTACACTGCCCCCAATTGGATCGCCGTCGACAACGCCCTCGCCTGCGCCAAAGCCGCCGGCGTTCCCCTCCTGGTCGACTTCGGCAAGTTCCAGCCCGAGCGCCCCCACGAGGAGCTCATCACCAAGAAACTCCGCCCCGGCGACATCTACACGCACACCTACCTCCCCTCGGTCCCCATGCTCGACGCCCAGGGCAAGATCCGCGACTACCTCCGCGAAGGCCGTAAGCGCGGCGTTCTGTTCGACGTCGGCCACGGCGGCGGCAGCTTCGTTTTCCGCCTCGCCGTCCCCGCCATGCAGCAGGATTTCTGGCCCGACTCCATCTCCACCGACCTCCACATCTCCTCCATGAACGCGGGGATGAAGGACATGACCAACGTCATGTCGAAATTCCTCGTCATGGGCATGCCCCTCGATCAGGTGATCGCCCGCTCCACCTGGAACCCCGCCCGCGAAATCAAACGCGAAGAACTCGGCAACCTCAGCGTCGGCTCCGGCGCCGATGTCACCGTGCTCAGCGTCCTCTCCGGTAAGTTCGGCTACACGGATATCTACGGCGCCCGCCTCCGCGGCGACAAAAAGATCGTCGCCGAGATGACCATTCGCGACGGCCGCGTCGTATGGGATCTCAACGGCCTAAGCCGTGAAGACTGGGACAAACTGGGCAACTATACCGCCCAGGGCGACGACTCCTGGGATGGCACTATCGGCCACACAGTGCTCGAGCGAAAGTAGCTCCCTGACCGCGTGGAACGGGAACCCATGCCGAAATTGGACGCAACCAGCCGCCGGCTGTTGCTCCTGACGGCGGTATTGATCACTCTCGGCATGGTCCACCTCGCCCGAAAGGGCACTTCTGTGAGCTTTCCGGCGCGCCGGCCGGGCGGGTCCAGACTGATCACTTGGGAGGAATCACCTTTTGGCTTCGTCCTCTGCGGATTTATTAATTTCCTGATTGCCAGCTGTATCGTGTTGATGGGAAAGTCTTTTATCGAATTTGCCATCGGTGAGATCCGGCTCGGCCGCAGAAGAGGCCGTTGGTAGATATATTTGAGTCTTCCCGCATCAAGGTAACACTGCTGCAATAACTATTTTTGGTTTTGTTTCAGTGAATTAGCAGGAAAATCTGTCACTCAGACAAAAACTGTGCTAAATATAAGAGTCGGGACGGACGGTTGGTCCGAACCGACAAAGCGAAGTTTTGGGCACGAACGCGGCCTGAAGGTCGCGGGCAGCTGAGGCTAACCCCTCGCTACGGACGCCCTTATCCCAGGATTTTTCTCACAAGCAGTAGTCGATTCAATGGAGGTCAAATACCCATGGCAATGAACATTCGTCCGCTCTACGACCGCATCGTCGTGAAGCGGCTTGACGAAGACGAAACGATGGCGGGCAGCATCATCATCCCCGACAGCGCGAAGGAAAAGCCGCAAAAGGCTGAAGTCGCCGCCGTCGGCAAGGGCCGCCGCCTCGACGATGGAAAGCTGATCGCCCTGGAAGTTCAGGTGGGCGACAAGATCCTCTTCGGCAAGTATGCCGGAAACGAGATCAAGATCGATGGCGACGAATACCTCATCCTCCGCGAGGACGAGATTCTGGGCGTAGTCGAAGAAGCCGCTCCCGCCAAAAAAGCGAAGGCCAGCTAACCCTGTCCCCAGCAAAAGTTAAGAAAAGACATCAGGAGTAATCAAGCAATGCCAGCAAAATCTATTACGTACGGCGAAAATTCTCGCCAGGCGATCATGCGCGGCGTCAACCAGCTTGCCGACGCGGTAAAGGTGACCCTCGGCCCGAAGGGCCGCAATGTCGTTATCGAAAAGAAGTTCGGCGGCCCCACGATCACCAAGGACGGCGTCACCGTCGCCAAAGAGATCGAGTTGAAGGACCCGCTCGAAAACATGGGCGCGCAGATGGTCCGTGAGGTAGCGTCGAAGACCTCCGACGTCGCCGGCGACGGCACCACCACCGCCACCATTCTGGCCCAGTCCATCTTCAAGGAAGGCGTGAAGGCCGTTGCGGCCGGCGCCAACCCGATGGCCCTCAAGCGCGGCATCGAAAAGGCCGTGGACGCGGTCGTTGCCGAAGTGCAGAAGATGAGCGTGAAGGTCGAAAACGACCAGAAGATCGCTCAGGTCGGCACCATCTCCGCCAACGGCGACGCCACCATCGGCAACATCATCGCCGAAGCCATGAAGAAGGTCGGCAAGGACGGCGTCATCACGGTTGAAGAAGCCAAGACGATGACCACCGAGCTCATGACCGTCGACGGTATGCAGTTTGACCGCGGCTACCTGTCGCCCTACTTCATCACCGACGCCGACCGCATGGAAGCCGTTCTCGAGGATCCCTACATCCTGATCCACGAGAAGAAGATCTCCAACATGAAGGACCTTCTGCCGTTGCTCGAGCAGATCGCCCGCGGCGGCCGCCCGTTGCTCATCATCGCCGAGGAAGTGGAAGGCGAAGCGCTCGCCACCCTCGTCGTGAACAAGCTCCGCGGCACCCTTAACGTCTGCTCCGTGAAGGCCCCTGGCTTCGGCGATCGCCGCAAAGCCATGCTCGAAGACATTGCCATCCTCACCGGCGGCAAGTCGATCATGGAAGAGACCGGCATTAAGCTCGAAGGCGTGAAGCTCGAAGACCTCGGCCGAGCCAAACGCGTCACGGTCGACAAAGACAACACGACCATCGTCGACGGCGCTGGCGAGCAGAAGACCATCGAGGGCCGCATTAAGCAGCTCCGCGCCCAGATCGAAGAGACCACCTCCGACTACGACCGCGAGAAGCTCCAGGAACGCCTGGCGAAGCTCGCCGGTGGTGTTGCGGTGATCAAGGTCGGTGCCGCCACCGAGACCGAAATGAAGGAAAAGAAGGCCCGCGTGGAAGACGCCCTTCACGCCACCCGCGCAGCGGTGGAAGAAGGCATCGTTCCCGGTGGTGGTGTCGCGCTCGTGCGCGCCGCAACTGCCCTGGCCACCCTGAAGGCTGCCGGTGACGAGCAGATCGGCATCGACATCATCCGTCGCGCTTGCGAAGAGCCGATGCGCCAGATCTCCGGCAACGCCGGTTTCGAAGGCGCCATCGTCCTGGAGAAGGTTCGCGCCAACTCCACCCCCACCTTCGGCTTCAACGCCGCCTCCGGCGACTACGAAGACCTGGTGGCCGCGGGCGTCATCGACCCCACCAAAGTCACCCGCTCGGCCCTGCAGAATGCTTCCTCCATCAGCGCCCTCATGCTGACCACCGAAGCCATGATCTGCGAGATCCCCGAGAAGAAGGCCCCCGCCGGCGATCCCGGTCACGGCCCCGGCGGCATGGACTACTAAGCGCTAACCGCGCGGCCTCCCGCCTCACGGCGGACAGGTATTCCGCGAGTCAACAAAGCCCGCTCCCTTACCGGGGGGCGGGCTTTGTTGCGTTTGCGGGCGACATTCCGTTAGCGAACTAAATTCGCTAACGGCAAATTTTCTGTTGACTGTGGAGAATTTTTTTACTAATCTACCTCTAGAAGATCGAAAGGGAAAACTTCTCACTCGTCAACCTGGGAGCGAATTGTGCTCCCGGAGGGGGAAACCCCTCTACCTTATCCCTCGCCGCAGTCGTCAGTGCGATGGTCGTGTAGTGGTCGCGTCGCGGTGCAGCATCGTGAGCGCGATGCTGCACTGGTGTGTTGAAAGGTTCAAACCGCCGATTTAGTCCCGCTTCCTTCCGAGTGAGCCATGCCTGAGAAATCCGGCGTGAGAAAGGAAGCACATGGCCAAAAGGTCTCGATCTTCGACTCGGCGGGCGTTGCCGGCTTGGTTTCGCAAGTTGGTTGCCAAACCTCAGGTTTGGGCGTTAGCTGCGAAACTACTGCAGGTTGTAGTCTACGGATTACGACTGCTTGATAAGCTCTTGAGCTAACGACCTTTCAACATTTGTACGGAATAATTATGCTTGGTGAAGCACTTAAACTTCTCAGACTATTCGCTGGGATGCAACAGTCCGATTTGGCGGAGAAGCTTTCAATTTCGAAGTCATATCTGTGCGAACTTGAAGGCGGCAAGAAGGAATTTTCCCTTGCACTACTGAGCAAGTATTCCGAGTTGTTCAACATCCCGGTGTCCACGATGTTGATCTTCGCTGAACGGATGGACGGCGAGAAGTTATCGGAACGTTCTCGGGTACACTTGGCTGGTCACGTGCTACAGTTCCTTTGCCACCTCCAACCGGACTTGAAGCCTGAAGATTCATCCGACGAACTGGTGGAGGCGGAGCGACGATGAGCCGATACCCGATACATCAGAGTGGGCTATTTCGACTTCGCAGCATTGGACAGTTGGCAAGGTTATTGAGGTATGACAGCAAGACGCTGCGAGCCCTGTCGGATGTCGGCAAGCATTATCATGTTTGGCCCGAAACGGATGCCAACGGAAAAGAGCGAATAATCGAAGCACCTCAGGGCCAGCTTAAGGTACTTCATCGGCGCCTTGTCAGGATTGTTAACCGAATCCAGCTCCCAGAATATCTTCACTCTGGTAGAAAGAAACGGTCATACATTACAAACGCCGAAGCCCACGTCTCAAGCCGCACGCTGATCAAGCTCGACATCCGTAAATTCTACCCATCCACTAGCACAGAGGCTTTCGTTCGCGGGCTCCGCGATTACTTTGAATGCGGCGTAGAAGTAGCCGACTTATTGGGGGACTTGTGCACTTTCGAAGGCCACATTCCTACTGGCAGCCCATTCAGCATGATGGCTGCATACGTGGCTCTGAAATCAAGGTTTGACCGCGCCGCCGCAGCTGCGAAAGCGAGAGGTAACGTGTTCACAGTCTATGTCGACGACATGACACTTTCCGGTAGCCTCGTCAATAACAGAGACCGCGACTTGATCAAGTCTATATTCAAAGGCAGTGGCCTCGACCTTCATAAATTCAAATACTATGGCCCAACGACAGCGAAGTCAGTGACTGGGACCATTCTGAGGGACGGCAGAAAGCATTTGCCAAACAGACGACATCTGAAGATTGCCACGAATTTAGCACTTCTGGAGTCGCTCCCTCAAGGAGCCGAAAAGGAACGACTCTATCAGAGCGTTAGAGGCCAGATGATCGAGGCGTCTCAGCTTGAACCTTCATACGCACACCGGCTTCGTCGCATCGAATGAACTAGCAGCGTGGCCGCTAGACTCTGACGCCAAATCAGGATCTGTTTATTTCCGCTTCTTCTTTGACTCCGGCGGCCACACCTCAAACTTCCCCGCCTTTTCGTTCCAGGCCCGCACCTCGCCGCACTCGATGTCGAACACCCATCCGTAGAGGCCGATCTTTTTCTTCTTCAGCCTCGCCGCCACGCTGGGGTGCGTTTTCAAATTCTCTACCTGCATCAGCACGTTCAACTCGGTGAGCACGCGCAGTCGCTCGTGTGGATCCTCAATTCCCGCCACCTCTTCGTTCGAAGGTCCATGCCCCAGCCAATCTTTCACGGCTGTCAGGTTACTCACCTTCTTCGGATGCATCATCCCCTTCACCGCCCCGCAGTCGGAATGGCCGCAGACGATAATGTTCGGGACATTGAGCACGCCGACGGCATATTCAATCGACGCCGAAACGCCGCCCATGGCCGACTTACCGAAGATCGGCACCATGTTGCCCGGGTTGCGCTCGATGAACAACTCGCCCGGCGCGGTGTCGGTGATCAGATTGGGCACCACGCGCGAATCCGAGCAGGTGATCATGAGCGCATGCGGCTCCTGGCCTTCCGATAGTCGCCCGAACATCCCGCGCATGTGGGGAAAGATATAGGTCCGGAAGCGCTGCACGCCTTCCTTGATTCGTTCCATTCCGAAATGCTAACAGGTCGGTAGGATCACTTCACAGCCAGCAGGGCGATTTTCACCAATTGAGGATATTGGCCGCTGACGGCCTCGCGCGAAGCCACGGGAGTCTTGGGCCCGATAGTCGTGCGCGTGGGTGGTGAATCTTTCGGAAAAAACGTCCCGTAAACGCCGTTCATCTTGGCGAAATCGTCGACGCTATCCAACTGCACGTTCGTGGCAACCACATCGGACAGCTTGTAACCCGCCACTGCCAGTGCCGTCCCCAGTTGCTCGAACGTCAGCTTGGTCTGTTCTTCCACGGTTGCCGCCGTGGTCACGCTCGCCGTGCACAGAATCCCGCCCGTGGCCTTGTGGCAGCCGGCCTTGCTGTTCTGGTCCGGCAGCTTCATCTTCGAAGCCTTCTTCTTCGCCAGGTCGTTCACGGCAATCGCATTTATTTCGACCGGAATATCCAGTGGCATGCGATGCGCCGCAAACACCAGCAGCTTCGGCGGGTTCTTGGGGAACGTCTCCTTCCACACCTTTTCCATCTCCGATTTCGGAACGGAGGAGTGCAGATACACGTGCGCGAAGGTGACGTGTTTCATCGTCATTCCACCGGCCTCGACGATGGCGCGGATATTACGCAGCGCCTGCCGCATATTGGCCTCGGGCGTGTCGCCATACTTGCCATTAGCATCGCGCGGTCCCTGGCCCGAAACGTAAAGATAATCGCCTTGCACAACCCCAGGTGAATAAGGACCGGCCGGTTTGATGCCCGGGGGAAACACGGAGCGCCGCTCAGCCGCAATGCCAGGCACCGCCGCCATGCCAGCGACCATGCCGATACAGGCCAACCAACGCATCCTCATTTCTTCGCCGCCAGGGGCCGGGTTTCCACCACGTGCTCGACGGGTTTCAGAGATTTCAAAAACGCAAAGATGGAGCGCAAATCGTCGTCCTCAAGTCCATTGAACGCCAACCATGGCATGACCGTAAAATTCTCGGGCGTCGACGGCGGCGCTTTGCCCTCGGCATACTCCTTGTACTGGTGGAATTTCTCGAGAAATTGATTCTCGTCCCACGTGCCGATGCCCGTATTGTTGTCCGGCGTCAGGTTGAAGCTCACCGCCAGTAAGCCTCGGCCCTCCAGGCCAAACTTCTCGCCACCCGTATATTCGGTCCCCGGCTTCGGCGAACCATGTTCGGAGGGCGTATGGCAGCTGTGGCAGCCGCCGATGATGGTGAGATATTTCCCATAAGCGATCTTGTCATTCCTGTCCGGTGAAGGCACTGGGGCCGTCACCGGCTGCGGCGCTCCCTTGATCATCAGGTTCACCGGGAAATTGATCTGCGTGATTGGCTGTTTGCGGTTCACGGCGGGAATGGTGCGTATGTAAGCCACGATGGATTCGGCATCCACATCGCTCATATTGCGGAACTCGGTGTAGGGCATCAGCGGAAACAGGACGCGTCCGTCGCGGCTGATGCCTTCACGGATGGCGCGGATCAGTTCGCCGTCGCTCCACGCACCGACGCCCGTTTCGGCATCGGAAGTAAGGTTGGGCGAATAGAAGGTCCCCGGCAGCCCAAGGTCGGTGGGCCATGCCCGGCCCACCGCAAGCCCGCCTTCCTTGATCGGAGTGGCGAACTTATCCCAGTGCACGTCGGAATGGCAATCGGCGCAATTCGCGACGTGCTCGAACAGGTATTTCCCGCGCGCCACGCGCTCCGGCGTCTTCTCCACAGTGCGCGTCGAAGGCGCCTGCATCGCTGGTTTCTTGACAGTTAGGTACGCAAGACCGCCACCCACAACCACCGCGATCGCGCCCAAAATTCCCAGAACAATCTTTTTCCACATCGCTCATGAGGATACTATTCCCTAATGGCATTTCAAAAGGGAAACCCCGTACGAGTCGGAATGATCGGCGCGGGCTTCGCATCCAAGTTCCATATGGAGAACTTTCCCGCGGGCAAGGCAACTGTTGTCGGAGTGACCTCGCCCCGCGCGGAAAGCAGGGAGGCGTTCGCGCGCCAGTTCGGCATCACGGCATATGCGTCAGTGGAGGAGATGCTGCCGCATGTGGATGCCGTCGACATCTGCTCGCCTCCATCCTCACACGCGCAGTACATGCGGGCGGCGGCTCAGGCCGGCGTGCACATCATCATTGAAAAGCCGTTCAGCGGCTTTTTCGGATCGCCCGATCTGAATACGAAGCAGCAAATGCTCGACGCCGTGTACGCCGAACTCGCCGCCCTGCGCGAAGAGATCGTGAACTCCGGCGTCACACTAGGCTATGCGGAGAACTGCGTCTATGCTCCTTCCGTGCAGAAGGAACGCGAGATTGTCCAGAAGACCAAGGCGCAGATTCTGCGAATGCAGGGCGAGGAATCGCACAACGGCTCGCACTCGCCCGTTTACGGCATTTGGTCGATTCAAGGCGGCGGCTCGCTAATTGCCAAGGGCTGCCATGCGTTGACCCCCATTCTCTACCTCAAGCGCGCCGAAGGCATGGCGCGCCTCGGACGCCCCATTCGCCCGGCATCGGTCAGCGCCCGCACGCACTCCATAACCAAACTCCCCGGCTTCGAGGATCGCGGCTTCCTTCGCCCCACCTACCAGGACACCGAAGACTACGCCCTCCTCCACGTCGTCTTCGACGATGGAACCGTCGCCGACATCACCGCGAGCGAACTCGTCCTCGGCGGCATTCACGACTATGTGGAAGTGTTCGCCAACAACCACCGCACCCGTTGCCATATCTCGCCCGTCCATGTTGCCGACGTCTATTCGCCCAGTAAGGAGATCACCAAGGACATCTACTTCGTCGAAAAGATCAGCACCAACGAAGGCTGGATCCCCTGCCCCGGCAACGACAACTGGGCCAATGGCCGCGAAGGCGAACTCACCGACATCGTCGGCGCGATCCACGAAGGCCGCACGCCTGAATGCGATCTTGACCTGGCCATCGACACCACGCTCACCCTCTATGCCGGATACGTCTCCGCCGACGCCCTGGGCCGCGAGGTACAAGTGCCGTTGTTATAGAATCAACGAACCTCTCTATGCACGAAACCCACAAGGGCCGCCTGTTTGCGGCTAGCTGCGTCGCCATTGTCACCACGTCGATGGTGTTCTCAATCCGTGGCGACATCATCGACGCGCTGGCCGTGGACTTTCACCTCACCAAGGAACAGGTGGGCCTCATCCTCAGCCCGGCCTTCTGGGGCTTTACGCTTTCCATCCTCATCGGCGGCTCGCTTGTCGACTTCCTCGGCATGCGGCGACTGCTGCTGCTCTCCGCCACGGGCTACGTCGCGGCCGTGCTGGCAATCATTTTTTCGCCCCGCCCCACCGGTGCGGTTACCTCCCTCTTCGATTCGCCCGCGACGATTGTCCTGCTCGGCGCCATGCTCGCCTTAGGCCTGGCGCAAGGACTCGTCGAAGGCGTGGTGAATCCTCTCATCGCCACGATGTACCCGCTGGAGAAAATCTCGAAGCTGAATATCCTGCACGCATGGTGGCCCGCTGGACTGATCATCGGCGGTCTGTTGAGCTACGCCATCACAAAGGGCATGGGCCTCGATATCGCCGGAGTGGCCGCGGCCACGGCAACCTTCGGCTGGCAGGTAAAACTATCGTTGATTCTCGTCCCCGCCGTCGCCTTCTTCCTCCTCAGCTTCCGCGAGAAATTTCCGCAAACCGAACGCGTCACGGCGGGCATCTCCAACACCGCGATGGTGAAAGAGTGCTTCCAGCCCATGTTCATCCTGTGGTGGCTCTGCATGTGGTTGACGGCGGCCACCGAACTGGGGCCCGATCAATGGGTGCCGTCGCTCATCACGAACCTCGCCGGCATGCAGGGCATCGTGATCCTGGTCTGGACCGCGGGCATCATGTTCGGTCTCCGATTCTTCGCCGGGCCGTTGTCACATGCCATGTCGCCCCTCGGTTTGCTCGCCGTATCGTCGGTGCTCAGCGCCGCAGGCCTGTACATGTTGGGCGGAGTGAGTTCGCCCACGTCGGCCATCGTCGCGGCAAGCGTTTTCGGCGTCGGCAAAACTTTCTTCTGGCCCACCATGATCGCCTTCTCGAGCGAACGCTTTCCCAAGACCGGACCGCTTGGCATGGCCATCATCGGCGGCACCGGGATGTTGTCGGCGGCCTTCATTCTGCCTATCATGGGCGGTTGGTACGATTCCTACGGCGCGGCGGCGACGTTCCGCTACGTGGGCGTCCTGCCCGTAATTCTCACGTTTGTGTTTGGTGGTCTGTTCCTCTACTTCAAAATGCGAGGTGGCTATAGTGCGGTCCAATTGGAAGCGGCGGCTAAAGGCGATTGATCGAAGAGGATTTCTGGCGGCGGCGGGACTGACAGCCGCATGCTCAACCGCGAACAATCCCGCGGCCGATGAAGAGCCACCCAGCCAGCTAGGCGCGCAGGTCAGCGCCTATGGGGAGCGCTCGAAGTACGAGACGTCGAAGCGCCTCGTGCCCGATCTGAAGCGCCCGCAGATCGGCTCCACCACCACTCCTCTTGCCGATACCGAGGGCATCATCACGCCCGCCTCGTTGCACTTCGAACGGCATCACTCAGGCGTTCCCGATATCGATCCTTCTAAGCACTCGCTCCTGCTTCATGGCCTTGTCGACAGGCCCACGGTGTTCAGCCTCGATGAGCTGAAGCGCCTGCCGTCGGTCTCGCGCATCCACTTTGTCGAATGCTCCGGGAACTCCGGCCGCGAGTGGAAAGCGCCCGGCGGCGGCGACGTCCAGAAGGGCTTCGGCCTCGCCAGCTGCAGTGAGTGGACCGGCGTGCCGGTCAAGCTGCTGCTCGAAGAAGCGGGCCTGCAGAAGGGCGCCAAGTGGATGCTCGCCGAAGGAGCCGATGCGTGCAAACTGTTTCGCAGCCTGCCCCTCGACAAGGTCATCAAGGACGGCCTCGTCGTGTACGCGCAGAACGGCGAAGCGATCCGGCCCTCGCAAGGCTATCCGTTGCGCCTGCTTGTGCCCGGCTATGAGGGCAACACGAACATCAAATGGCTGCGCCAGCTGAAGGTCGTCGACCAGCCCTACATGGCCAAAGACGAGACCTCGAAGTACACCGACCTCATGCCCGACGGTAAGGCCCGCATCTTTACGCTCGTGTTGGATGCCAAGAGCGTGATCACGCATCCGAGCGGCGGCCGTAAGCTGGGCGGCCCCGGCTTCCACGAAATTCGCGGGCTCGCCTGGAGCGGTCGCGGCCGCATTGAAAACGTCGAAGTGAGCATTGATGGAGGCAAGGCCTGGAAGCCCGCCGAGTTGCAGGAACCGCGTCTGCCCATGGCCTTCACACGCTTCCGCATGGCCTGGGAGTGGGACGGCCAGCCCGTGGAAATCATGAGCCGCGCCACCGACGAAACCGGCTACGTGCAGCCCTCGCGCGAGGAACTGACCGAGGCTCGCGGTATGAACTCCAACTACCACTACAACGGCATCAAGGCTTGGAAGATTGCGGCCACGGGTGAGGTGCAAAGTGTTTAGGTCCCTGGCGTGTCTGGCCGTGTTCGCGATGGCGCTTGCGGCTCAATCGCCGAAGTACAAGGTCGGCCACGCGGCCTCGGCCTCGGAAATCGGCGAAAGAGACATGTTCGTTTCGCCCGACGGCAAAGGCCTTCCGCCCGGCAAGGGCACCGCCGCCGAAGGCAAAGCCATTTACGAACGCCGCTGCGCGCGCTGTCACGGCTCCGACGGCAAGGGCAAGGAAGAGGCCGCGCTCGTCGGCGGTCAGGGAACGCTCGCCACGCCGAAGCCGCTCAAAACCGTCGGCAGCTACTGGCCGCACGCGACCACGATTTTCGACTACGTCAACCGCGCCATGCCGTTCGACAATCCCGGCCTGCTGACCAAAGATCAGGAGTACGCCGTCGTCGCGCTCATCCTGCACTGGAACGGCATCATCGGCGAGAACGACGTGATCGACGCCGCCTCGCTCCCCAAAGTGAAAATGCCCAATCGCGACGGCTTCATCGCCGATCCGCGCCCCGACACGGGCCGCAAAACAGCCAGGAAATAGACTCAGAGGCCCAAGCCATCCCGCGGCCTCCACGCCATATTTTCTCATTTCGAGAAACGAGAAACGAATATCTCGAATCTCGAAACCCGCTATACTCATACCGTATGCAGCTCCGCCCGCAGGACATCGTCGTCGCTCTTAAGCTCTGCGCCAATCCCGCGCGGAAGATCGCCCTCGTGCCCATGTCGGTGGACCTGGGCATCAGCCTCTCCAACACCCACGCCGCCATGAAGCGGATCGCCAAGTCCGGCCTGTTGCTAATCAAGGACGGCTACGAGGTCCTCGGCCAGCGAAACCTGCTCGAGTTCATCGTGCATGGATTGCCCTATGTCTGGCCGGGGGAAATTGGCCCCATCACCAGAGGCCTCCCGACCGCGCACGGCGCGCCCCCACTGCGCGAAATCATCGTCCATGGCGAGAACGACATCCTGGTCTGGCCGGATGCCGAAGGAAAGGCGCGCGGGCAATCATTGAAGCCGCTCATCCCCAGCGCCGCTGCCGCCGCGCGCCGCGATCCCAAGCTCTACGAGTTCCTCGCGCTCACCGACGCCATCCGCATCGGCCGCGCACGCGAACGCAAGCTCGCCGCCGAGATGCTCGAAGACCGCCTCATCGGACACCCCAAAGCGGCTAAAGCAGCCAAGGCGGCCCGGCGATGACATCCGATCCCAACCGCGAGATGGTCATCCGCATGGCACGCCAACTCGGGCCATTGTGCGATGAGTTTGTCCTCGTCGGCGGCAGTGCCGCGGGACTTCTCGTCACCGAGGTCGCGGGCGCTCCCGTGCGAGTCACCCGCGACGTTGACATGGTCGTCGAAGTCGGCTCCTACGCTTCCTACTCGCGGCTCAGCGAGCGCCTGCGCGCGCAAGGCTTCTCAGAAGACACCTCCGAAGACGCACCTCTCTGCCGCTGGCGGCACAAGGATCTGATCCTCGACGTGATGCCGGTGGAAGAAAAGGTCCTCGGTTTCGGCAACCGCTGGTACCGTGCCGCCGTGGAACAGTCGCAGGCCGTGGAGTTGGCCCGCGGCCTGGAGATCGGAATGATCACCGCGCCCTACTTCCTCGGCACGAAGTTCGAAGCATTTGCCTCACGGGGCAAAGGCGACTACTGGGCCAGCCAGGATCTCGAAGATATTGTCGTCGTCGTGGACGGGCGCGCGGAGCTTCCCGAGGAAGTCGCGGCATCGGAGAACACACTGCGCACCTACACGGCGCGCTGGATGACCCGCCTCCTCGCCGAGAACGATTTCCAGGCCGCGCTGCCCGGCTACCTCATGCCCGATGAAGGCTCGCAGGCCCGCCTCGGCCTTGTGCTGGAGCGGATGAGAACGATCGCCGCGGGCGCGCGTGTCCGCGGCGCATAGCAGCGAAATCACGCACACAGCGCCCCCATACCATCCGCGCTCCCGGCGCACAGCCCGTCGCCAGACCCGCACCCCCGCGCAACGCCCGCCGCATGGTGCGCTAATAGCTAATATGAATCGGCGATCGTTTCTTCTTGCCGCACCCGCAGCGCTCGCGGCCGGCAAATTCCGGCTCTGTCTTGCCGGCCTCACGCATGACCACGCACGCGGCTTCCTCAACACGCTGCTCAAGCGCAGTGACGTCGAACTCGCCGGCATCGCCGAGCCGGACACCGCGCTCCACTCCCAATACGGAGCCAGGTTCAAGCTCGGCGCCTCTTCCTTCCACACGAGCCTACCCGCCATGCTCGACAAGCTGAAGCCCGATGCCGTGGCCACCTTCGCTTCCACCTTCGACCACCTGCGCATCGTTCAGGAATGCGCCAGGCGCCGCATCCCCGTGATGATGGAAAAGCCGCTCGCCGTCAGCCGCGAACATGCCTACGCAATTCGCGATGCCGCAGCCAAAGCAAACATACCCGTCCTGGTCAACTACGAAACCACCTGGTATCGCAGCCACGCCCAACTGCGGAGCGAAATCGCCCTCGATCCTCGATTCGGTAGAGTTCGCAAGATGGTCGCCATGGACGGGCACCAAGGTCCAAAAGAAATCAACGTCGGTCCCGAATTTTTCGGTTGGCTGACCGACCCCGAAAAGAACGGAGCCGGCGCTCTCTTCGACTTCGGCTGCTATGGCGCCAATCTCATGACGTGGTTGATGGACAATCGCCGCCCCGACACCGTCACCGCGCGCCTTCAGACCTTCAAGCCGCACATCTACGCCCGCGTTGACGACGAGGCCACCGTCGTCGTTGAATACCCCGGCGCGCAAGGCATCATTCAGGGGTCCTGGAACTGGCCCTATGGCCGTAAGGATTTTGAGGTCTACACCGAGCACGGCTACGCAATCGCCAATGGCGGAGGCAAGCTTCGCATGCTGCGGCCGGAGGCCCAGGAAGAAGAGCTGTTGACGCCGCCGGAGTTGCCCGCCGACGAGCGCGATTCCGTCTCGTATCTAATGGCCGTCGTCCAGGGGCGTCTGAAAACGGGCGGCCTCTCCTCGCTCGAGAACAATCTCATCGCGACCGAGATCCTGGTCGCAGCTCGCGAATCGGCGCGCTCCGGCAAGTCCATCAGGCTTCCCGCTGCATGATGACGGAATGACCTCGCGGCGTGCAGCCCTGGTCCTCTTGCCCGAAGGACTCAATGTCCAGGCCGGGGCCATGGCCGGCCTCATCGTCGTGCGAAAAGCCAAGCGTAAACTGCTCCTCCTGCGCGACGGCAAAGCCATGCGCAGCTATCTCGTCGCGCTCGGCCGCGCACCGCGAGTTCGATTGGACCGAAGGCTGCATCGCCGTCACCAACGACGAGATCGAAGAGATCTGGCGGCTCGTCCCCGACGGCACTCCGATCCGCATCGAGCCATGAGGATAGAATGCGGGGGAGCTAGCCCATGTTCACCGCCACAGCCAACCTCATTCTCCCCAGCACCGTAACCGGTTCCTTCCCGCGCCCGCGCTGGTTCGACGTCAGTATGTGGGGCCGCCCTCTCGACACCTGCATGCTCGACGTCCACTTCCGCGAAAAATTCCAGGACGCCCTCGCCGTAGTCATGAGCGACCAGGAACGCGCCGGCCTCGACATCCTCTGCCATGGCGACTTCCATGTCGACGAAGACCTCGCCGGCCGCGCCTGGCATCATTACCCGCTCCAACGCTGGGCCGGTTTCGAGGGCGACCACCTGCAGCCCGAAGAGACCACCGCGCCGTGGCTCCACTATCCCGCGGGCACGTTGCTCAACGAGATCTACACTGGCTGGCGCTGGCCACACGTGGTGGACAAAATCGAGCATCGTCCCCTCGACTACCCCAAACTCTGGCGAATCGCCCAATCGAAGACGCGAAAGCCCGTGAAGTTCGGCACCTGCTGCTCACAGGTGATGGCGCTCTTCCTCGACATCCATACACCGAAGTACAAGGACAAGCGCGAGGTCATCTGGGACATGGCCGTCGCCATGAACAAGGAACTGCTCGCCCTGCGCGATGCCGGCTGCCGCGTCATGCAGATCGAAGAGCCGACCTTCCACTTCATGGCCAACACCTATGGCAAGGATCACGACGAAGTGAAATTCATGATCGACGCCTTCAACCGCGAAGTCGAAGGCCTCGACGACGTCGAACTATGGATTCACACCTGCTGGGGCAATCCGAACATGCAGCGCGTGATGGACGACACCAGCTACGCCAACTCGATTGAGATCTACCTCGAACGCTGCCGTGGCGATGTCTGGACGCTCGAAATGAAGGACCGCAATCAGAAGGATCTCGAACTCTTCGCGCCCTTCAAGAACGACCTCAAGAAGAAGATCGCCATCGGCGCCGTCAGCCACCGCTCGCTGCAGGCCGACCGGCCTGAAGAGGTTGCCGCCGAGATTCGCAAGGCGCTCCAGTTCATTCCGGTCGAAAAGCTGATCGTCTCCAGCGACTGCGGCTTCGGACGCCAAGGTTGCAACCGCGAAATTGCATTCTATAAAGCCAGCGCCATCGCCCAAGGCTGCAACATCGTCCGCCGCGAACTGGGCCTGCCCGTCACCGACATTCCAGCGGCCGATCCGAAACTGCAGGTGGACGTTGTTCCGGGACGCAAGGGCTAACTGCCCGCTCGTTCACTCTCTCCGCGCAGCTTTGTCCCGATACATCGCGGCATCCGCCCGGCCAATGAGCGCCGCGGCAGTCTCGCCCGCCTGCCAGGTTGCAATCCCGATCGCGCCCTCAACGTGCACCTTCACCTTCTGCCCACCCGATTCAATCGTGTAGTCGCCGAACGCCCACTGCCGCACGCGGCCAATGCAGGCTGCAATCTCGCGCTCATCGCATGCGGCCACAACAATGAACTCATCGCCGCCCCACCGGCCCACGCAGTCGGTCGGCCGGAACAGCGGCTGGATCTCCCGTGCAAATTGCTGCAGGATGCTGTCGCCCGCCTGATGCCCATATTTGTCGTTAATGGGTTTGAAGCCATTCAGGTCAATCAGGATCACCGAAAATGCCCGGCTCTGTGCGGACAGCATATCCAGGTGCCGCTCAACGCTCCGCCGGTTGTCAAGTCCGGTCAACGGATCGCGGGCCGCCAGCCGCTCGCTCTCTTCCAGGCGTGATTGATACGAAGTGATCTGTGCCTGCAAGCTCGCCACCGACTGCGCCCCCTCATGCACCATCTGTTCGACAGAAGCGTTCACACTGCGAATGCTCTCCGACAGCGAATGCCGCATCTGTTGCAAGTTGTCGAGTGCCGCCACCTCCTGTAACTGTTTACCAATGCCGCCGAACCGGCTTGCATACCGCTGGTCGCGCTCCGCCAGCGATTGCACGCTCGCCGCTACCGTGTTCACGATGTCGCGCACTTCCATAGTGGTCTGCGTCAGGTAATCGGTCGCCGCACGGCTCCACTGATCAATCTCGGCCTCTACCTTCAATTCAGTTTCGGCCAATTCAGCCGCCGTTGAGGACGCCGATACCTGCTCTTTCAATCGCAGCAGGCTCTGTTCGAAGCTCTCTCCCAAATGGGGATGAATCTGCGCACCGCTCCGCGCAAACGCGGCAATCGCTGCCCGATAGTTATCGACAACAGCTGGCAGCAGGTCTTCGGAACGCGATTCTAAGAATCGCTTGAGCGAAATCACGAAGGCCTTATCGGACAGATTGGTCGAAATATTACGCCGGACGGCCCGCCGCGTGCCCCATCGCCGCCTTCTGCAACACCGCCATCGTCTCCCGCTGCCGCTTGCGCGCAAACTCCATCGCCTTCGCCGTCGACGCCCGCGCCCCCGCCGTGTCCTTGAATACGGCCAGCATCGCGTCGCTCACCTTATCCAGCGGCACCGCGTCCTGGTCGAACAGCCACTGCTGCAAACCCAGGTCCCGCATCATCCACTGCTTCAACCCCGCCTGCGAAAAGTACGGATGCAGCGCGGGCGTCCCGGCCGCCAGTCCAAGAATCACGCTGTGCATCTCCGCGCTCACCACCAGCCGCGAGTTCGCGTAGACATACTGCGCCTCTGCCGGCATCCAGTACTTCTCGCTGCAGCGCACCTGCGGCTTCACGTCCTCCGGCAGTTGGTCATACACCATCTGCTTGGTGTCCTTCAGCATCTTCTCCACCTCGGGAACAATCGCTACTGTTTCCTTCGTCGCGCGCACATAACGCACAATCAATTCGCGCGTCTGCTCGGCGTGCGCCTGCTCCCGCCCATCGGCCCGGAAGCGATTCACGTCCAACCGCGCGATAAACGAGAGAAATTTTCCCGGCTCCAGCCGGTGTTCGCGCAGGAACGCCTCGCCCAACGCCTTGGCCTCC
>JBDTVQ010000061.1:0-22892 GCA_040007195.1 Acidobacteriota bacterium | reverse complement strand
AGGCCGGGGTCGCCCGGACCGGCGCCGATGAGGGAGACGAGTGCGGGGACCGGGTCCGTCACGCGCCGTACACCGCTTCCAGGATGTCGTCGGCTCCTTCAGCCAGGAGTTGCTCACCGGCCTGACGGCCAAGCTCCGCGGCCTCCGTGACAGGGCCCGAGAGCGTGCAAACCATGGGAGCGGATTTTCCGTCGGGGGCGACAACGACCGCGCGCAGGTGGAGAAGCCCTCCTTCGACGGTCGCGTATGCGCCGATGGGAACCTGGCAGCCTCCGCCGAGGGTGGCGAGCAGGGCGCGTTCTGCGGTGATGGCGGCGCGCGTGGCGGGGTCTTCGAGGGCGAGGCAGGCCTGCATGGCAGGAGACGGATCAGCACCGGCGGGTTCCGCGCACGCTTCTATGGCGAGTGCGCCTTGACCGACGGCGGGACACATGGTTTCGATGGGAAGCAGTTCCGCGATGCGGTCAGCCCAACCAAGACGGCGAAGACCGGCGGCAGCGAGCAGAATGGCATCGTACTGGCCTTCATCGAGTTTGCGAAGGCGGGTGTCGAGGTTACCGCGCACGGATTCGATGATGAGATCGGGGCGGACCTGGCGGAGTTGGGCGGTGCGGCGGAGCGAACTGGTGCCTACCCTGGCGCCATGGGGGAGCTCGGCGAGCGGTTTGCCTATGATGGCGTCGCGGGCATCTTCGCGGGCGGGCGTGGCGGCGATTGCGAGTCCGGCGGGAAGCTCAGTGGGCATGTCTTTGAGCGAGTGGACGGCGATGTCGATGGAGCCATCGAGGAGCGCTTCTTCGAGTTCCTTGGTGAACAGGCCTTTGGTGCCGACCTGCGAAAGCGGCACGCCCGTGATCTTGTCGCCTGTGGTTTTGATGATTTCGATGGAGGTTGTGAAGCCGCGCTGTTGCAGTTCGGAGGCAACCCAGCGGGACTGCCACAGGGCGAGTTGTGAGCCGCGCGATCCGATGGTGATGTGCGTCATTTGGAGTCGTTGTGGTCGAGCCGGAAGGCGCGGCGCAGCGCTTCGAGCCCGTCGGCTCCATCGGGAGCCGCGGCGAGCCGGCGGAGTTCGGATATTGGGCCGTGGGCAACCTTGTTGAGGATGCCGCGAGTGAGCGTTTCGACGAGTTCGCGTTGTTCGAGGGTAAGCGTAGAGAGGCGCCCACGCAGTCGTTCCATTTCGGCGAGACGGGTGGCTTCGAGATGCTGCTGGAGGCTAACGATCAGCGGGGCTGCGCCACGCTGCTGGAGGCGCTGCATCATGCGGGCAACCTCTTCGCCGATGATGCGTTCGGCCTCTTCGGCCTCGGCCCGCCGAACACGCATATTGGATTCGACGACCTTCTGCATGTCGTCGATGTCGTAGAGAAACATCCCGTCGAGAGAGTTGACTGTGGGTTCGACGTTGCGCGGGACGGCGATGTCGATGATGAACATGGGCCGCCCTTTGCGCGCACTGACGATGGGGCGCATGTTGTCGCCGGTAAGGATGAAATGAGGCGCGCCGGAGGAGGTGATGACGACGTCAGTGGTGTGGAGCGCCGAATGAAACGCGTCGTACGGAACGGTGCTTGCGTTGAATATCTCGGCCATCGCTTGCGCGCGTTCGGAATTGCGGTTGGTGACGGTGATGTCACTGGCTCCGGCGCGCGCGAGATGGCGAGCGGCGAGTTCGCTCATTTTGCCTGCGCCGATGAGGAGAACTTTGCGGTGATCGAGCGAGCCGAAAATCTGGCGGGCTAGTTCGACGGCGGCATAAGAAACGCTGACGGCGCTCTGGCCGATCTCCGTCTCGGTGCGAACGCGCTTGGCGACGCGGAAGGCCGAGGTAAGGATCGATTCGAGGGTCGAACTAAGGGTCCCGGCAGTGCGTGCGGTTTCATAGGCGGACTTGAGCTGGCCGAGAATTTGGGGCTCACCGACGACCATGGAGTCAAGCGACGCAGCGACTCGAAAAAGATGACGGATGGCGTCGGTGCCGGTGAAGTGATAGAGGTACGGGCGGAGCCAATCGCGCTCAACATTGTGATAGCCGGAGAGGAAGCTTTCGATGCGGTCGCGGGCGTCACAGGCGTCGTCGGCGGTGGCGGTGATCTCGACGCGATTGCATGTGGAGAGCACCATCGTTTCCAGCAGGCCTTCGGAATTGCGCAGGCCGGCCATGGCATCGGCAAGACGATCGGGCGCGAAGGCGAGCCTTTCCCGTACTTCAACGGGAGCCGTTGTGTGGTTGAGACCTGTGACGTGGAAATTCATCAGCTAGGCCGGTTTGAGGAACACTTTCGCCGCCCATGTGAGCGCGGAGCATCCGAGAATCATGAGGGCCATAACGGCGGCTTTGCGGCCACGCCATCCAGCGGAGGTGCGGAGGAACACCATCAGCAGGCATAGGGCCCAGGTGGCGAGCGAGATGAGCACGCGCGGCTGGGTGATCCAATCATGCTGGCCTTCGCGTTGCGCCCACACGATGCCAAGGATGGTGGCGACGGTGATGAGCGAAAAACCGGCGCCCATGGCGCGCGTGATGATGCCATCGAGGGTGGAGAGCGGCGGGAGGCGAAGGAAGAGCTTCGTGGTGATTTTCTGCTTGAGGCGGCGTTCCTCGATCAGATAGAAGATGCTGGCAAGCGCGGTGACGAGCAGTGCCGCATAGCCGAGCATGACGAGCGAGACGTGGGCAAGCAGAACGGCGCCGCGCACTTGCGTAGAACTCCAGACATCGACGGGCGCTTCCATGGCGCCCAGCAGCGTCATCAAGAATACGAGCGGAAAGAGGAACACGCCCATGGAGCGAAATTCGTAACGCCAGTGCAGAAAGAGAAAGCTGGTGGCGAGGAGGAAGGCGCAGAGTCCGATGGATTCGAAGAAATTGTCGACGGGCAGGCGGCCTTTGTGGAACCAGCGCTCCGTGATGGAAACACCGTGAATGGTGGCGCCGATGAGAAAGGCGGTGAAGGCTGGCCGGAAGAAGCGCTCCTCGCGGCGGAGAATGGTGAGGATGGCGTGGAGCAGGCCGAGTGAATAGAGAACCACGGCCGCGCGGAGCCAGAAAACGCTCATTTCCTGCATGGTTCGGTGATGGCTCCAGTATAGCGTGGGGCTTCAAGGGGCTAGGCAATAAGGGGGCGGTAGCGCGTGAGGCGGCGGAGTTGCTATCCGAGGCGAGCGAGGTAAAAAGTACGGCAACCGGGTTGGGTTAAACCTTCGGCGGCATAACGGGAGGAGTCGAAGGCGCGGACGGTGCGGAAGCCGGCGCCGGTGAGCGCGCCGCGAATTTCAGATGGCGTCCAACAGATCTCCTCGAGGCGCTCATGGTGGCGTGTCCAGTGCGAGGAGCCCGGGTTTTGGAGAAACCAATCCGATTCGGAGACGCCGCGGCGGCGGGCGCGGTCGAAGCTGCCGCGCATGACGACGGCCACGCCTGGGGCTTCGAGCAGCATCGTTTGCGGCCAGATTTTTTCGAAGGCTTTCCAGTTGTTGACGTCGAAGAAAAAGTAGCCGCCGGGGCGGAGAGAGCGGGCGACGGAGCGGGCCACGAGGGCGAGGTCGGCGGGGCGCGGAAGGTGGTTGACGGCGTCGCCATTGCAGAGGACAAGGCCGACTGGCTGGGGGAGTTGGAATTCACGCATGTCGGCCTGGAAGACGCGCACGGATGCGCCGGCGGTGCGTGCCTTGGCCCGGGCGAGGCGGCACATGCGCGGAGAGAGATCGACGGCATATGTGCGGAGGCCGCGGGCGGCGAGAGTGAGAGCGACGGTGCCAGTGCCGCAGGCGAGATCGCAGGCGGAGTCGAGGCGGGGCCAGACGCGGGCGAGAATGCGATTGCGCGCCGATTGGAACCACTCGCGGTGGAAGTCGAAGAAGGTGTCGTAGTGTTCGGCGAGCCAGCGGTATGGCTTATTTTCGCCCGCCGATAGGTTCACTTTTTGCGCCCAGGAGCCTTTGGTGCTTTGTAGACTGTCTTGTAGCCGGGAATGAGCCAGCCTACGGCGGCGCCCCCCCCGGCGGCAGCTGCGCTAACGGCCGCCACGGTGCTGCCCCAGTTATTGCGTTCCCCGAAGCAGGAGGCGCAGATGATCGACATGCCGAGGGCGACACTACCTCCCGCGATGGCGGCTCCAATGAGGGCGTTACGAGTGCGACCGGCGTTGGACTTCACTTTCACCGTGCGCACAGTAGAACGGCCGAATGTTTGGGGGCCGCTCTTGGTGGCGACGACGATTTGGTTTTCCGAAATCGACGTGAGGGTTCCGTGGAAGGTCTCTTTATCTTCGCGGCGGACTTCCAAGGACGAGCCTTTGGCGAGCGCCTGCAGGTCGCGCCAGTCGTGCGCGGCCTCCAACTGGAAGAGCGAAAGCGCGGCGATTACCGCGACGTGACGGGTCATCAAGGGAAGTTTAGCAGGGGCGCCGGCAAGGCGGCCGCGTGGATTAGCGCGGCTTCTGCACGGTGATGACGATCGGATCGCTCTGCGTCGCGTTGGCGAGGCTGCGGACCTGGGCGACATACAAACCGGGGAGGAGCGTATCGGGGATCTGCGCGGTCATCTGGCCGTCGGAGGCTTCGAGGAGCGGGAGCGGAATATCGCTGAGTGTGACGCAGGAACCGCCGAGGACAGTGGGCAGCGGGAGTTGGTCGGTGGCCGAAGGTGAGGCGAGGTTGGCGCCTGTCACCGTGATAAACGATCCGGGCGAGAAGGTGGCCGTACCGGTGTTGGCGTTGACGATGCCCCGCGAACCGCCCGTGATGGAAGGCCGTGGCGAAGCACCCGACTGCGCCAGTGCGATGACGCTCAGGCCGGAGACGCTCACCTGGTAGGCGTTCCCTGCGCTGTCGACGGCCAACTGCCGGGCGGGAACGGCGATGCGTTGCGTGCCGAGAATCACGAAGGGTGGATTCTCCGGCGCGACGGCGACCAAAGCCTCGGCGCCCGTGCGGACATTGACGAGTTCGAGCGTGGGACGAGGATCGTCGCGCGTGGCCACGGTGAGGTTCTGGCGCACGGGCAGCGAGAGCCGCAAAAAGCTGTCCTGATCAATCGGGTAGACGCTGGCTATGTGGCGCTGGCCGGCGCTGACGGTGGTTTGGGTGGGCGGAAGACCGGGTCCGGCGCCGGGGGTGGTGGTCGTGATGCCGGGGCGTTCCGCGCCGCCGATGACGGCGAGCGAAGGACTGAGGATGAGGCCATTTGCAAGGAAGTATGAGTTCTGCGTGGAACCAGCGAGAGGGCCGAAGTAGCTTTGAATGGGAGTCTGGAAAAGCGTGCGGCCCACGGTGAAGGCGTCGGCTCGTGCGTCGAACAAGTAGCCGCTGCCGGTGGCGCCGGACAGGGCGATCATATAGTCGCCTTCGGGCGTGGCGGCGAGTTGGTGCTGAGTGGAGTTTCCGAGCGTAGAAGTGGAGGCGTTCGGACTAATGATGTTGCTGACCGGGCGGGGCGAGGCCTGGTTGCCGAATACGCGCCAGAGGCCACCATTCGACATGACGAACTGAAGACCGGAAAGCGTCATGGCAAGCGAGAGAGGCCGGACGACGGCCTGATTGCCGGGACGCGGAATGGGGGGAAACTCGACATTGCCGATCTCGCGGCGCAGGTCGAGATCGACGATCGAGATCGATTCGCCACCGGAGTTGCCAACATAGAGGAGCGAGCGGTCGAGGGACATCGCCATCGAATGCGGCAACTGGCCGACAGAGATAGGTTCGACGAAGCGTTGGCGGCGAGTGTCGAATATTTCGATGCGATTGAAGGCGGAGTTGGCGATGTAGACGCGGCCGCGTGGTTCGTCCAGAACCAGTTCCTGCAAGCCCTCCGCCGTCGACAGTCCGGCCGGGACGGGGTAGATGACGCCGCGCTGATCGCTCTGGCGGAAGTTCATGAAGACCTGGACGACATTGGGGAAGTTCACGGCCTCACGCGAGTTGAGGACGACGTTGATCGCGGTTCCGCCGCCGCCGGTTGCACCGGTGAAGACGTTGGTTCCGGCCTGGCGCACAACTGCGGTGCGTCCAGGTTCCATTGTGAAAGTGATGGTGGAAGGCGCGACGCCGGTATCGACTTGCGCGATAAGAGCCGTGGTGACCACGGGAACCGTGTATGTAAGCTTGCCTTGGCCGAGATTGTTGACGCGGACGTTGGCGCGCGCGATGCCTTTGTTGCAGGGATCGTTGGCGAGGAACACGGTGGTCGCCTCGGGCTGAATGATGGGGTAATCGAAGAGCTTGCCCATCGGCAGGTGGATGAGGCCTGACTCGGAGGCGGCGAAAAGTTCCGCGCCACTGGAGGGGCCGACGATTTTGCCGACGACGGATTCCTGCAGACGAAGGCCGAGGCGCACACCGAGGTTGCGGCTGGAGCCGGTGAGCAGGTAGTTGGAAACCGGCCGCACGGTGGCCGAGTTTGCGCCCACGTTGAAGGAGGCGTAGATGTCGGAGCCATCCGGAGAGAAGAAGCTGCCACCGAAGTTGAAGTTGACTTGAATGGCGGGGTTCGTGTTGGTGGAGGAGATTACGAAGGGAAAGTTGGCCGAGTTCACTTGCGCAATGACGGCCAGCGTGGCGGTGTCGTAGAGGGTCGATCCGGCCATGAAGCGCGAGCCATCGGGTGAGATGGAGAGGACTGTGGATTGGCCGGTGACCGTGCGATTGCGCAACACAGTGCCGGAGGCGGACTCATAGACGAAGAGGGTGGTTTGCGCAGAGGTGGTGGTTTGATTGATGGCGACCATACCGACGATGAACTGGCCGTCTGGAGTGCGAATGAGACGGCCGGGAAAAGGCGTGGAAGGGCGGCCGATGAAAACGGCAGGGAGCGGGTTGGGCGTATTGATCGGCGGCGGCGAATTTACAGCGAACACCTGCTGCCCGGCCTGCAAGCTGGGATCGAACACGAGCAGAGTGTTTTGCGCATTCTGCGTGCCGGAGCCTTGCGTAGTGATGAGGACGCGGCCGTCGAATCCCGCTTCTACGCCTTCCGGTTTTGCCGGCAGGCTGATAGTTTGCACGACGCGATCGAGATCGAGATCGATGACGCTGAGGGTTGTGCTGCCCGTATTGGACACATAGAGGTAGCGCGCGTCCATGCTAATGGAAGCCGACGACGGCGCCGAACCGACGAGGATGGTGCCGGTGAGCGCGTTGTTCACATAGTCGTAGATGTTCACGCGATCAGCGCCCGCGCTCACGGCATAGACTCGGCCGCGGTACTCATCGAGCACGAGGTCGCTAGGCGTGCCTCCGAGCGAAACCACTTCGCCAAAAACGGCGCCCGTGGAAAGCGTGGTTTGTGCGGGTAACGGGCCAAAGGCAGCTACGAACATGGCGAGCAGGGCGAAAAACGGCTTTCCCTGCCGAAGTATTTGCTTGAACATCATTGATACGATAACCTAAACCCTACGTTTTGAGGGAAGTTTCGAGTCCACCGAAACATTTTCCACCCTTCCGTGTTGGATAGGAGCCTGTTTCTGACCTTAGTGATTCGGAATTTGACAAAGCAGACATTGGTGGCCGACCGGGCCATTCTTGCCAATACGAGCGCCACGCGCCGTACGGGATTGTTGAAGCACGAATCGCTTCAGGATGGTGAAGGGTTGCTCATCGTGCCATGCGAAGGCGTGCACACGTTCGGCATGAAGTTTCCGATCGATGTCATCTATTTGAACAAGAAGCGCGTCGTATTGAAGATCAAACCGGAGATGCCCAAGCGACGGATGAGTTTTTGCTTGCGTGCCCACTCCGTGCTGGAATTACCCGCGGGGATGGCGGCGAGAACCGGTACGGTGCGTGGAGATCAGTTAGATATTGAACGGGTGGAGAAAGAGCAGGAACCGGCGTCGGCATGAGGCGATTCGTATGGACTTTTGGCGGCCCGGTGGTGGCCGTACTTCTGACGCAGGGTTGCGCGCGCGGACCCGCGGCCGCCCGTAAACGCCCTAATCAGCCGCCGGCTGTGGTTTGGCCAAGCGCGGTTGAGCGCGGCATGAAGCGCCAGGTTCAGGTGGCGCAAAATGCCGAACTTGCCAGTACTGGCGATACCGAAGGCGATGGGCTGCGGCGCGCAGTCGTGACCCAACCGGACAATATGGATGCGCGCGCGCATCTGGCAGCCTACTACGAACGTACAGGGCAACCTGAGCTTGCGATTGAGCATTACCGGCTGGCATTGGGACGCCAGCGCGATGCGGTTGGACCGCGGCTGGAACTGGTGCGGTTGCTGCACACGATGAAGCTCGACGAACAGGCATTGAGCGCGGCGAGCGAAGGCATCGCCGAGCATGCGAGCAGGCAGCTAATTTCGTGGAAGGGCATACTGCTCGATGAATTGGGCCGGGCGTCCGAAGGCGAGGCGGCTCATCGTGAGGCGCTTGCGCGGGCAGAGGGAGCTTCGCCTGGAACACTCGCCGCGCTGCACAATAATCTGGGCCAAAATCTACTCCTGCAAAAACAGTACGGGGCAGCAGCAGCCGCTTTCCAGCAAGCACTGGCGATTGACCGCCGTCTGGAAACTGCCCGCAACAACCTCGGGATGGCGCTCGCGCTGTCGGCGGATACAGAGCGGGCGCTGGCGCATTGGAAATCGGTGAGCGGGCCGGCGACGGCACACAACAACCTGGCGGCGGTGCTGATTGAACAGGACCGCTACCCTGAGGCGCGGCGGCAATTGAACATTGCACTTGGATACGAGCCGAACAATGAGGCGGCAATGCGGAACCTGGCTGTACTCGGCGAGCGGGATGGGAAGCCGGCGGTACTGGAACCAGAGCACGTGCGTTCGAGCTCGGCTTGGGCGAGAATAGCTCAGACCATCAAGACTACGTTCGGCGCAAGTGAAGGCCGGGCGAAAACGGACCGGACGCAGGCGGCTCAGAAATGAAGCCCCTGTTCCGGCAGAGACAGGAACGGGAGAGATCCTACATGAAACAAATGCTGCTTCGGCTTTGGAGTGACGAGCAGGGCCAGGACCTTGTGGAATACGCACTGATCGTGGCTGCTGTCGGCCTGGCGCTGATCACGACGGTGAATACGCTGTCGCAAGCCGTGGTGAGCCTCTATCAGAGCATCACCGACGGACTGGCCAGCATTGGAGCGGCCGGCCAGTAAGCGCGGCGCTTCGGCGTGACAAGTAGCCCGGGTAATCAATGGCGACGTTGGTGCGTGCCGGATGTGGCAATGACGGCCGCATTGTTGACGCTGGTCTACCTGATGCTGCTCTTCGATGGAGGACACCGCCTATTCCGCGACTCCGACAGCGGCTGGCACATACGCACGGGCGAACACATACTCGCTTCGGCGGCGCTTCCGCGCGTGGACACCTATTCGTTTGGCAAACCGGGCGCAAAGTGGGTGGCTTGGGAGTGGGGTGCCGATGTGGCGATGGGCGCGATGCACCGGTTCGGCGGGCTAGGCGCAGTGGCTTGGGTTTATATGGCCGCGATCGCGTTGTGCACGTGGCTGTGGTTTCAACTGCAATGGCAACTGGAAACGAACTTCCTGATCGCGTGCGCACTGGCTTCGCCGATGTTGTCGACGGCGAACATCCACTGGCTGGCGCGGCCGCACGTATTCGGTTGGGTGCTGCTGTTGACGGCGCTGCTGTGGCTGGAGCGCGACGCGGCGAAAGGGCGGGCAAGGGCGTGGTGGGTGTGGGCGGCGATGGGCGCCGTCTGGGCCAACGCACACGCGAGCTTCTTTCTGTTGCCCGTGATTGCGGCGTTTTTCATTCCGCGGCTGGGCTGGGGACCAGTGGTCGCAGCGGCGGCCGGTACATTTCTCAACCCGTATGGATGGGAACTGCACGAGCATGTGGCGCGGTACCTGGCCGATCGCGAACTATTGCGGCTGATCGGCGAGTTTCAATCGTTCAATTTTCACAGCGACGGAGCGGCACAGATCGCGCTAGCGGTGTTGCTGGCTGCCACGGGCGTGGGGATGTTGTTGCAGCGTGGCGAATTCAGGCGTGCCTCGATCGCACTGTTTTTTTGCGCCATCGCACTGCGCAGCGCAAGAGGGCTTCCGCTGCTGGCGCTGGCTTCCCTGCCCTTCGCGGGCCGGGCGTTGTCGCGCCTGGCATGGCCGCAGAGCTTTGTTCAGTACGGTGTGAATCTGCGAGCAATCGACGGACGGTTTGCCGGCTGGTTGTGTGGCGCGGCAGCCCTTACGGTTTCGTTGGTGCTGATGAATTCGGCGTGGATGCAGCCACGTTCAGGCTTTCCGGAGAACGAGTTCCCGGTGAAGGCATCGGCGTACATCAGCCAATTGCCGGAGGGCGCGCGGTTGTTTGCTCCGGACAAATTCGGCGGGTATCTGATCTACCGGTTCGACGGCCAGCGGCGGGTGTTCTTCGATGGCAGAAGCGATTACTATGGCGCGGCCTTCCTGAAGGACTACATTGCCATGGTGCAGGTGAGACCGGGATGGAAAGCGATTTGGCAGCGGTTCGGTTTTACGCACGCGGTGATGCCGCTCGATTATTCGTTGAACAGCGTAATGGGCGAATTGGGCTGGCGCGAGAGGTATCGGGATTCGACGGTTGTGGTTTGGGCGCAACCCTGATCGCGCACTGGTGTTAGAAAGAGGTTTCGAGTGGACCGGAAGAAACTACTCACGATCTTTGGCGTCGCCTGGATTTCGGCGGCGCTGTTGACGTGGTTCCTCTACGCGAAAACAAAGGCTCCGAAGGTAGAGGCGACGGTGAAGATCATGGCCGCGGCGCGTGATCTGCCAGCCGGTACGATGCTTGGGAAGAAGGACCTGAAATTCATCTCAGTCTCTGAGCGCGACAAACCGGGCGGGGCTTTGACGGGGCCACAGGAAGCAATGGATCGAGCGTTGCTGTTTCCGGTGAATCAGAACGAGCCGGTCACGGCGCCGAAGCTGAGCACGTTAGGCGGAGCGGAAGGCGTGAGCGCTACGATTCAACCTGGGATGAGGGCGGTATCGGTGGCCTTCACGGATGCATCGGGCGCGAGCGGACTGCTGCAGCCGCGTTCCCATGTGGATGTCCTATACACCCGGACGGGGTCGCTCACCGAAGCCATGACAGTGACCTTGCTGGAGAACGTCGTGGTGTTGAGTGTGGGCCGCAACACCGAGGTGCAGCAAACGGGAGTAGCGAATGCAAAGGCCGCGGCTGTGCGGTCGAGCACGTCGACGCAAACGGCAACACTGATGGTGACGCCCGAGCAGGCGCAGAAGTTGGAGCTTGGCAAAAATCAAGGCAAGATCAGTCTGTCTCTACGGAATCCATCGGATCGAACGGTGCGCGAACAGCCGAAGGCGGCAGTAATCGAGGAGATCGATCCATTGCTGCTGATGCGTTCGGCCCGGCGCGGAGGCGTACGGATGCCGGGCGTGAATGTGCGCGACCAGGGCGCCTGGGCGAACCTGATCGGCGACGAGGGGGCGGCGAAGAAGAAGGCGGAGGAGAAAAAAGAGCCGCCCAAACCGAAATTGACTGTCGACGTGTTCCGGGGCGATAAACACGTTCAAGAAATCTTTCCATGAGGGAACTGGCAATGATCAAGTTCGGCCGCCTGCTGGCGGCGCTTGCAGTGATGTGCGGCGCGATTGCCGTGGGCTTGGCCCAGACCGCCCCTCCGCGTGCTCTGACGCTTGTTGTGGGGCGCGGCGAATTATTACAGTTCAACGCCGATGTGGTGCGCGTGGCCGTCAGTGAGCCCAAGGTCGCCGATGCCGTCGTGGTGTCTCCGCGCGAGGTCATGATCAACGGCAAGGGCGTGGGCAAAGCAACCATCGTCATCTGGGAAACCGGTTCGATACCGGCACGGTATCAGTTGGACGTCCGGCAGGACCTTTCCAATTTCGACGATGTTAAGCACGAGATCCAGAAGACGCTGGGCGATGACAGCATCACGGTCACGGGCAACGAGGAGACTGTGGTGCTCACGGGCAAGGTCAAAGACGCCGACGCTGCCAAGAGGGCCGAGGCACTTGCTTCCACACATGCGAAGAAAGTGGTGAATCTGCTGGAAGTGCCACCCATCGAGCCGCGGCAAATTATGTTGCAAGTGAAGTTTGCCAGCGTCGATCGAGTCGGGCTGAGCGAGTTAGGCTTCAACTACTTCAGCCGCAACGATAAGATGCTGGGGTCACTTTCGACGCAACAGTATCAGGCACCGCGTTTTTCCCAGTTGCAGTTTCAAGATCAGAACTTTGCGAATTCGACGCTGAACTTTGCCGATCTCTTAAACCTGTTCGTCTTCCGTCCGGACCTCAATATCGGTGCGACCATCAAGGCCCTGCAGAGCCAGAACCTGCTGCAGATTCTGGCCGAGCCGAACCTGATTGTGATCGAAGGCAAGGAAGCGAACTTTTTGGCGGGCGGGCAATTTCCCTTCCCCACAATTCAGGCGACGACGACAGGCGGTTCGGTATCGCCGGTGGTAACTGTGCGATTTCAACCGTTCGGCGTGCAGCTTGGTTTCCTGCCCGTGGTGACGCCCAACGGATCGATTCATTTGAAGGTGACGCCTGAGGTCAGCTCGCTGGATTATTCAAACGCTGTAACGCTGCAAGGCTTTCTCATTCCCGCCATTTCGACACGACGCGCCGAGACCGAGGTCATCTTGAAAGATGGCGAGAGCTTTGCGATCGCGGGCCTGATCGACAATCGCGTGGTGCAGACCATGAACAGCGTGTGGGGGTTGGGCAACATTCCGATTGTCGGCAATCTGTTCAAGAGCCGGTCGACGCGTAAGTCGACCGACGAATTACTGGTAGTCGTGACGCCGCGATTCGTCAGGCCGGTACCGCCGGGAGAGCCGGTGAAAATGCCGGATACGGTGGACGGTTATTTGCCGACAGTGTCCGAGCAGAAGGCCGCGAAGGAGTCGAGTAAGAAGAAGAAGGACAAGAAGCAGACCGAACCGGAGTTTGTGGGACCACGTGGTTATCAACCGCCCCAATCCGATGCGCCGAAGCCGTAGGGCAACGAGTGCAAGTGAAACTGGCGCCACCTCGATTCAGATCCTGGTGCTGCTGGTGCCGGTGATCTTCGCCTTCATGGGCTTTGCGGTCGATCTGGGCCGTTTGTACATGGCGCGCGCGGAGCTGAAGACGGCGACGAATGCCATGGCGCTGGCGGCGGCGACGGAATTAATCGGCACCAATACGGCTGAGGAGACGGCGACCACCGCGTACCGGCTGGCAATTACGGAAGCCAATGGCGTTGCCAATAAATACGACTTCGGCGGGCTTTTGATCGGCGAGACGAATGGAACGCTGGCGAGCGAAGTGCCGCAACCGGAGTTCTACGATGTGCTGGCCAGCGCCTTGGAAGCGGGAGCGAGCCCGGGTTCGGAGGCTGCCGGTCCGGATACGGCAAAGCATGTTCGCGTGACAGTTTCGGCGGACGCTCCGCTGATGTTCTGGAAGATGCTGCCGTTCCTGCAAGGGCAAAATGTGACTCTGCGCACGGAGGCAATCGCGGGGGTGAGCGCGCCGCTATGTACGGCATGCGGAATTGAGGCAATCGCGCTGGCGGCTGTGGACGTAGCAGACACGACCGATTTCGGTTTCGTTCCAGGCGTGCGGTACACACTCGGCTACAACTGCACGGGGCCGGGAGCGCCGGGACCACTGACGGGCACAACGCAGCGTGTGCCGTACCTGCTGGTGAATAAATATAACGAAAACGACCAGGTCTTCCTGGATGAGGCGACGCAGACATTTCGCATCGGCGGGCACGGCTTGCCGCCATCGGTAACGAGCACGCTGGCGTGTCTACAGGTGAACGGCGTGGAAGCGGGTTGGGGGGCGACGACGGCGCTGGCCTGCCAGAACATTCGCGTGCCGGGACAGGTGACCGGGTTCATGTGCGGGCTGGCGACACGATTCGTGTCGGGGGTGCCGACCGGCTGCGAGAATATTACCGATATCGACGCGGCCAGCGGCGCCTATACGCCCGATAGCGATGTGGAAGATCACGAGGTGTACGAAGACTACACGGGCAACCGGCGGCGCGTGATTACCGTGGCGATCGTGGATACGTTGGGAAGCGGTACCGATATGATCGTGCTGGGCTTCCGGCAATTTCTGCTGGAGCCGAATTTGAACACGACAGAGTTGGACGCAACCGATCTTGGAGGACGGTTCGCCGCGATCTATGTGGGAACAAAAATGCCGTTGCGCGGGGGTACCGTGGCGGGCTGCTCGATCACGGCGGGGCCGGGGAAGGTGGTACTTCACCGGTGAGGCACTGGGTTCAATTGCGGCGCAGGCGTCGTTCAGGTTCGTCGTTGCTGGAAACGGCGTTGTGGGTGCCGTTTCTCGTGATGCTGTTCGTAGGCACGGTGGAGATGGCGCGTGTGAGCTATACCTACTATGCGGTGCAAAAGGCGCTGTATGCAGTGGGGCGGATGGTGGGAACAAGCGTGAGCGCCGACCTCTGTACAGACGACGACGCCATCGTCACCGAGGCGAAGAACTTCGCCGTGCGAGGCGGCCTGGAGGAATCATCGACGCCTCCGGTGCAAGGCCTACAGGCCGATCAGATTCAGTTGAGCCTGGAACGCATTTCGCCCGACGACGGCTCATTGATTGAGTGCGACTGTTCGTCGTCCGGATGCGATACCGCCAATGGCGGCGTGGCGCCAGACTACGTAGTGGTCTCACTGACCGATGGATTTCCGATCCAGATCCGGATTCCGTTTCTCAACGTCGACCCGATTCCGCTAAGGCCGCGAGTGCGCGTGCCCTATGGGGGCCTCTAATGCGATCGCGGCGAAGACGGGGACAATCGGCGCTCGAATACGCTCTGACGTATCTGGCGCTGATCCTGCCGCTGACGATGATGCTCTATCATGGCTCGAACCTGTTGTGGGTATGGCAGAGCGGGAGCGACTTTACGCGGCAGGGCGCCGAATATGCCGCAACGCACTGCTGGCAGCCGGGCGGGTCGAACGTGTTGAACCATATGAGACAAAATACTCCGATTATGTTCGATCGCGACCAGTTTCGCGACGGGCAGGCGGAGATCGAAATCTCGTACTTCGGCCGGAATGTAGACACCGGGACATTGGAAGACTATACGTGCGACGGTAGTTCCTGCTCGCGCGAATGCGTTCCGGCGGTTGTGCGGGTGCAAATTACGAACTATCAGTACCGCGGGTTGTTCAGCTATTTCGGCCTAGCGCCGGTGTCGATTCCGCCGTTTACGACATCAATGCCCATGGAAAGTGCCGGGTGCGGTCCTGACGATGAAGCGTGCACGGAATAAATGAAGGGAGATAAGTAGGAGAGCATGTCGCAAACAGTTTTGGTGGCATCGAGCGATGAGCATTTCCGCGAAACGGTGCGCGACAGCTTGGCGAATGTGCCCAACGCGCGAATCGTCGCCGAATATCCGGAAGTCGCCTCGAACCTTTATATACGAGTGCTGCAAGACCTGGAACGGCATCCCGACGCGGGATTGATTTTCGATTTGGCGAGCGATCCCGACAATGCGGTGAAGACGCTGGAAAAAATCAAGCAAGCCGTGCCGGACCTATATGTGATTGCGTCGAATTATCATGCCGAAGGCGAGGTGGTGATCGCCGCGGTTCGCGCGGGCGCGAACGATTTTCTGACGCAGCCCCTGCGCCGCCTGGAATTCAAAGACGCCATGGTGCGGTTCGAACGCGCACCCAAGCGGGAAAGCGGGCAGACGCAGAGCAGGCTGGGGAAAGTGTGGACATTTCTCGGTGTGAAGGGCGGCGCCGGCACGACGACGATGGCGGTGAATTTTGCCGCCGTGCTGGCCCAGCGAAAACATTCGGCGGTGTTGCTGGATTTGGACTGGACGGCTGACGACTGTGCACTCCAGTTGGGGATTCAGCCGCAATACACGCTGATCGAAGTGGGCGAAAATCTCGAGCGCATGGATCAAGCGCTATTTGAAGGCTACGTGGCGCGCGATCCGGTGGGGTTTTTTCTCGTGGGGCCCCCCGAGTCGCTGGAGACGCAGGGTTATTTCAGCGAGCCAATGTTCCGGGACTTTTCCAACTTTCTCGTGGAAAAGTACGAGCACGTTGTGATCGATGCCGGCCGAAGCATCCAGAACGAAGTGATCTTTGGCGCGCTGCAGGTGTCGTCGTCGATCATGCTGGTGATGACGCAGGATTTTCCAGCCATTCGCAATGCGCAACGGTATCTTTCTTATCTGATGCGGCTAGGTTTTTCGCAGGATCAGATCAAGATTGTCGTAAACCAGTATCAGAAAAAGGCCGGCGGACACCTTGCGACGCTTGACCAGATTCAGCAGACGCTCAACCAACCTGTGTTTTTTGGAGTGCCGCCTTCTCCCGCGGTGCCCGCGGCCATTAATCGTGCCCGGCCGTTCGTGGTGGATCGCCAAGCGGCAGGTGAGTTGGACGCAACGTTCCGGCGTTTTGTAGACAAGGCGACCGGGCGGCAGAAGGATCTGACGAAGAGCGCCTAATGAGTTCCCGATCTACAGCACGGCCCGGCACCGGTACGGAGCGATGGTTTTCCATCAAGCAGCTGATCCACGGGAGGCTGCTGAATTCGCTCACACCGGACCAGTTGAAGACGCTGAACCGCGAAGCGGCGCGCGAACAGATTGGCACGGTGGTCGAGCGCCTGGTTCACGAAGAGCAGATGCCGATGACCGCGGTGGAGCGCGAGCGGCTCATCGAGGAAATTCTCGATGAGGTCTTCGGGCTGGGGCCGCTGGAACCCCTGCTGAAGGACCCGACGATCTCCGACATTCTTGTCAACGGCTACAACAACGTGTACGTGGAGCGCGGCGGGATCATGGTGGAAACCAACGTGCGGTTCAAAGATCAGAACCACGTACGGATGATCATCGATCGTATCGTGTCAAACATTGGCCGGCGCATCGACGACAGTTCGCCCATCGTAGATGCCCGCCTTGCCGATGGTTCGCGCATGTGTGCGGTGATTCCGCCGCTGTCGCTGATTGGGCCGGTGATGTCGATCCGGCGTTTCGGCAAGAAACTACTGACGGTGGACGAGTTGATGAAGTACGAGTCGTTCACGCCGGGGATGCTGGATTTTTTGAGCGGCTGTGTTGAGGCGCGGTTGAACATTATCGTGAGCGGCGGTTCGGGTTCGGGCAAGACGACAATGCTGAACACAATGTCGCGGTTCATTCCCGACACCGAACGTCTAGTGACGATCGAGGACACGGCCGAATTGCAGATGCAGCAATCGCACCTGGTGCGGTTGGAAACGCGCCCGATGAACATTGAGGGGGCGGGCGCTATCTCGCAGCGTGACCTTGTCATCAATGCCCTTCGTATGCGCCCGGATCGCATCATCATCGGCGAGTGCCGCGGCTCAGAGGCGTTCGACATGATGCAGGCGATGAACACGGGCCACGACGGTTCGATGACGACGGTGCACGCCAACTCGGCGCGCGATGCGTTTTCGCGCCTGGAAACGATGGTGATGATGGCGAGCCAGCACATTCCGGACCGCGTGATCCGGCAGATGTTGACGTCGGCCGTGAACATCGTGCTGCACTGTTCGCGCCTGCAGGACGGCACGCGCAAGGTGACGAGCATTTGCGAGGTGGTGGATACCGATGGCGAATCGGTGGACATGCAGGATGTCTTCCTGTTTGAGCGCGACGGCATGAGTCCGCGCGGGCGCGTCATCGGGCGATTCAAAGGCATGGGCGTGAAGCCGAAGTGCTTGAACCGGTTGAAGGCTTACGGTGTGCATCTTTCGCCGGAAATCTTCAACGAAGTGCAGGAGGTACGCGACTGACCATGTTTGTCGTGGTGGCTTTCGTGGTCTTCACCGGTGCTCTTCTGGCCGCGGCGTATTACGCATGGAGCGTGCCGCAGCAGCAGGAGACGGATGCGATTTCAAACCGCCTGCGCGAACTGCGCGTGCGCACGGGAGCGCCAAGGAGAACGACGAGCGCCGATCTGCTGCGTTCGGAGAATAAGGGAACGTTCGCCTTCATGGCCGAGTTCATGGGCTGGTTCCGGGTATTGGGGCGCTTGCAGGAGATGATCGACCAGGCGAACCTGAAATACCGGGCCGTAGACGTGATGGTGGTTTCGCTGATTCTGTTCGTCGCGACTTACTTTGCGGCAGGCTTGTTCGGCCTGGACTTAATCATGCTCCAGCTGGTGTTCGGCATTGTCGTCGCCGCGATACCAGTGGCCGTGGTGATGCGGATCCGGCGGCGGCGATTGGACAAATTGCAGGAGATGTTTCCTGACGCGATTGATCTTTTCACGCGTTCGATGAAGGCGGGACACACGATTCATTCCGGGCTGGACACGATTGCGAACGAGACGAGCGATCCGGTGAAGATGGAGTTCAAAAAGGTGGTGGAGGAGCTCTCGCTGGGTTCGCCGATTGAAGACGCACTGCATAACTTAGGAAAGCGCATTCCGCTGATCGACGTGAAGTTTTTCATCACGGGCCTGATCCTGCAGCGGCAGACCGGCGCGAATCTGACCGAGGTGCTGGACAACCTGAGCCTGCTGGTTCGCGAGCGGCTGAATATGAACGCGAAGATGAAAGCGCACACCGCGCAGCAACGCATGTCGGCGGGCTTGTTATGCGCGCTGCCGATAGTGGTTGCGATTGGGTTCTGGATCGTGAAGCCCGATTTTATTCAGATTCTATACACCGATGAGACGGGCAAGATGTTTCTCACGTACGGCGTGATTTCAGAAATTATCGGAATTCTGGTGATTCGCAAAATTGCGAATCCGAAGTTTTAGAGGATGACAGAGATGCCGGGAGCGATTGTATTTTTCGTGCTGGTGTTCGCCACGGTCGCGGCGATTGCGTGGACCGGTTGGCAGCTGTTCACGGTGGAAGAGAATCCGCTCGACGACCGGCTGGATGAACTGCAATCGATCAGCACGGGTACGCAGGTGAGGCGCTCGCGGCGGCGCGCGGGCGGAGGCCTCCTGAATAGTCTGCTGTATTTGATCAGCCTGGTCCCGGGCGGCGACGAATGGCTGCGGGATACGGAGCGCGAACTGCAACAGGCAGGTGTGCGAAGCCGCACGGTGATTGCGCTGTACTCGATCGGCAACGTGGCGTTCTTGCTGCTGTGTGTGGTTGGAATGCTCTTCCTGCAAAGGGAGAATCCCCTGTCGTCGAAGATCGGCGGCATCGCGGCGGCGCTCATTCTGGGTTGGCTGTTGCCCAGGCAGATTTTGTACCGGCTGGTGCGGCGTTACAAGGAGCGTTTGAACCAGGCGTTGCCGGATACGATCGACTTGCTGGGCATCGTTCTGGGCACGGGCCTGGCGCTTGACCAGGCGCTGATGCGCGTGAGCGAAGAGATGCAGCATATTTATCCCGAGATTGCCGGCGAGTTCTACACGGTGGTGATGCAGGTAAAGGCGGGCCAGGAGCGGTCGCGCGCGTTTCAATCGCTGGTGCGGCGGACAGGCATAGAGGACATCAAGAGCCTCGCGGCGATGATCGTGCAAAGCGAACGGTTCGGCACGAGCTTGTCACAGGCATTGAAGGTATACGCCGAAGCGCTGCGCACAAAGCGGCGGTTGCGGGCGGAGGCGGCGGTGGGCAAGGCGGGATTGAAAATCACGTTTGCCGTGGTGCTGTTCATCTTGCCAGCATTGTTCGTGGTGGCGCTGGTGCCGGGCGTGTTGAGTGCGTTGCGGGACTTGCGCGGCGGCATTGGGGCGCGCTAGGCGCGATCGGCGCGGCGGACGCGCGAGATGCCGGGGCACGTGTAGTAAGATCGGCGCGTGAAGCGATCAGCACTGATATTTATGATGGCGGCAGGTGTTCTGCCCGCAGCGGAATTCTTCGATGGCAAGACGCTTGCGGGCTGGACTGTCTGCAACGGCACGGCCGCCTATCGCGTGGAGAATGGCGAAATTGTCGGCAAGACGGCGGTGGGAAGTCCGAATTCCTTTTTGTGCACGGAGAAGACCTATGGCGATTTCGTGCTGGAGTATGAAACCAAAACGGACACGCGGTTGAATTCGGGCGTGCAGATTCGAGCGCACCGCTATGCGCGAGAGACGCAAGTGGTGACCGAGAACAAGGGCAAGCAGAAGCGGACGCATCCGGCGGGGCGTGTGTATGGGTATCAAGTAGAGACGGCCACGGAGGCGAGTGGAGCGTCGGGCAGTGTGTATGACGAAGCGCGGCGCGGATGGGTGGCCAACATGTCAGCGGTGGAACCCTGCAAGAGCGCCTTCAAAGACAACGAATGGAACCGGTATCGAGTGGAAGCCCGTGGCGATCGGATTCGTACCTGGGTGAACGGCGCGGCATGCGTGGACATGGTGGACCCAATGGATATGGAAGGGTTCATTGGTTTGCAGGTGCATCAGTTCAAGGGGGATCCGCCGGCCGAGGTACGGTGGCGGAATTTCAAGTTCCAGGACCAAGGGCGGCATGAATGGAAGCCGCTGGAGAACGGGGCGCGGATCAGCGAGTCGACGATCCGGCTGCGGTACAAGCTGCCGCAGGGAGCGGCGAAGATCCGGCTGGGAAGCGGCGTTGTGGAATTGGAGCCGATGGTTGGCGACGGGTGGAATGAACTGACGATTTCAGCGCACGGCGGACGTGTCGTGGCGCATGTGAACGGAGAGAAGCGGATGGATGAGAAGATCGCCCCCGGTAAATGGACGGGCACGCTAGTGGCGGATGGTGCGGCGGAGATGACGGACTTGCAAGTGTTGCGGAGCGCGAAATGAAGCGGCGCGAGTTTCTGGCGGGCGTGACGGGCGCAGCCGTTGCCGGCGCGGCGCAGGCGCAGGCCGTCGGACGGCCGAATATCGTCTACATATTGGCCGACGACCTGGGTTGGGGCGATCTGCATTGCTACAACGACGCCTCGGCGATTCCCACGCCGAACTACGACCGGGTGGCGCGCGAGGGCGTTCGCTTCACCGATTGCCATTCGCCTTCGAGCGTGTGCACGCCGACTCGGTACGGAATCCTGACGGGACGCTATTGCTGGCGGAGCCGGTTAAAGAGTGGCGTGCTGCAGGGCTATGATCGCGCGCTGATCGAGCCGGGGCGGACAACGGTGGCTTCGATGTTGAAGGCCGCCGGATATCACACGGGGGGCATTGGCAAATGGCACCTCGGATTTGGAAACACCGAGCCGGTGGACTATACGAAGCCGTTCGACCCATCGCCGAACACTCATGGGTTCGACTACTATTTCGGCATTCCGTCGTCGCTCGACTTTGAGCCGTACCTGTATGTGGAAAACAATCGCGCCGTCGAGGCGCCCACGGCGTTCACGCCAGGTTTGAATGTGCCGCGCGGGGTTTTTTGGCGAAAGGGAAAGGTTGCACCCTCATTCGTGTTTGAGGATGTGCTGCCGACATTGACGAAGAAGGCCGTGGATTACATCACGGAGCGGGCGCGCGAACCGCAGAAGCCCTTCTTCCTCTACCTGCCGCTTTCAGCCCCGCACACGCCGTGGTTGCCCGTGCGGAAATTTGAAGGCAAGTCGGCGGCAGGCATTTACGGCGATTTCGTGGCGATGGTCGACGATGTGGTTGGCCAGGTGACGCAGGCTCTGCGGGAAAATGGCCTGGAAAAGAACACGCTGCTGGTGTTGACGAGCGACAATGGCGCGCACTGGACGCCCGAGGATCGCGCGCGGTTTGCGCATCGCTCGAACGCCTGGTGGCGCGGGCAGAAGGCCGATATTCACGATGCGGGGCACCGGATTCCCTTCCTCGTGCGATGGCCCGGGAAGATTGCGCCGGGCACGGTGAGCGGTCAACTGACATGCCTGACCGACCTGATGGCAACGGTGGCCGAGGCGACCGGCATCACGCTGAAGAATGGCGAGGGCGAGGATAGCTTTTCGTGGTTGGGCGCGGCGACGGGGCGGCCGGCGGCAGGGCCGGTGCGGCAGTCCATCGTGCATCACTCATCACAGGGAATGTTTGCGCTGAGGCGTGGCGAATGGAAGCTCATCGAGGGCCTCGGTTCAGGCGGGTTCACGGATCCGGTGAAGGAAGAGCAGAAACCCGGGGGGCCGGCGGGCCAATTGTACAACCTGGCCGCGGACGCGAGCGAGAGCGACGATCTCTATTTGCGGCGGCCGGACATGGTGAAAGAGCTGGCGACGGAATTGAATGGGATTCGCGAGAAGGGGCGGAGCCGGAATTAGACGCGACGTTGCAGCCACAGCGCCCAGCGGCCGACGCCGCGCAGGGCGAGCAATCGTACACCGCATCGTGATTGTGGCTGGAATTTTTGGTGGTGTGGCACTCGCGTTTGTCCTAACGAGCCGGCTGATGATGGGCTACGACTGGCTCACCGGTGACGATCCGGTGACGGTTAGGGCGGCGGCGGGTCATCCGGAGTTGGATTTCACCTTCCTTGCCTATTCGCAGGGAGTCTATCGCGTGAAAGACAGCCGCGCCGGGACGAGCGCCTTCCTGACACTGAACTGGCACAGCGTGTTGGAAAGCGATAAGAGCGAGCGTTTGACGGGGCCGGTGCAGTTCCACGATTGCGAAAAGGTGATCCCGACGTGGATGCCGCGATTCTCTCCCGCAAAAGGAATCGCGTGCATCTCCGTAACAACCGATCAGTCGGCACGAACCTTCGCGAGCTATCAGACCACGGGCGAGGAATTGCTCAAGGCGATCGCCTTGTACAACACTGCGTTGGATGAACTGATCGGCGGCCGCACGGGAGGCTTTCACGCTCCGCCGCAAGTAAGCCAGAACAAGCAGACGGGATTGTACACGCGTGAAGACGGAGCCGACCTGTCGGGAACGGTCTCGTGGTCGAGCCCCGAGGGCGGACGGAGCGTCGCCATCACATATTACTCCGATCAACCATTTTATCCGGGCGTGGTGGTGAGTTTCGCGGCCGCTAGCCCGCATTTCTCACCAGAACTGAGCGAAGAAGGTCCGCGGGTGCGTTGA
>JBDTVQ010000060.1:0-22927 GCA_040007195.1 Acidobacteriota bacterium | reverse complement strand
TCGCCCGCCGCCTCGGCGTGCGCATCACTTACGCGGGCAACATCGGCCGCAGCCTCTCCCGCACCGTCCGGGTGAATAGCTGCGCGCCCGGCCCAACCGAGTGCCTGGCCCGTGCGGCCAACGATCCGACTGGCCGCAAGTGGACTAACTTTTCCATCAACATGGGGCAGCGCGCCGGCGACGGCACTTCCAACTACAACGGCTTCGAAGCCGAGGTCACGAAACGCTACTCCAACGGACTCTTCGTCAACGTCAACTACGCCTATGCCCGGGTCTTCCGGCTCGAACCCACCGCGTCGGACCCCGTGGCCAACGCTGCCTGGCACTATGACTACGGCCCGGTGCCGGCGCAGCCGCCACATATTTTCCACTGGAACTACGTTTACGAACTCCCACTCGGCAAAGGCAAAGCGTATGCCACTTCCGGCCCCGCTGCCTGGGTGCTGGGTAATTGGGAAATCGCGGGCTTGGGCACCTGGCAATCCGGAGGCGCGCTGTCCATAACCGCCCCCAATGGCCAATCGCCAACCGGCGCCAATACGAATCGCGCCGACCGCATCGGCGATGGCCGACTCGACCAATCGGGGCGTACTCGCGGTGAAAAGGCTTTCCGCTGGTTCGATACCGCAGCGTTCCGGCAGCCGGATTTTTTGAACGCAGCCGCCACCCGTCCAACACGAGCATTCGGAAGCTCGGCCAGTGGCGTTCTATATGGGCCCAGCTTCTTCAGCTACGACATGACGATTCAAAAGGCGATTCCCATCACGGAACATCTACGAATGCGGTTGCGCGTCGAGCTGTTCAATCCGTTCAACATACCCATGCTCGGCAATCCCGATACCAATGTGGTCAGCGCCAACTTCGGTAGAATCCAGACTTCAAACGCCGCCTACACGCCGCGCAATATCCAATTAGGAGCAAGGTTCGACTTCTAATGAGACTCTGTACACTCATCCTTTTTGCGGCAAGCGCGTTCGCCGCCGACCTCTTCCGCGACGACTTTTCACGGTTTCCACCCGGACTGCTTTCGCAGCCCATGGGCCAGTTGAACGGAGCCATCCAGGAGTACCACTACATCGAACATCGCGGCGTGCGCACGTACCCGTGGCGCAACCCGATCGTGCACCTCGATTCCTGGGCTGCGAGCGATGAGGACGGCAAGCCCTACATCGAACAACACCTGGTGAACACCGACACCGGCCGCACCACCCCGCTCTTCGTGACTGGTGATGAAGAGTGGGGGGACTACACAGTCGAAGCAAGCGTCAAGCCGCTTTCGCTCGGCGATCTGGCCGGCCTCGCCTTCCGGTATCACACCTCGCGCCACTACTACGCCTTCGCGCTTCGCGGCGGCAAGGAAGCGGTGCTCCTGGTGCGCCAGCCGATTGAGAAGGTGTTCCGTCAGGCCGAATGGCGCCAAGTCGCCACCGCGCCATTCAGCTACGACACAAAGCGCTACTACCGGCTGCGCGTGGAAAACAACGGCTCGTCGATTCGGGCATCCATCGACGGCCGCCAGGTGATGACCACCACCGATAGCGAAATCCTCAAAGGCCAGGTTGGCGTCATGGCCAACATCCCGGCGCGCTTCCAGGAGTTCGCCGTGACGGTTCCGGACCAAACGGCCGTTGCCATCGCCACCCGCATTCGCAATCGTGAAGCGGAACTCGCTCAGTTGCGCGACGCCAATCCCAAACCTCAGCTTTGGCGCACCTTCGCCACACCCGGTTTCGGCGCGGGCCGCAACGCGCGCTTCGGCGACCTCGACGGCGACGGCCAGATGGACATGCTCATCGCGCAGAATATTCCGCGTGTGCGCGGCGACGCCTTCGATCACATCTCCTGCCTCACAGCCATTCGGCTCGATGGCAAGGTCCTGTGGCAAATAGGCCGCCCCGACGAGCATAACGGCTTGCTCACCAACGACACGCCCTTCCAGATCCACGACATCGATGGCGACGGCAAAAACGAAGTCATTCTCGTTCGCGACTTCCAACTCACCATCCTCGAAGGCGCCACCGACAAGATCCGCCAGCGTGCCTGGATGCCCGCCGCTCCCACCACCAACAAAGAGCGCCCTTACGAAATCAATAGCGGCGACTCCATCGCGTTCTTCAACCTGTCCGGCGGCAAGTCGGCCCAGGACATCTTGCTCAAGGATCGCTACCGCACGTTCTGGATCTTCGACAAAGACCTACAGATGAAATGGTCGGGTGAAGGCCAGACCGGCCATTACCCCTTCGCCATTGATATCGACCGCGATGGCAAACAGGAGTTTGTCATCGGCTATTCTCTCTGGCAGAATGGCAAGGCCGTCTGGGGCCACGACACCGTTCTCAACGATCATCCCGACGGCATCTCCGCCGGAAGCTATGGCGCCGACCCCAACGCAGCCCCGCGCGTCTACATTTGCGGCAGCGACGAAGGCTTCCTCATGTTTGACGAACACGGCAAAATCGCCAAGCACGTCAGAATCGGCCACGCGCAGACGCAATCTGTCGGCAAGTTTCGCGCTGACATCCCGGGCCAGCAGATCTATGTCGCCAATTTCTGGCGTAGTCCCGGCATCGTGACGCTCTTTGATTCAGACGCCAACATCCTCGGCCAGAAAGAACTCGCTCCCGGGTCCACCCACCTTCATCCGGTGAACTGGCGCGGCGATGGGCAGGAGTTCGCACTGCTTAGCTCCAACATCCGCGAAGGCGGCATGCTCGACGGCCAGATGCGCCGCGTTGTTGTCTTTCCCGACGACGGTCATCCCGATCTTGCCTACCATGTCGCCGATCTCACCGGCGATTCACGCGACGAGATCGTCGTGTGGGATCAGAAGCGGGTTTGGATCTATACGCAGGACCGTCCGGCCATTCCTGGCCCCAACGGCAAGGTCTACGCGCCGAAGCGCAACCCCGACTACAACGACTCAAACTACCGCGCCAACGTATCGCTGCCCGGCTGGAAATAGAGAAACCCCGCCTCTGAGCCGTATGGGCGTAACATTCCCCAGCGGCTCAGGGTCCACGGGCAGATGGAAAAATCAAAGCCAGACTCTCATCCGATCGCCGCCGCGGTCGGCAAAGCCCTTGGAACGATCGCCGCCAAGACCGGACTCGCCCACGCTGAAAAGCCGAAGCCGTCCGCCAAGAAACGGCAGCCTCGCAAAGTCAAAAAGGAAATGAAGAAAGCCGCCGCCAAGTCGTCGCGCTAGCGTTCGCTCAGTAACTCACCAACGGGCTGCAGGTGCTCGATGCGATCGCAAATGGTCTCGGCGTGGTTGCGCGACGGTTGCGCGATGGTTGCGCGGCATTCAAGGCGACGATTCTATTCGACTAGCAGACGGTATCCCACACCGGGCTCGGTCAGCAGGTGTCGCGGGCGGGCCGGATTCTCCTCCAGCTTCCGGCGCAGTTGGGCAACATATACGCGCAAATACTGTGCCTGCTCCAATTGGTTCGGACCCCACACCTCATTCAGCAGTTGGCGTTGAGTCACGACCTTGCCGCTGTACCGCAGGAGAGTCTGTAGAAGCCGGAACTCGATTGGCGTCAGGTGTACTTCGACGCCCGCCACTTTCACAACCCGGGCATCCAGGTCCACTTCGACCGAGCCATAGCGAATCGTACCGTCGAGCCCAGTGGGGCGCGCGACGCGTCTCAGCGCTGCGCGAATGCGCGCCAGTAGTTCGCCCGTGCCGAAGGGCTTACCGATAAAGTCGTCCGCGCCGATGTCGAGTGCGGCGACGCGGTCCCGTTCGTTCCCCCGGGCGGATATCACCAGAATGGGGGCGCTACTGAATTCACGCACCTTCACGATCACATCAAGTCCATCGCCGTCGGGAAGCCCAAGATCCAAGAGAATCAAGTCCGGCTGACGAGCCGCCGTCTGTGCCAATCCGTCGGCAGCGGTGACTGCCTCTCGCAGGCGGTAGACTTCCGGTTCTATCGCCACTCGAAGGAACCGGCGAATCTGCGGATCGTCCTCAATCAGAAGCAGCTCAGGAATTGGATTCATCGGGAGTTTGCGCGAGCGATGGCGAGTCTGGATCGAGCGGGAGGCATATCGTTAAAAGAGCGCCTCCTGCCGCGCGGTTGGTGGCGCGAATTGTTCCGCCATGCGCTTCGACGATAGCACGGCAGATAGTCAGTCCCAACCCAGCACCCCGCGCCGCCGGCGAACTGCCTCGTACGAACTTCTCAAACACCTTTTCTTCCTCGCCGGGCGCAAATCCCGGCCCGCTGTCGGCGAACTCGACGACAACGTGTTCCGCTGTGGCGTGCGCGACGATCTCAATGCGTTCGCCGGGTGGCGTGTACTTGCAAGAATTTTCGAGCAGGTTCAGGAACACTTGCTCGAACAGCACGTCGTCGATGCGAACCATTGGAAGATTCGCGGGAATCCGGACGTCGATGGGCCGATCCCGCAGCAGTTGTTCATCGTGACGCAATGCCGCGCCAACGACTTCCTCCAGCGGGTGCCAATCCTTGTTCAATTCGACGGCCCCCGACTCCAGGCGGGTCATGTCGAGAAGGTTTTTCACGAGCCGCGCCAGTCGTGCGGATTCCTCGGCGATGCCTTCCAGTAACTCGTGGCGCGTTTGGGCGTCCAGTTTGCCCTCTTGTTCTATCAGTGTCGTAGCCGCGCCGGTAATGGAAGTGAGCGGGGTACGCAGATCATGGGAGACCGCACTGAGCAGAGAGGTTTTGAGCTGCTCGGCTTGGGCCCGGAGTTCGGCATCGTTTGCCGCCGCGGTTACCAGTGCACGTTCAATTGCCAGCGCGGCCTGTCCGGCGAACATCTCCAACAGATCATATTGTTCCGGCGCGAAAAGACTCTCCCCGTCGGGAACGGCCGCCAACACGCCGACCGTGCGCGAAGCGCCGCGCAACGGAAGGTAGAGCGCCGTCGCTCCGGGTAGTGTCGCGGTCCCCTTGCCGGCGCGCTCCCGGTGATCGAAAACCCATCGCGCGATTCCTTCCTCGGAAGACGGCATGGGAAGCGCCAATGATGTGCGTTTGCGAAAGCCGATCTCGCCGTGATCGTCCGGCAGTAGGATTACGACGGGAATCTGGAACACTTCGCTCGCAGCTTCCGCCGCCGTCGAAGCCGCTTTGAATTGCCTCGTCTCTCCGGCCAGCGAGCGTGTGAGCTGATAGAGCGCGTTCGTTCGCGCCTCACGTTGCGCGGCCGTTTGGGCCTGACGCCGCGCCGCGAATACCGCTGAGCTGATGACAAGCGCGACAGCAAGCATCGCGCCGAACGTGATCAGGTACTCGTAGTCGCTCACCGCAAATGTGAGGTAGGGCGGAATGCAAAAAAAGTCGAAGGCGGCTACGCTGAGAACCGCGGCAAGGATGGACCCTGTACGGCTGAGGCGCATCGCCGCCAAGACTGTGCCCATCAGATAGATCATGGCGAGATTCGTCGCGGCCAGGGCGGGCCGGAGGACGACCGCCACTAATGTGCACGCGGCGACTATCAGCGCGGCAAGCGCGACATCGCGCCAAGGACCGGCGGCAAGCGGCGAAGGCAGGTCGCGCGTGTTTAGTGTCTCTCCCGGATCACCGCTCACGACATCGATATGGATGCCACCGCTTCTTTCGATCAGCGCGCTCATCAGCGACCCGCGAAGCAGGGCTTTCCAAGGCGAACCGGTGTGTTTGCCGACGACGATGCGCGAGACATTGCGGGCGCGCGCATATTGAACCAGCGCGTCGGCCACGTGATTCCCCGGCAGCGTCGCCACTTCGCCGCCAAGCTGCCTTGCCAAACGCAACGTGGCGAAAACGCGCTCGCGAACCGCCTCCGGCTGCGTCGAAAACGAGGGAGTCTCGACAAACGCCGCGGTCCATTCGGCGTTCAAACGGGCGGCCAGACGGCGCGTGGAACGAATCAATCCGGCCGAAAATGGACTCGGGCCGACGCAGACCATAATCCGTTCGGCCACGGGCCATGGGTCTTTAATTCCGGACTGCGTTCTGTAGTCGCGCATTTGTGCGTCCACGCGGTCCGCCGTGCGCCGCAAGGCGAGTTCGCGAAGCGCAATCAAGTTGCCGGGCCGGAAGAAATTGTCCATCGCGCGCTCGGCCTGGCCCGCCATATATACCTTTCCCTGGCGCATGCGATCGATCAATTCGTTCACGGGAAGGTCGATCACCTCCACTTCACTCGCTTCGTCGAGGACGGCGTCGGGAACCGTTTCCCGCACGGTCACGCCTGTGATACCCGATACGACGTCGTTCAGGCTGTCGAGGTGCTGTACATTGAGCGTCGTATAGACGTCGATTCCCCCGTGTAAGAGTTCCATGACGTCCTGCCAGCGTTTTGTGTGGCGCGAGCCGGGGGCATTCGTATGAGCGAGTTCATCGACCAAGATGAGCGCCGGTTTGCGGGCGAGCGCGGCGTCCAGGTCGAACTCAGTGAGCTGCGCGCCCTTGAGTTCGAGCATGCGGCGCGGCAGAATCGTCATCCCCTGAAGCAATGCTTCGGTCTCTAGGCGGCCGTGGGTTTCGACAACACCGGCCACCACATCCAACCCTTCGCGCAAGCGGCGCTGCGCCGAACTGAGCATCGCGAAGGTCTTGCCAACCCCAGCGCAGAAGCCGAAGAAAATCTTCAGCCGCCCGCGTTTCGCCTCTTCCGCCTGGCTTTGCGCTCTGGCGAGCAAGTCGTCGGGATTAGGCCGTCTATCCTCCAAGTGATTCCCTGTCGTCCCAGAAACGATCTTAGCGGCGCAGTTTGTCCAGCGTTTGGTTCAGTTGCACGACGTTGACGCGCGGCTCGCCAAGGAAACCCAATTGGCGCTGCTGTGTTATCGATTCGATGAGACGCCGCACCGCAACTTCGTCGAGGCCACGAACGCGCGCGACCCGTCCGGCCTGGTAGAGCGCCGCTTCGGGACTGATCTCAGGATCGAGTCCCGAACCCGACGAAGTCGCAAGATCGACTGGAATCGGCTGCGTGTTCGCGGGGTCCGCCATGCGCAAAGCCCGCACACGCGCATCAACCGCCCTCTTCAACTCGGGGCTCAGCGGTCCATAGTTGGAGCCCGACGAGGCGGCTGCATTGTAGGGCGCGGGGCTAGTCGCCGAAGGACGTGACCAGAAGTATTTGGGATCGTCGAATTGCCGGCCGATCAACCGTGAGCCGCGAATGCGATCACCGTCGAAGATCAAACTTCCGTTCGCCTGATTGGACATGGTCATTTGAGCGATGGCTGTCACGGCGAGTGGATAGACAACGCCGGTCAGAATTGTGAGTGCCAGAAGCATGAGTAGTGATGTACGAACTTGCGTCCACATTTCGAGTCTTCCTTCCCCTATGCGAGCCTCATCGCGGCGATGAACATGTCGATGATCTTGATTCCCGCGAACGGTGCGGCAATGCCGCCCAAACCATAGATCAGCAAGTGACGGCGCAGGAGTGCGTCCGCGCCCAGCGGCCGGTAACGGATGCCGCGCAAGGCGAGCGGGATCAAAGCGACGATGATCAACGCGTTGAAAATGACGGCGGAGAGAATGGCGCTTTCCGGGCTCGCCAGGTGCATCACGTTGAGAGCACCCAGTTCCGGATAAGTCGTCGCGAACGCCGCCGGAATGATCGCGAAGTACTTGGCGACATCGTTGGCCGTCGAAAACGTAGTCAGTGCTCCGCGTGTCATCAGCATCTGCTTGCCGATTTGAACCACTTCCATGAGCTTGGTTGGGTTCGAATCGAGGTCAACCATGTTTCCGGCTTCCTTCGCCGCCTGTGTTCCGGAGTTCATGGCGACCGCGACATCGGCCTGTGCGAGCGCGGGCGCGTCGTTGGTGCCATCGCCCGTCATCGCGACGAGCCGGCCCTCGGCCTGTTTTTCACGGATCAGCTGCAATTTCCGCTCGGGAGTGGCCTCGGCCAAAAACTCATCGACTCCGGCTTCCGCCGCAATTGCAGCGGCCGTCAGCGGATTGTCGCCCGTGATCATGATCGTGCGAATTCCTGCACGGCGCAGCTCGCCGAAACGCTCTTTGATGCCACCCTTCACGATGTCTTTGAGATGGATAATGCCCATTACCCTCGCACCTTCAGCGACGACCAGCGGCGTCCCACCCTGTCGTGCTACGTTATTCACCGCTTCGAGCGTCCGTTGAGGAAACGTCCCTCCGGAGGAGGCGACATATGCCTGAATCGCATCCGCTGCGCCTTTGCGAATCTGCCGCGAATCGAAATCGACGCCGCTCATGCGCGTGCGCGCGCTGAAAGGAACGAATCGGGCTCCAATGGACCGGATGTCGCGCTCGCGAATCTGAAACCGCTCTTTCGCCAGCACAACGATGCTGCGGCCCTCGGGCGTTTCGTCGGCGAGCGACGCCAGTTGCGCGGCGTCGGCGAGCGCCTGTTCCGTGACGCCTTCAGAGGGCAGGAAAGCGGTCGCTTGCCGATTCCCGAGCGTAATTGTCCCTGTTTTGTCGAGCAGAAGAAGATCGACGTCGCCCGCCGCTTCGATCGCGCGGCCCGAAGTGGCAAGCACATTCGCTTGCAACATACGGTCCATACCAGCGATTCCGATAGCGGAGAGCAGCGCTCCAATGGTTGTGGGAATGAGACACACCAGAAGGGCGACGAGCACAGTGACTGTCACGGGGCTGCCTCTGCCTGCTTCGTTCACTGCGAAGATCGAAAACGGCAACACCGTTACCGTGGCCACAAGAAAAATGATCGTCATCGCGGCCAGAAGGATCGTCAATGCGATTTCATTTGGGGTCTTTTGCCGCTTGGCTCCTTCGACCATAGCGATCATGCGATCAAGAAAGGTGTCGCCGGGAGTTGCCGTGACACGAACGATGATCCAGTCTGAAAGGACACGCGTGCCGCCCGTCACACTGGACCGGTCGCCGCCGCTTTCGCGGATTACCGGCGCGCTTTCGCCGGTAATGGCGCTTTCATCGACCGAAGCGGCGCCTTCGACGACCTCGCCGTCGATCGGGATCACGTCGCCAGCCTCGACAAGAATGATGTCGCCCTTTCTCAGCGATGAGCCGGCCACCGCGGTCACCGGGCTGCCGTAGTCCGCAGACGCGAGTTTCTTCGCCGGCACGTCGCGGCGACCCTGTCTCAATGCCGCGGCTTGGGCCTTGCCCCGGCCCTCGGCCATGGCCTCGGCGAAGTTGGCGAATAGCACGGTGAACCACAGCCAGACGCTGACGGTGAAGATGAATCCCGGACTGGCCTCGCCCTTGCCCCCTAGTGCCTGAAGGCCTAGCACGGTTGTGAGTATGCTCCCAACGAACACCACGAACATCACCGGGTTGCGCACCTGCACGCGCGGATCGAGCTTACCAAACGAATCCATCGCTGCCGCGCGAAGAATGGACGCGTTAAAGATGCTGGATTGACTTGGTTTTGACATGGTCTCCATTAGCTCCCGATCATGCGCAGGTGCTCCACCACCGGCCCGAGCGCCAGCGACGGAATGAACGCAAGCGCGCCGACGATAACCACGACGGCTGCAAGAGTAACGACAAACAGCGGCGTATGTGTGGCCAGCGTTCCGCTGCTTTGGGGTACGGTTTTCTTGCTTGCAAGAGATCCCGCGATGGCAAGCACGGGCAGAGCGATCCAGTACCGCGACGCGAGCATCGCGACTCCCCCAACCAGGTTCACGAGAATGTTATTCGCCCCATATCCAGCGAAGGCACTGCCGTTGTTGTTGCCCATCGACGTGAAGGCGTAGAGGATCTCGCTGAATCCGTGCGGGCCATGATTCCGAAGGCCCGAAACACCCAGTGGAGTCACGGTCGCGATCGCCGCGCCAAAAAGAACGCAAAGCGGCGGAACGAGCACGGCGATCGAAGCCATCTTCATTTCAAAAGCCTCGATCTTCTTACCCATGTACTCCGGAGTGCGGCCGATCATCAACCCTGCCAGAAACACGGTGATGATCGCGTAGATCACCATGCCGTACAGGCCTGAACCCACGCCTCCGTAGACAACCTCGCTCAACTGCATGAGGAACATCAGCGCCAGTCCGCCCAGCGGCGTGAACGAATCGTGCATGGAATTTACGGACCCGTTGGACGCGGCCGTCGTCGCGGTTGCCCAAAGCGCCGAGTTCACGGTGCCGAAGCGAACTTCCTTTCCCTCCATGTTGCCGCCTGTCAGACCAGCCGAATGCAAGGACGGCGGCGCTTGGTTTTCCGCAAGGACAGCGCCGAAGACGAAGGGAAGGAAGAGGAGTGTCATCGCAGCGAGAAGCGCCCAACCCTGCCTCACGTCGCCGAGCATGCGCCCAAAGGTGTGACAGAACGCAACAGGGATGAGCAGGATGCTTAGCATCTCGAGAAAGTTCGAGAGCGGAGTCGGGTTTTCGAACGGATGCGCGGAGTTCACATTGAAAAAGCCGCCTCCGTTGGTCCCGAGCTGCTTGATCGCGACCTGGGAGGCGGCCGGACCCATCGGCAGAAGCTGAGCGGCCGTTCCTGCGCGCTCCGCTATCCGCTGGTAGGGATTCAAGTTCTGAACCACACCTTGCGAAACGAGCCCAAGCGAAAGAACGAGCGAGAGTGGCAGCAACACGTAGAGAGTGCCACGTGTCAGATCGGTCCAAAAGTTTCCGATTTTGTAAGTGGTCCGGCCCGCAATGCCGCGCGCGAGAGCCGCAGCCACGGCCATGCCCGACGCTGCCGACACGAAGTTCTGCACCGTGAGCGCAAACATCTGCGTAAAGTAGCTGAGCGTCGTTTCGCCTCCATAGTTCTGCCAGTTTGTATTGGTCGCGAAACTGACGGCAATGTTGAAGGCGGTATGTGCGTTTGCGTTGGCGAATCCCTGCGGATTCCACGGCAGTCCGCCCTGCGTTCGCAGAATGCCGTACACCGCAAGGAAGCCCACAAAGTTGAAGAGCATGAATGCTCCGGCATAGCCGCGCCAGGTCATGCTCGCCGCCGCGTCTACCCCACACACGCGATAGACTACGCGCTCTACTGGTTGAAGGACGCGGTCCAATGGCGTCCGTCGCCCGTCGTATACGGCCGCCATGAACCCGCCGAGCGGCTTGGCAAGGAGCAAGAGGGCGCCCAGAAACACGCCAATTTGGAGGAACTCATTTGCGCTCATGAGAAGATCTCCGGCTTCAACAATGCAACAAAAAGATAGATCAACAAGCCAGCGGCAATCACGGCTCCTGCGATGTGCAGCGGTGTCATTGTCGCTCCCTCACTACCCGCAGCGAAGCAACGAAGAACGCGGCGGCTATGGCCAGGCAAGTCAGATCGATCACAGAAACCTCCCGTGCGGCAGAAGCCGCCGGTCAATCTCAAGCGTAGGAACTCGCCTGTTATGAGCGTGTGAGAATGAGGGTGATTGTTATAAGGAATCCATAAAAATACGAGGTAAGGAGAGCGCGGAAGTCCTGAGATCCGATAGAAGCCCACAACGCGAGTGACGAAGGAAGTTCGGCGGCGACTACCGCATTGACCTGGATCTCGTCTTCGCCTTGCCCAGCGGGAAGTACCTGAAGCCCGGCTCCATCTCCGCCAAATTCTGCCTCCTGGCGAAGCGGGCAGGGCTCGGCAAAGTAAGCATGCATACGCGTAGGCACAGCCACGGGAGCCAATTGCTGAGCAATGGCACACCGCTGCCCGTCGTCAGCAAAAGATTTGGCCATGCGAGCGTTCAGACCATTGCGAGAATTTACGCCCATGCGCTGACCAGCGACATGAGAGCCAGCCGCCGTCGATGCTGTGATGGAGGGGATGGTAGCGCTAACGGGAATCGAACCCGTATTTAAGCCTTGAGAGGGCTCCGTCCTAACCGTTAGACGATAGCGCCATATGGGATTCGAATGTAATTTTACCATGCGCCACGATAGAATGAGTTCGCTCAACGGCAGGAGAATTCCATGACCAATCATCGACGCACATTCATAACGGGCGCGGCAGCGGCCATCGCCACGGCGCAGTTCCCCATCCTGGGCGCCAACGACCGGGTGAACGTGGGTCTTGTCGGCCTCGGCGGGCGCGGCAACGACCACATGAATTTCTATGGGCAACTGGACACCGACTGCCGCCTGGCGGCCGTGTGCGACGTGAATCAGGCCGCGCGCGAACGGGCGGTGGCGAAGATTCGCAAGGACAAGGGGTTCGATCCGAAAGACTACTCGGACATGCGCACGATGTTTGAGTCGAAGGACATCGACGCGGTATCCATCGCGACGCCCAACCACTGGCACGCGCTCGCCGCCATATGGGCTTGCCAGGCAGGCAAGGACGTCTATGTAGAGAAGCCGGCTAGCCACAACATTTTTGAGAGCCAGAAGATGGTCGAAGCGGCGCGCAAATACAAGCGGATGGTGCAGGTCGGCTCGCAAAGCCGCTCGATCCCACACAAGATGAAAGCCGTGCAAATGATTCGCGACGGCGCTATCGGGCAGATTTATCACGTCCGCGGTATCTGCTTCCGCCGCCGCTTCTCAATGGGCGTTGCCCCCGACGAACCGGTGCCGGCCGGCCTCGACTGGGACCTCTTCCTTGGCCCCGCGCAATGGAAGCCTTATAGCAAAAACAAGTTTGCCTACAACTGGCACTGGTTCTGGGACACAGGCAACGGCGACATCGGCAACCAGGGCGTGCATGAAATGGACATCGCGCTATGGGCTTTGGGCCGCACCGGCTGGCCGGTGAGCGTCTCATCCACCGGAGGCAAGTACGCCTGGAAGGACGACCAGGAGACGCCGAACACTCAGCATGCCGCCTTCGAGTTTGGCGATGCGCAGATGACCTTCGACGTGCGCAATCTGCCGACGCCGCCTGAGGGTTTGGCTCCGTTACGCGGGCCGAACTATGTGGGCAACATCTTCTTCGGCTCTTTGGGATTCCTCGTGGTCGACTATGGCGGTTTCCAGCTCTACAAGAGCACGGCCGGCAATATTAGCGGCGACGAAGCGCGCGGCTCGGGCGCCGGCAACAAAGAGAAGTACGAACTCGCGCACAGCGAGAAGCCTTCGGGAGAAGAGACCACGCCGCACATGAAGAACTTCCTTGATGCAGTTCGCTCGCGCGACTACAAGACACTTCATGCGGAGATTGCGATTGGCGCGCGTTCGGCAGCGTTCTGCCACCTTGCCAACATTGCCTATCGCACTGGCCGCACGCTGAAGATGAATCAATCCAACGGGCGCTTCCTCGGCGATGACGAAGCAAACTCCATGCTCACACGGAACTACCGCGCGCCTTACGAGGTGCCTTCGAACGTGTAGCCGCCGGTTTGCACAGCCCGCGGAGTACAGCGATATTACGCGCCATATCGTCGGGCTCGTCCACGGGCGTTTCGAGAATGAATGCCTTGCCGGCCAGTCTTGGGTGATTGAGGATTCGCTCGAAGGGCTCCAAGCCCAGCTTGCCCTGTCCGATATGTTCGTGGCGGTCGAGGTGGGAACCGCATTCGCCCTTAGAGTCATTCATGTGGAAGACAGGAATACGGTCGATGCCTAGGATGGCATCCACATCGGCAATGAGTGATTTCATCTTGCTGTCGGAGCAGTAGTCGAATCCGGCTACTAGCGTGTGGCAGGTGTCGATGCAGTAGCCAAGGGCGTATTCCACTCGATTCAGTCCCCGCTCACGCAGGGCAGCGAGTTCCTCAAAGCGTGAACCGATGGCCGAGCCCGCGCCCGCCGTGTTCTCCAGCAACAAGGTGAGCGTCTTCGACTCGATGCCGCTCGAAGCCTCTTCCAACCCTTCCGCGAACCGGTCGAGAGATTCCTCAATCGTCTGTCCTTTGTAGGAGCCCGGGTGCAGCACAAGATACTCGGCGCCAATCGCGATGGCACGTTCGAGTTCGCCGCGAAAGGCCATGATCGAGTTGGCACGATTGGATGGATCGATCGACGCGAGATTGATCAAATAATTTGCGTGAATGACCAGAGGATTCACATCCAGCCGCTCGCGCGCCGCGCGCAACTTTTCGATCGCGGTCTTTGCCGGCATCGGGTTGCGCCACTGCCGCGGCGAGCCGGAAAAGATCTGGGCCGTGTTTCCATCGGCGGCATGGGCGAGGATTGCTGCATTCTCCAGCGCCCCGGCCGTGGAGGTGTGGGCACCAATGCGGTGAGTGTGGGCCATTCGTTATTTTCCAACCTCGGCCCGCACCTCTGCAAACTGCTGCGCGGCCCATAGGAGTTGCTCCGGCGTATGGCTGGCTGATACTTGCGTACGAATGCGCGCCTTTCCCATAGGGACCACTGGATACGAGAAAGCCGTGACATAGATGCCGCGGGTCAGCAGCAACTCCGCCATGCGGGCGGCCAGAACCGCGTCGCCGAGCATCACCGGAACGATGGGATGCTCGCCCGGAAGGATGTCCAATCCAAGCGTGGTCATCCGTTCTCGAAAAAGCTTCGTATTCGAACGGATGCTGCGGATCAGCGAGGTGTCGTTCTCGATCAGATCGAGCGTTCTGATGGAAGCGGCGACGATAGCCGGTGCAAGTGAATTGGAGAACAGATACGGACGCGACCGCTGTCGTAATAAACCAATGATGTTTTTCCGCCCGCTTGTGTAGCCGCCGCTGGCGCCGCCGAGGGCCTTTCCGAGCGTGCCGGTCACGATATCGATGCGCCCCTGAACACCCCAATGTTCAGGCGTACCTCGCCCGGTCGCGCCCATGAAGCCCACGGCGTGAGAATCGTCGACCATCACGAGCGCGCCGTACTTGTCCGCGAGCGCGCAGATATCGCGCAGCGGAGCGAGATATCCGTCCATCGAAAACACACCATCGGTAGCAATCAGTTTGTGCCGTGCCCCCGCCGCTTCCTTAAGCTTCGTTTCGAGATCGGCCATGTCGCAGTTCTTATATCGATAGCGCTGCGCCTTGCACAGCCGGATGCCATCGATGATGGATGCGTGGTTCAATTCGTCCGAGATGACGGCGTCTTCTGCGCCCAGAATGGTTTCGAATAGCCCGCCATTGGCGTCGAAGCACGAAGAATAGAGGATCGTGTCGTCCGTTTGGAGAAATGCGCTGATGCGCGCTTCGAGTTCCTTGTGGATCTCCTGCGTTCCGCAGATAAATCGCACCGAGGCCATTCCATAGCCCCACCGCGCGAGCGCTTCTGAGGCAGCTGCCGCGATCCGCGGATGATTGGCAAGCCCCAGGTAGTTGTTCGCACACAGCACCATCACCTCGGCGCCGCTCTGCAGGCGCACATGCGACGACTGCGGCGAATCGAGCACGCGCTCCGGCTTCCATAGTCCGGATGAGCGAATCTCTTCCAGTTGCGCGTTGAGGTGCGCGGCATAGGAATCCGTCATGAACGCAGATCCTCCCAGTTCAAAATCACTTTGCCCGATTTGCCCGAACGCATAGCCTGAAAACCGGCTTCGAATTCGTCGTACCGATAGCGGTGCGTGATAACCGGCATCAGGTCGAGCCCGGAATCGACGAGGATCGTCATCTTGTACCACGTCTCATACATCTCACGTCCATAGATGCCCTTGATGGTGAGCATGTTGAAAATGACCGTACGCCAGTCGATCTCGATAGGTTGCGCGGGAATGCCGAGCATCGCGATCTTTGCACCATGAGACATGTTGGCGATCATGTCGCGGAAAGCGGAGGGATTCCCCGACATTTCCAGGCCGACGTCGAACCCCTCGGTCATGCCCAACTGTTTTTGTGCGTCGGGAAGGCTCATCGTCGTAGGATTCACCGCCAGCGTGACGCCGACGCGCCGGGCGATATCGAGGCGAGCTTCGTTGATGTCCGTGATCACGACGTGACGTGCGCCGGCGTGCCGCACTACGGCCGCTGACATGATGCCGATCGGTCCGGCACCTGTGATGAGAACATCCTCGCCCAATACTTCGAACGAAAGTGCTGTGTGTACTGCGTTTCCGAAGGGATCGAAGATCGCGGCCACGTCACGATTGACCTCATGTTGATGACGCCAGATGTTGGTCATCGGCAGCGAGATGAACTCGGCGAAAGCGCCCGCCCGATTTACCCCCACGCCCTGCGTGTGCGCACACAAGTGCCGCCGGCCTGCCATGCAATTGCGGCAACGCCCGCAAACTACGTGGCCTTCGCCCGAAACGATTTCGCCCGGATGGAAGTCGTTCACGTTGGAGCCGACAGCCACGATCTCGCCGACAAACTCGTGGCCGATTGCCATGGGTACCGGAATCGTCTTCTTGGCCCAGTCGTCCCAATCGTAAATATGAACGTCGGTGCCACAGATCCCCGTGCGCAATACCCGAATCAACACGTCGTTGATACCGATGACAGGTTCAGGAATGTCTTCGAGCCACAGTCCGGGCTCGGCTCGTTGCTTCACCAATGCTTTCATGTCACGTTCCAGGTAATCAGCTTCGGCTCAGTCATCTCTTCGATTGCGTATCGAGGTCCTTCGCGGCCAGTGCCGGACAGCTTCACACCGCCGTAGGGCATGTTGTCGACACGATACTGCGGCACCTCGTTGATCATGAATCCGCCCACGTGGGTGCGGCGCGCGGCGGCGAACGCCTTTTCAAGATCGCGCGTGTAGATGCCCGCCTGTAAGCCGTAGTCGGAACGGTTCACGCGGTCGATGGCGTCGTCCAATTTCTCGTATCCGTTGATGGCCACCACGGGGCCGAACACTTCGCGGCAAGAGAGCTGCACGTTTTCGGGCACTTCATCCAGAACGGCGGGTGTAATCGACGCGCGCGTGCGCACCCCTCCGGTGAGCAGCCGCGCTCCTGCGCGCTCGGCTTCGCCAATCCAATTCTCCACGCGCTCGGCCTCGGGAACGCTGATGAGCGAACTGATATCGGTCGTGGCTTCGGAAGGGTGTCCCATCACGAGCTTGTTTGTGGCCGCAAGGAAGCGTTCCGTGAACTCGGCGCGAACGGCCTCATGCACCAGGATGCGCTGAACGGAGATGCAGACCTGGCCCGAGTGAGCAAAGGCGCCAGAGACACAGCGTGGCACGGCTGCATTGAGGTCGGCGTCGGGTTCGATCATGACCGCAGAATTGCTGCCTAACTCCAACGTCACGCGCTTCATACCGGCCAGATTGCGCATGCGAACCCCGACATCCGGCGATCCAGTGAAGGTCACCATGGCCACCCCGGGATGGAATACGAGAGCATCGCCGATCTCGCCGCCGGGCCCAGTTACCACGTTGAGCGCACCTTTGGGCAGGCCGCACTCCTCAAATAGTTGGACCAGCGCCAGTGCGCTCAGCGGCGTCGTTGTGGCGGGTTTGTGGACCAGCGTGTTGCCGGCTGCCAATGCCGGGCCAATCTTGTGCATCGCCAGGTTGAGCGGGAAATTGAACGGCGTGATGGCGGCGATGACACCGAGCGGTTCGCGAATGGTCATGGCCCAACGGCCGCGTCCACCAGGATGGGCGTCTAGAGGAACCACCTCACCGGCAAGGCGGTGAGCTTCTTCGGCGGAGAACAGCAGCGTCCACGATGCACGATCGGCTTCCATGCGCGCTTCTTTGATGGGCTTACCGGACTCGGCACAGATCAACTGAGCGAACGTTTCGAGGCTATCGCGCAGTCTTTGGTGAGCCCGCCTGAGAATTGCCGCGCGGTCCTCTCGCGACATCTCACGCATGGCCGGGAAGGCCGCCGTCGCGGCTTCGACAGCGGCATCCACATGTTCCTTCGTACCGCGAAAAATCTCGCCGACCGTGGAGCCGTCGTAAGGAAGTTCTACCGCTTGGCGCGAGGCCGAGCGAACGGGGCTGCCTCCGATCCACATGGGATGTTCCATCGCTCCAGCATATACGGAGCGGCGGCACGGCTCATCGCGGCCGGGGAAGTTCGCCTTGGGGCGTGAAGTGGAATTCGGATGAAATTATCGTAAAATCCGGCTTGAGGACCGCCGTTGCCGTGAACCGGCCTTCGCCGGGCAGCCCGAACCGGAGGTCGTTCGCTTCGACTCTGCTGACTTCGTCGGGCACGACGTCGCCGCCTACTTGCCAGAAGAGGAATGGCGCAAACTGGATCAAGGATTGAAACGGTCTGCTCTTTGCAGCGGCCAATGCCGCCCGGTTGTGCTCGGCGCCTTTGTACAGAACCTTTCCGGCGTCCGGATCGAACTCGGTCAGGAGATTGACCGGCAGGATGCGATACGACTTGGGAAGATCGACGAGACCAGTCCATCGAAGCGGATTGGCGAGATGCGGAAACGCAGCCGTGCTCAGCGCCTCTTGTCCGTCATAAAGCCGCGCGTTCATCTGCGCAAGTGCGCGCTCGTGCAGCATGCCCCGCGCTCCGAGGTAAATCGCCGCCACCACCAGCACGGTCCGCGGGGTTCCCGTTCCGTACTGCGTACGAGAGCCGATCTCCTGGTTCACCAACCGCCCCAACAAAGGCCACAACGCACCCGCAACGAGCAGCAGGCAGAGGAGCGGATCGAAGACGCTGGCGATGTCGCCTCGATACCAATAATTGGAAAATGGCGCTAGCAAACGGATGCCGTAGATATTGGTCCAGTCGAGCAGCAGATGGGAGAAGCCCGCCGTGAGTGCGGCGCAGAACGCCAACAACCACGGGTAGCCGGAGCGCACAAAGACGCGGCCGGCGAGGGTGCAGAGCAAGGCCAGCAAAGGGACCGCGAGGATTCCATGCGTGAATCCCCGGTGCTGTTCCAAGTAGACGTGCGAACCAAAGAACGCCGAGACGACGTCGATGTCAGGGGCATTGGCGGCGAGCATGCACACGATCGCCACGCGCGGAACCCTGCGACTGAAACCCGCCTGGGCAATCATCAGGCCCGTGAGAGTGTGTGTCAGATTCTCCATGGCTGTCAGAGGCCGTAGCGTTGCGGCAGGTCGGCCGGCGTGAGCAGCGTCAAAGCGGAAGGAACACTCTCAATTCGCCCTGGCAGCTGACCGGCGAGCTCTCCATCGACCTGCACATATATAGGTTCGCCATTCACGGAGGTCAGCTCCATCGACGGCCCCCGTTTGATAAACACATTCGGCAGCTTGCTGTGTGCCCCCAGCACGACGGCGCCCATGTAGAAACCATACGGCCACGTGGTTTGCCCGGGGAATGCGGCGATCTCAAAATCGTTGTCGAAGAGCGTGACATTGCGCGCGATCTCTAAGTCGCCGCCGTAGTTTCGCACGCGGGCGGCAAGTGCAAATCCAGTCGTCATCCGGTCGCCGTTGACCGTCAGGTCCATCTGAGGCAAACGTGCGCCCAGACGGGCCAGAGACGCAATCCAATAGGCTCCCTTGCCGAGCCGCTTCTTGAGATCGGGCCGGACGCGGCGAACGATATCGGCGTCGAAGCCAGCGCCCGCCATGAGCAGGAAGTGGCGGGGTTCACCGGCTTGCGGCTGAAAGAGGCCGACGGTGATGCGGCGTGGCGTCATCGATTGAATCTGCCGCGCGGCCGCGCGTATTCCGCCCCGCAGGCGCATTTCCTTGGCCAGTACGTTCGCGGTGCCAGCGGGCAGAATAGCCAAAGGGACGTCACCGCCAATCATGCCGTTAGCAACTTCATTGATCGTGCCGTCGCCACCGGCGGCAATGATGAGGTCCGCGGACTGCTCAATCGCGAGCCGTGCAAGCTCCGTTGCATGTTGCGCGCGCTCTGTGGGGAGTTCTGTAACGGCGTGCCCAAGCGAGCGCAGAAGTGCCGCGGCTCGCGCGATGCGGTGTTCGCGAGAGCCAGTGAGGCCGCCGGCCTGGGGATTGTAAATGAGGAAGGCGTTTCGGTAGAAGGTCGCCAATGAACTTATTATAGAAGTTCATGCCTTCGGCAGCGGAAGAGATTGAGCAGTTGCGGGCGGGACTTCGCCGGCACGAGCATTTTTATTACGTTCTGGACAGCCCTCAGGTCAGCGATGCCGAGTATGACGCACTGATGCGGCAGCTGATGGCGCTGGAATCGGCGCATCCCGATCTGGTCCGGCCGGACTCTCCCACGCAGCGTGTGGGCGGCGCGCCGCGTGAGGGTTTTCAACAGGTGACACACTCAGCGGCCATGCTGTCGCTGGATAATGCTCTCAATGAAGACGAACTGCGCGCCTTCGATGAGCGCGTTCGCGGATTGCTCGGCGACGCGCCGTATGTTTATGTCGCGGAGCTCAAGTTGGACGGCCTGTCGCTCGCGGTTCGGTACGTTGATGGAGTGATGCAACAGGCCATCACGCGCGGCGATGGCGAGACGGGCGAGGACGTCACGGAAAATGCGCGAACGATCCGCAGCTTGCCTCTCCGCGTACCTGAGACTTCCCCATTCGAGGTTCGCGGCGAAGTGGTGATGCCCAATCGCGCATTTCAGAAATTGAACGAAGAGCGCGAGCAGCAGGGCCAGCCGCGCTATGCGAATCCGCGCAACTCGGCGGCCGGCTCACTCCGCGTGCTCGACCCTACGATCACTGCGGCGCGGCGTCTGGACTATTACGCCTATCTCCACATGCCCGCGCTCGCGTCGCAATGGGAAGCGCTGGAACATATGCACGCGGCGGGATTCAAAGTGAGTCCGCACCGGAGCCGGTGCGAGAGCCTGGAAGAACTGATCGGATTCATTCGCTCGTGGGAAGAGCAGCGCGAAACGCTACCCTTCGAAATTGACGGCGTCGTGGTGAAAGTGGATTCGCAGGCGCAACAGCGGCAGCTCGGTTGGACCGCCAAAGCGCCGCGCTGGGCGATTGCATTCAAGTACCCGCCGCGCCAGGCCGAAACGACGCTCGAATCCATTGAGATTCAAGTGGGCCGTACGGGCGTGCTCACACCGGTAGCGAATTTGAAGCCCGTCGGAGTGAGCGGCGTGATGGTTTCGCGGGCGACGCTCCACAACGAAGACGAGATCGAACGCCTGGGTTTAGCAGCGGGCGATACGGTAGTGATTGAGCGATCGGGCGATGTAATTCCGAAGATCGTGCGCGTGGCGAAACACGGCGATCAGCGTGTTCCTTTTCAAATGCCCGCGCAGTGCCCCGTGTGCGCGGAGCCGGTCGTGCGAGCCGAAGGGGAGGTGGCGAGCCGCTGCATCAATCCGAATTGCCCGGCGCGGTTAAAGGAGAGTCTCCGCTATTTCGCCTCGCGCAGCGTGATGGACATCGACGGAATGGGTGAGGCGCTCATCGACCAGCTTGTAGCGCGCGACCTGGTGACGGGAATCGCCGACATCTACAAGCTCACGCAGGAGCAACTCGCTGGTCTCGAGCGTATGGGCGAAAAGTCGGCCGCACGCATCATGAAGGGCATCGAAGCTTCCAAGCAAAAGCCCATGGCCCGTCTATTGAACGGGCTGGGAATTCCCTTCGTGGGCGAGCGTACGGCGGCGCTTTTGGGCGATACTTTCGGTTCGCTCGACGCCATTGCAGAGGCCAGCGAAGAACAGTTGCAAGAAACCCCCGAGGTCGGCGCAAAGGTGGCGCAGGCCATTGGCGGGTTCTTCGGCAACGCGCACAATCGGGAATTAATTGAGCGGTTGCGCGCGGCCGGGCTCACTTTCACGCAAGAGAAAGTTCGCAACGAAGGCGGCCCCTTGACTGGCCTTACCTTCGTCATCACCGGCACTCTACCCACAATGAGCCGGGACGACGCAAAAGCGATGATTGAGAATTCTGGAGGCAAAGCAACCGATTCCGTGTCGAAGAAAACGAACTACCTTGTGGCCGGGGAATCAGCCGGTTCGAAACTGGAGAAGGCGAAGAAGCTCGGCGTCAGCGTCATTGACGAGGCGGAACTGCGGCGCATGGTCGGCACGGGTGCGGGCGCATGAAAAAATTTGCGCTGCTGATGCAATCGTGGGGGCCGGGTGGAGCCTTTCTGCTGGCCGTGATGGACTCGGCCGGAGTACCCTTACCCGGCGGCGTGGTGGCGCTTATTGTCGCGATTGCAGCGACGAATCCCGCCGAGGGGTGGTTAACGGCGGCTGTGGCGGTTGTGGGCTCGGCGATCGGCAGCATGGTGCTGTTCGAGATCGCGCGCAAAGGCGGGCAGCTTTATTTGGACCGGCATACAGCCTCGCCACGCACGCGTAAGCTTCGCGAATGGTTCCAACACTACGGCCTGGTGACGGTGTTCGTGCCTGCGCTGATTCCGTTTCCCATGCCGCTCAAAGTATTCGTGCTCTCGGCCGGGGCAACTGGCGTTCCGCCGTTGCGTTTTTTGGCTGTGGTTGTAGCGGCTCGCATTCCCTGCTATTTCGCGATGGCGTGGTTGGGAATGCATCTCGGCGATGAGGCCTTGCCCTGGCTCAAGGCGCACACGTTACTGTTCAGCGTTGTGGGATTGACATTGATCGCGGCGCTGCTGCTATTGCTCGGACGCATGAATCGATCCAGTACAATGTCAGCGTGACTCCCCTCAGTAGACGATCTTTTCTTGCGTCGGCAATCGCCGCGCCGGCGCTTCTGTCGGCAACGCAAAAGCCCACCGACGTGCGTATCGAGAGCTTGCAATTCGGTTATGAAGACTACCTCTACCGTACGCCCATCAAGTTCGGCGGCAATGTGGTGGATCGCGTCACGCTGCTGAATGTGACTGTTACCTTGCGCAGCCGCGCCGGCAAGATCGGCAAAGGCTTCGGCTCGATGCCGATGGGCAACGTTTGGGGCTTCCCCTCAAAGGTACTCACCTACGACGAAACCCTTGGCGCGATGAAGGCGCTCGCCGTGAAACTGCAGGCCCTCATCGGCGGCTACAAAGAATATGGCCACCCGCTCGATGTTGCACACGCACTGGCGCCGTCTTACATGAAAGCGGCCGCTGACGTGACCCGCGAGTTGAAGTTGAAGGAACCGATTCCGCCGTTGTGCACCTTAGTGACCGTCAGCCCGTTCGATGCGGCGCTGCATGATGGATTCGGAAAGCTGCTGGGGCGGAGCGCCTATCAGACTCTTTCGTCCGAATTCGTCTCGCACGATATGGCGCATTACCTGACACCGGCCTTCAAGGGCGAATATCTGGACCGCTATGTTTCGCCGAAGCCCAAGCCCA
>JBDTVQ010000059.1:0-22983 GCA_040007195.1 Acidobacteriota bacterium | reverse complement strand
TGCGCGACTTCGGCAACCAGTTGAATCTGTTCGACTTATAGCCGGACAGCAGTGGTCCAAGCCATATGGATGCCCCTATGGTGACGGCGGTTGTTATCAGTGCATACACAATTTCGCGGGCGTCGAGCGTTTTCAGCCAAGCCACAAGAGTGTCCATAGTTTCGAGATTGTAGCACCTAACATGCACCGAGCAAGTGTCGTACCCAAGAACAAAACTTTTTGTCACGCGCCACTGCGTCTGATAACTGGCGAGCTAACAGACGCGTGCTTACAAAAAGGTTTGAAGGCATAGGTGATTCGCTATTCATCTTCAAATCACTATCCATCACGGCTAATCGGCCTGTTAAGATTTTGTCGCATGGGCTGATGCTCCGACAAACCTGCAGTTGAATTCAACGAGTCACAATTCTTCGAGCGCCTGAATTGCCATGTCGCGGGTCACGGACGGGAATTGGCGCAAAAATTCGTCGACCGGGGGCCCGCCTTCCAGATAATCGATGAGATTCTTGAACGGAACTCGCGGGCCTCGAAAGCAGGGCCTGCCTTTCAGGATTTCGGGGTCGACGATGACGACGGGCTCACGTGTAGCCATTGTTCATTGTATGGCTGGGAATTGCGGGATCGTGAAGGCGGGTTGGTGCTGGAATGGCAACTGCATTGAGACACAAGGACGTGCGCGGGCAAGGCCGATTTGCGTTTCCATGCGAACGCGCCTGAACTTAGGTGGACTTGAACACGAAGATCGCGACTGTGGCGATGGCAAGGATCACCGTTATGAGCATCAGAACCGACGACACTTTCTTATTCGAGTGTTCGAGGATCTCGGGTTTGTCGTTGGGAAGGGGGTCGGGGGCTGCTGAGGGTCCCATACCCTGTTGATGCGCACGGGCCGCCAAATGTGACGGCCCGCGTAAGGAGCACTTGCTGACGCGCGCGCCTCGGAAAAAGGGGCCTCAGAAGTTGTACTTCAGGCCGAACTGAATGACGCGAGAGTCGCCGGGCATGCCGCCAGCACCTTGGACGGTGCTGGTGACGCGGCCGAAGTTGGCGGTATCGAGGATATTCAAGCCCGGTGCGCCGAGGTTGACGTGGTTGAAGAAGTTGAAGAACTCGGCGCGGAATTGCACGACGTGCGATTCCAGGAAACGGAAGTTCTTCACGGCCGAGGCATCCACCTGGTTGATACCGGGCAGGTGAATGGGCTCGCGGACGGCGTTACCGAACGCGCCGGGCGTGGGTGCGGTGAAGGCCGCGGTGTTGAACCAGCGGGCTTGCGTGCGATCGCCGCGTGGGAGCATGGGGTCCTGGCCGGCGACCATGTTCACGCGCGAAGCAATGCCGGTCCCGGTGGTATCGACGACGCGGGCGAGGTTGGCCGCGAAGCCGGTTTGCTCCGTGATGATGGTGCTGAGCTGCCAGCCGCCGAGGATGCCACGAGTCCAGGGGTTGGAGGAAGAACGGAACAATGGGACGTCATAGATGGCCGCGATCGAGAGGCGGTGGCGGATATCGAAGGCGGAGTTTGACCGTTCGTTTGCGAGGTTGAAGTAGTTCTGAATGGCGTCGAGAAAACTGCCGCCGCCGACGGAGCTGATGTCGGCGTTCGAGAGGCTGTGCGACCACGTGTACGCGCCGAGGAAGGAGAAGCCGCGGGCCATGCGGCGCTCGACCTTGGCCTGCATGGAGTGGTAGATCGAGTTGCCGATGGACTTGGTGGTATTGATGCCGTCGAAGCCGCGGTAGGGGCGGCGACTGGCGATGGAGCCGAGACCGGGAGTGCCCGGTATAACGACATCGATGGGGCGGTTGCCGTCGTAGGTCGCCGTGAGGTTGGTGCCTTTCGAGCCGACATAGCCGAGGTCGAAGTAGACGTCGAGCGGGAGTTTCTTCTGCGCGGTGAAGTTCCATTGTTGCGTGTAGGTGGTGCGGAGATTCGGATCGAGCGCGCCCGAACCAAATAGACCGACGGCAGAGTTGCCTTGTTGGCGGAAGGCTGTTTCGACATTGATGGGGTTAGCCGCGTTCCCGGTGAAAGAGAAGGTTTGGACGATGGGCGGGTTCAGCGTGAGCGTGGTCCAGGAGTTGGTGATCTCAGGGGTGTAGTAGATGCCGTAGCCGCCGCGCACGACGAAGTCCTTGAGGCCGGGGGCCTGCCAGGCGAAGCCGATGCGCGGGCCGAAGTCGTTCTTGTCGCCATTGACCAGGGCGGCGGGGCGGTCGGAGGTATCGGCGATGTCGGGGAAGCCATGGAAGGTCTGACGCGCCGGGAAGAAGCCGTTGAGATCGAAGTTGGTGGCCTTGCCGCGTTGCACGGGTGGCTTGTAGTACTCGTAGCGGAGGCCGAAATTGACGGTGAGGCGGGAGTTGACCTTCCAGTCGTCCTGGAAGTAGTAAGCCTGCCACCAGTTATTCATGCGGGTGGCGAAGGGTTCCGAGCTGACACCGGCGGTGGTGGCCAGGCCGAGGAGGAACTGGGCGAACTGGTTGTCGCGCGTGACGGCGGCGCCACCGGAGGTGACGGTGCCATCGAAGCCGAAGGAGCTGCGCGGATTGACGGCTTCATCGAAGGTCCAGTTGCGGCGGGCTACGAGGGCGCCTGCCTTGAGGAAATGCGCGCCACGGCGGATGGAGATGTTGTCGCTGATCTGCCATAGCTGGTTGAGGCGGTCGCGCGGGCCAATGCCGCGATTGGAGGGCAGCGTGTAGCCGGCGCTGAACGTAGGAGCGCCATAGTCGCGCGGGCGAGTGGCGACGCCGGCGATGCCGATGATGTTGGCGATGTCGTACTGGGCGTTGTCGGTGGTGCCGAAGAACTCGTGCTCGTAGAAGCGGTGCCATCCGGCGCGTAGTTCGTTGACGATGGTGGGCCCGAAGATATGGGTCTCGGCAAGGCTGAGATTCTGGGCGCGGGCGGCGTTGCCGCGCGAGTCGAAGGTGAAGGTGGGGACGGTGTCGTCGGCCTGCTTGTTATAGATGTAGCTGCCGTTGAAGCTGTCCTTTTCCGAGAAGACATGATCGACACGGGAGATGTACTGGTCCTGCGTGATGGGGGCGGCAAGGCGCGGGCCGCGGTAGTTGATGCCGGGGTCGTTGGCGTTGGGCACGGGGACGAATCCGGAGAGGAATTTGCTGGCGTAACCGGCAATGCGGTTGGTGGGGATGCGGTTGCCCGGGAAGGGCTGGCCGGTGGTGGGATCGACGATGGCAGCCGCGATGCTGGAGAAGTCGCCAGTGCGGAGGGCCGCGGGGGGAACGAGGGCGGTGCCGCCGAAGGAACCGGCAACCTGGCGCCCGGATTCCCAGTTGAAGAAGAAGAAGGTCTTGTTCTTGCCGTTGTAAATTTTGGGAAGGAAGACGGGCCCCCCGATGTTGGCGCCGTATTGATTGCGGTTCAGGCGGGGTGCCTTTGCGCCGGGGACGCGGGGTTGGAAAGCGTTCAAGGCGGTGAAGGCATCGTTGCGATTGAACCACCAGGCGCCGGCGTGGAGGGCGTTCGAACCGCTCTTGGTGGAGAGGTTCACCTGGCCGCCGGGCGAGCCGCCGACGTCAGCGGAATACGTGCTGCTCTGGACCTTGAACTCGTTGATGGCATCGATGGACGGGGAGAAGGAGAAGCTGTAGCTGTCGAGGTCCATCGCTTCGATGCCGTCGTAGTAGAAGCGGTTCTGGGTGTCGCGGGCGCCATTGGCGGACATGCCGACGGCCTGGCCGACAGAGCCCCGGAGGCGGCGGACGGTGATGCTGCCCGGCGTGCCTGGATTGACGCCGGGGGTGAGAAGGGCGAGCTGGACGAAGGAGCGGCCGTTGAGCGGCAACTCGACAACCTGCTTGGCGTCAATGACGGTGCCAACGGTGGCGTTCTCGCTTTGCAGAAGCAGGGTAGTGGCGGATACCTCAATGGCTTGAGCGGCCTGCCCGATGGTGAGCGAAACGGGCAGGCGCGCTACCTGATCGACGCTAAGGCCGAAGCGGCCGACGTTGGTCGTTTGGAAGCCCGTGGCGGTGACCGTAAGCGTGTATGCGCCGATGGGGAGGAAGGGGAATTCGTAATTGCCGTTGGAGTCGGTGATGGTCTTGCGCGCGACGTTGGTGTCGGCGTTTTGGATCGTGACTTCGGCCTTGGGAATGGCAGCGCCGGATGGATCGGTGACGGTGCCAAGAACTTTTGCGGTAATGGCCTGTGCGTTGAGCGAAACAGGGATCAGGCAGGCAGACAGAAGTAGATAGGAAGCAAGTCTAACCATGCACGTTGATACCACACTGCGGTGGTGGGAGCAAGCTTGCGGGCCGTCTAGGAGAGCGTCTCGCCCTCATTTGCAACGGGCGAAAGCTGCTCGGCGGGCAGCCAGGCACTGAGATTTTCAGAGATCGCGCGGGCGACGGTCAGCGGCTGGCCATCGCGGTGAAGCCCCTGGCGGTCCCATTCCCGTTGCAAATCCTTCACCTCGCCATGCAGGCCGGTTTGGATCTGAACCAGCTCTCCGTCGTCGATTTCCTCGCCCGCCCGGAAGTTCAAGTCACAGGCAAACACACGTCCTGGTTTGTCGGGATTGTATAAGGGGATTCCATACTTCCGGCAGATGAGCGGACGCCACTCATAGACGGTGCAGATTCCGTCCTGAAGTGCCGGGCAGGGCAGCCGGGTGCCCTGCGGCGGCAGCGCACCCCAGGCCTCCTGTTCGCCCTTCTCGGATACCAATTTCGCCCTTGCCTCAAGATAGGTCCCCGCCCGTTCCCGAAGCTGATTTTGTTGTGTTTCCGGTAGCGTTCGCACCCCTGCCGAGAGCACCGCCGCCTCCACTTCGGTGATCTGAAACAGCTGGCTGCAACAGTCCGAGCAACCCGGCCCGCATCGAATCCGCGCGCCGTGTAACATCCGGTTTCGGGAGAACTCCATCTCGATGAGATTACAGATTCTATGAAACTCGCCGATCATCATACTTGTTGTACTGGGCGGTTCAATTTTTGCGCCGAAACCGGGAAAGCTTCACTCTGTTGAACGGATGGCATAGAATCGTGGGCGAAGAGCTGCATAAATTTGGTTGCACTCTTTCTGTCTTGCTACATAATACTGACTATCCGCTTTCGCAGATGCGGCGCGGCATGGAAACCGGGCCGGGAAGCGACCACGTTGGAGGAGAGGCGAAAGCGTAAGACTAGATAGGGATCGGAGCTGAGGGGATGACGTGCTTCGGACTTTGCGGAGTGTCAAAAGGCGCCCGCGGAACAATGTTGATATGGGCTGCAGGCCTGTTAGGCTTGCAGGCGTACGGGCAGGTTCTGCTCTCGCCCCCGGGTGGAGAGGCGGTCATCCGCCTGCACAACACGGATCTGGCCATCATGGAGGCGGGTGAGGAGCGTAAAGACCTTCCCTGCACGGTCGTTCCGGAGAAGCCGTTCCTGGGATTTGACCTAAAGTTCCACTCCGGCTACGACGTTTCAATTCCCTTGGGCGAGCTTGCCGGGAATGAAGATCTCCTCACGATCGTCTTTCGCGTTTCCCCTGAAGGCCATCGCGAACACCCTATTTATTTCACGCAGAAGATCCGCGTCCCCTCGATCGAGGCCGAGGCAAAGGGCGATGCCCTGCTGCAAGGCGGCTTTGATGTAGGTGCGGGAAAGTACTTCGTGGACTTGTTAGTACGCGACCGTGCGGAACGAGTCTGCTCGCTGTCGTGGGACATCGAAGCGAAGCTCCCGGCGAAAGACGCGCAAATTGAACTGACGATGGCCGAAGGCACAGTGCTGCCGGTGGAGGGCGCCCAGTTCCGCGAGGAGCCGCCGGTACAGCGAGCTACAGATCAGGATTTGCTGAACCTCAAGGTGCTCGTGAATTTCGCGCCACAGAAAGCCCTGGCCTCGTCGCTGCGCCCTGTTGACACAGCAGCGCTGGTGAGCCTGTTGCGGACACTCTCGCGCGATCCGCGGGTGGGCCGGTTTTCGCTGGTCGCCTTCAACCTGCAGGAGCAGCGTGTTATTTTTCGCCAGGAGTCCGCTGACCGGATCGATTTCCCCGGCTTGGGCGAATCGCTGCAGTCCCTGAATCTTGGGACCGTGGACCTGAAGCGCCTGTCCAATAAGAACGGCGGCGCGGAATTCCTAACGAACCTGATGGAGAAGGAGTTCGCCAACACCGAACGCGCCGACGCCGTTGTCTTTGCCGGTCCCAAAGCGATGCTGGAGGCCAATATCTCCTCCGATCAGCTGAAACATCTCAGCGAATTCGACGTTCCGGTCTTTTACATGAATTACATTCTCAACCCCTTTGCGAATCCGTGGCGCGATTCCATTGGCCAGGCCGTGAAGTTCCTCAAGGGCGTTGAGTTCACCATTAGCCGTCCGCGCGATCTGTGGTTTGCTGTCACCGACATGGTGGCCCGCCTCGTGAAAACCCGAAACGCAAAACAAGTGGCGTCGGTCAAAGTAGAATAGAGGAAGGGTCAATCAGGGACTATGCGAATACTGACGGTCATGCCCGCGTTGTTTATCGTTGCGATGCCGTGGCTGGCATCCGCGCAGATTCCGGGCATCATGCCGCAGATCAAGCCGAACAGGCTTGCTCCATACGTTCCTTCTCCGCAAAACGTAGTCGAGGAAATGCTTCGTGCCGCCAAGGTCAAGGTAGGCGATACGGTGTATGACCTGGGCTCGGGCGACGGGCGCGTGGTCATCACAGCCGCACAGAAGTTTGGCGCCAAGGCTGTGGGCATCGAGATCAGCCCTAAGGAAGCGAAGCTGTCGCGCGAAAAGATCGCCCAGGCGAAGCTCGAAGATCGTGTGAAAATCATCGAAGCAGATGCGCTTACGGCTGACCTCTCAGACGCCGACGTGGTGACCCTCTACTTCCTTACCTCTTCGAACGATCTACTGCGGCCGCATCTCGAGAAGATGCTCAAGCCCGGCGCGCGAGTAGTTTCCCACGACTATCCCATCCGCGGATGGAAAGAGACGCGAGTGGAAGAGGTCGAATCGTTCAAGCGGATCCACCATCTCTACGTCTACGAAATCCCTGCTAAATAGGCCTATCGAAGAACCGTTGCCAGCTTTTGGACGGCCGCTGCCAGTCTCCTTTCACTGAACGCTGCAAATCCCAGCAGCACACCTTCGGGAGCTTTTCGCTCGACGGCAAACCGGTTCAGTCCGTAACATTCCAGTCCCACCTTGAGGCACGCCTTTTCGGCCGTTTCGGAGGTCCAACGCCCTGTGAAATATGCCGGAGTGTGGAGCCCTGCCTGTACTTTCGGTAGCGTGACCACGCCATTCAAGTGTTTGGCGCAGGACTGCTCAAGCGCATCCAGGCGGCGGGCATATACCTCTCGTAACCGCCGCAAGTGCCGCATGAAGTGACCCTCGGCGATAAAGTCGGCCAGCACCATCTGCGGGAACACGGGTGAGTACAGATCGGTTTCGGCTCGGAGGCGCAAGAAGCCGTCCACCAGGCTGTCCGGCAATACGACGTATGCCAGCCGCAGCCCTGGAAACAGGACCTTGTTGAAGGTACCCATGTACACCACCAGGCCATGCCGGTCCAGCCCCTGCAGCGCCGGTACAGGACGGCCCTCGTACCGGAATTCACTGTCGTAGTCGTCCTCCAGTATCCAGGCACCCGACTCCCGCGCCCAGCCGAGCAATTCCAGCCGGCGGCTGGCAGGCATGGTCGGACCAAGCGGGAACTGGTGTGCCGGGGTCACATAGGCGAGCTTGGCAGATGGGCTAAGCTTGATGCCATCCTGTGCGCGCATGCCCATCTCGTCCACAGGAATGCCACGCACCGTGGCACCTGCCCGCTCAAACGCGCGTGCCGCGCTGGGATATCCGGGGTCCTCCACCCATGCCTCGTCGCCCGGCCGCAACAGCAGGCGCGCGCATAGGTCGAGAGCCTGCTGGATACCGGATACAATCACCACCTGCGTGGCTTTGCACTGAACGCCGCGAGAACTCCCCGTATAGTTCACGACCGCTTCCCGCAACGGACCATAGCCACCCGGATCGCCGGGCTCTAGCAAAGCCCGTTCTGCACGCCGCAACCGCCGGCTGGCCAAAGCGGCCCAAGTCTTCAAGGGGAACTCGTCCATTGCCGGCTCATACGACCGGAATGGACGGGCCGCTGGCCTTGGGTTTGCCGCAAGCGTTCCTGTTGCCGATAGCGCACCGCCGCGCATTCCGGCCTCCAGCAGATCCTCCGGCAGGCGCACGTTCGCGTACGTCCCCGCCCCCCCGTGCGAGACTACGTAGCCCTCTGCGCGAAGCTGCTCATACACAGCGACCACGGTCCCGCGGGACAGCTCATACTCGGCGGCGAGGGCTCGGGTAGGGGGCAGTGCCGCACCCGGCGCTATGAGTCCATTGAGGATATTGGTTCTTATCTCCTCGTAGAGTTCGACCGTTTTGCGGCGTGCGGCCATATGAAAATTGGTCCAATATGACTTGACGAAATGGACCTTCCTACCATACCAATCCCGACCTATGCTGGAATTATGAACGCACGAAGAAACTGGCTGCGAGCGGCGCTGGGAGCATTCCTCCCGGTCTTTGCGCCGGCGCAAAACAAGCGAACGGTGAAGACGCTCTTCGAGCGCGCGATCGATACACCGTTTCCGAATCGCACAATATACGTCGTTCGCGTCGATATGCCGCCCGGAGATCCCCTGGCGGCCGCGCACAAGCATTCCGGTTTGACCATCGGCTACGTGCTCTCGGGCACCTACCGGTTCCAGGTAAGCGGCGAACCGGAGCGCCTACTCAAAGCCGGCGAGGTTTTCTTCGAACCCGAAGGCCACACGCATCTCATTTCCGGCAATGGCAGCGGCGATCAGCCTGCCGCCATTCTTGCCGTCATCATCGGCGTCACTGGCAAACCTGTAACCGTACCCGCGTAGTTTAGGAGTTCAACATGGAAGCACGGATTAATACTCGCAATGTCGCCTACATGGAGGGCATACAAGCCCTGCTGGGCGTTCAGCACTACATCGAAAAATCAGGTCTGGAGCAGAGCTTGCTCGATCTAGTAGTAATGCGAGCATCGCAAATCAACGGCTGTGCGTACTGCCTCGACATGCATTGGAAGGACGCCAAGGCTTCAGGCGAAACCGATCAGCGGCTGTATGGCCTTGATGCCTGGGAAGAGTCGCCCTACTACACCAAGCGCGAGAGAGCGGCGCTGCATTGGGCGGAAGCGGTCACCAAGCTCACGGAAAGCCACGTTCCCGACGAAGCTTTTGAGGCCGTACGCAAGGAGTTCAGCGAAAAGGAAATTGTGGATCTGACGATCGCGATCGGCATGATCAACCTGTGGAATCGCCTGAACATTGCAAACCGTACGGTGCCCGGCAAGTACGTTTCGCCGCGCAAGCCCGTACCGGCAGAGGCTATGGCAGCTTCGCGGTAATCACTGCCGCCAAACGGTAGCCAGCTAGCGCGGCTCGTTGTTGCGCGACCCTGAGCGATTCAGCTTCATAAGCCGGCGTACGCCGGAACGGGTTTTCCCTGGTCCCGACGTCCGCCGGCATTGTGTATGCCTTCTCTTTGGCAAGTGTGAAGCCCTCTTCGATCCAAATGTTCGGATCGAGGCTCAGCTGGGCGGGACGTTTGTGCTCTTTCTTCAGACGGGCCGCCATCCAATCGATGTATTCTTCGTCGCGCGTCACGCCCAACAGGTCGTCCCAAACGGTGTGCAGATTCGTGTAGCCGTCGACGATCAACAGATTGCCGCCGAGGTCCGATGTGGGCTTCCCCGCCCTGTCCAACAGGTGTTTTGTGAGGCGGGAGACGTCGTGCAGGGGTTGATGAACGTCGCCCTCGACGTGTAACAGCCACGGCATGTAGTACCAGCCCAAATCGCCTGCGATGGCGTCGATGAGTTTCGGCAGCTCCGTCTTAGCATTTGGCTCCGGAGTGCGCGGCAGCGCCGTGCCATCGGGTGAGAAATAGAGATTCACGAAGTGCCAGTTCGTGTGGCGTTTCGTATCGGGGAATGGCTTAAGGGCTGCCGTGGGCTTCGGGTCACGCCGGGTATCGTCGTAAAAACGGTCGTCACCTTTGATGTCGTCCGGCCATGCGGCCGCGTGGATGAATGCCCAGCGCGCCATGTGTTTTGCATCGCCCTTCACACCGTCGGTGAACTTCGCGTAGTCGGGATGCTTCCTGATGATGTCGTCCACGCGGGACCGGGTCTGCTTCGGAAGCAGGTCATAGGCGATTGCAGCAATGATGCGATGCCCCACGGGATGCCACGCCCAAGCGGGAGTGGAGAGAGTCAACGCAACAAGGAGAGCGATGATTCGCCGCATGTTCACATCCTTAGCTCGTAGCCGGCAGCTTTCACCACGGCGATCACCCGCTCCCGCAGTTCCGTGATTTCTTCGGCGGCGAGTGTGTGATCCGCGGCGCCTACGGTGAGGCGGAAACTCACGCTCTTCTCGCCTTCCACCAGTGGCGCGCCTTCATACTGGCGCACGAATTCGACAGAGAGCAGCTGTTCGCCACCGTTGTCCGCAATCAGTTTCTGGATTGCGCCCACTTCCTCGCGGACCGAGGTGACAACCGATAGATCGAACTCGCTTACCGGGAATCTGCGCAACTGTTGGTACCGTTCGGGGGCCGGCTGGAGGCGATAGAGCGCCGAAAGATCGATATCGAGAATGGCTCCACGCCCATGTTCGCAGAACGCCGGATGTAGTTCGAACAGACGGCCCAGCAGCTCGCCCTGCCAGTGTACGTTCCACACGCGCTGCGGATGTTCGAAGCCGCGGGCATCGGTTGCGCGCTGGACCAACATTCCCGGCGCAAGGATCTCGGCCAGGCGCTTCAGCTCGAACAGGCCTGCCTGCCCGTCGCCTTCGCGCGCGTAGACGGCGGCTGCGATGTGAGTGATCTCGTTGGGCAGATCACCCGGCCGTTTGTGAATCTCATTCCCGATCTCGAACAACTTGAATTCGCCCATGTGGCGGGCGTTGTCTTCGATGTTCTGCACGATGCGCGGAATGAGCGACACTCGCATCAGGCCCTGGTCGCTGGCGATGGGATTGAGCACCTGGATATGGCTTGCGGGCGCGAATCCGAAGCGCGCGGCACGCTCCTCGCTTAAGAACGAGTAGTTGTAGACCTCGGTGAACCCTTGCGCGACGATGTTGCGCCGCAGCGTGTATTGAAATTCGCGCTCGGGCGATGGCGGCGGCGGAGCGGAGGGCACCAGCGGCGGCTGCGGTGGAATCGACGCGTAACCGATCATGCGGCCGATCTCCTCCACCAGATCTTCGGCGATGGAGATATCCTTGGTCGCGCGCCACGACGGAACGATCACGGTAAGCACGCCCGGCTCGGGTTCGGTGACGCCAAACTCAAGCGAGCGAAGGATGCGTTCGACTTCTTCTTGCGGCACGACGCGGCCAATCTTGCGGTTCAGCCAATTGAGGTCCAACCGAATGAGTGGCGGCGGCTTCATCGGCGCTGCATTGTCGACGAGCCCACCCACCAGTCGAATCCCGGGCGAGACCCGCCGGAACAGCTCCCAACAACGAGCCAAAGCACGCACGGTGTTGTGCGGGTCTTGCGCCTTTTCAAACCTCATGCTGGCGTCGGTTCGCACCTTTAATCGCGAGGAAGTTTTGCGAATGGAGGCCGCCTGAAAATTTGCGGATTCAAGCACAACACGGCCGGTTCCGGCGTGAATGCCCGTCGGACGTCCGCCAATCACTCCGGCAATAGCTTCCGCCCCACCGGCGTCGGCAATGACGAGCGACTGATCGTCAAGCGTGTACTCTTCGTCGTTGAGCGCCAGGACCTTCTCGCCGGCTCGTGCCTTGCGTACGAAGATCGTGTCGCCCTTGAGGAGATCAGCGTCGAAGGCGTGCGTCGGCTGTGCCAATTCGGCCATCACGTAGTTGGTGACGTCGACGATGTTGGAAATCGGATTCAGTCCGATTGCCTCCAGCCGGTACTGCAACCACAGCGGCGAAGGACCGATCGTGACGTTCTCGAACACGAGCGCCGAATAGCGCGGACACATCTCGTAGTCTTCAATTTCGACTTTGAGCGGCGGCGCTCCGCCCGGAAATAGCAGAGCTTCTACCGGATCGCGCAGTTCGCGACCGGTGATTGCGGCGACTTCGCGCGCCATCCCGTAGTGGCCCCACAGATCGGGCCGATGCGTGAGGCTCTTGTTGTCGATTTCGATGATGTGGTCCGGCACGATGCCCGGCAGAGAATCGCCGGGGGCGCCCAGGCTGAACTCGAGAATTCCACCATGCTCACGGTTGACTCCGATCTCGTCGCCCGCCGCCAACATGCCTTCGCTTTCGCGGCCTGACACTTTCGCCTTCCCAATCGCCTTGCCGCCGGCAAGCACGGCCCCCGGCATCACCCAAGCGGCGAGAATTCCCGCGCGGCAATTAGGAGCGCCGCACACAACGTTCTTCTGCCCTAACGGCCCAGCGTCGATCGTCGCGTAAACATTCTTCGAGCCTTCAATCGGCTGCGCGTCCAAGACGCGCACGAGCCGGACATGATCGAGAAACGGCGCGTATGCTTCCGTACCTTCGCACTCGGCGGTTTTGGTCGTAATGAGTGTGCCCAGCTCGTGCGGAGTAACCGCGAGCCCCGGCACGAGTTCGGAAATCCAGTTAGCGGAGAACTTCATCGGAATTGATTCAAGAACCGGAGATCGCCCGATTGCAGCAGGCGTATGTCGTCAATGCCATAGCGCATCATAGCCAGGCGCGTCAGCCCCAGGCCGAACGCGAAACCGTTCCACTCGTGCGGATCGATGCCGCCGGCGCGCAGCACGTTCGGATGCACGAGACCGCACGGCAGCAGTTCCACCCAGCCCGTTTGTTTGCACACGGCACATCCAGTGCCGCCGCAAATAGAACATTGAATGTCGAGTTCAAAGCCCGGCTCGACGAATGGAAAGTATCCGGGCCGCAGGCGTACCGTCACGTCCCGCTGAAAGATTTCCTTCAGCAGCGTCTTCATGAAGTACAGCATGTGCGCGACGGAGACCTCGCGGTCCACCATCATGCCTTCCAGTTGATAGAACGTATGCTCGTGCGACGGGTCCACTTCTTCGTTGCGGAAGACCCGCCCTGGGGCAATCATTCGCAGCGGCGCGCCCAGGCGCTTCATGCCGCGAACCTGTACCGGCGAGGTATGCGTGCGCAACAGATTGCCGCCCTCGAGCCAGAACGTGTCTTGCATGTCGCGCGCCGGATGTGTCGGCGGAATGTTCAGCGCGTCGAAGTTGTGAAATTCGGTTTCCACCTCAGGACCGCTCAGTACGGCAAATCCCATCGACGTGAACACTTCTTCCAGATACCGCTGCACCTGCGTCACAGGATGAAGCGCACCGGGTTTGACGCCCGGAGCGGGGAGCGTCAGATCCACCCACTCGGAGGCGAGCCGTTCGTTGAGGGCGGCCGTTGAGAACGAGGTGGTTTTTTCATCGAGCGCCGACTCGATTGAAGTCTTCACGGCGTTGAGCAACTGCCCCATCGCCGCGCGTTCATCCTTGGCCACCTTGGCCATTTCCTTGCCCGCGTTGGCGAGAACACCTTTGCGCCCCACCGCCTCCACACGAATCGCTTCCAGTTCGTCCAGCGTGGTGGCCTGGGCGATGCGCACGAGGGCGCTGTCCTTCAATTCTTGTAGCGTGGCAGCCAGACTCATGGCGTCAACCGGCTCAGGCCGCAGCTACCGCGGGCATAAAGAGCGCCGCGTGTTCGTCCACTTCGTGCGCCAGATGATTCAAGTAGAAAACGAGGACGGCCTCCGGATAGGTGGAGTGAAACTCGGTGTAGGCCTTCTGCTGCCAGCCATCCGTCAGGTGCTTGCTCAGCTCGGCGTCCTTTTCGAAGAAGCCCTCGTTATGGGGCACTCCCAGGAAGTTCAGCACCGCGACGATCATGTCCAGATGTGACACCAGCATGGACTGCGCGAGCTCCGTCGCGAACTCTTCGTCCTGTTCGCCCAGGCGCGCGAGAAACTTCGGCGCAGCCTTGCGCAGCGCCTCCTGATTCAATTTGTTCAGGCGCGCACGCACTTTGAAGCGCTCAAAGAGTTGGAAAGTTTTCAGTTTCCCCAGCGAGATCTGGCGCAGGCACGCTTCCAGGCGCTCCTGCCCCAACCCGAGGAATACATCGGCAAGGGTCATTCTCCGCTAGTGTAGCAAGCATGCCTCGCCACACACAGGGAAACAGTGGCATAGCGGCATCGCCTGGGCCATAATAATGGGAGCGGGCCTCCCTAGCTCAGTTGGTAGAGCAACTGATTTGTAATCAGTAGGTCGCCGGTTCAAGTCCGGCGGGGGGCTCCATATTTTTTGCGAAGCGATTGCCAGGCGGCAGCCGCCAGCGGCTCGGCCTGCTCACGTGCAAGCTCGGCCCAAGCCAACGCCAGCTTCCCGAGATCTGCTGAACCGCCGCGGCGCCTCCAGCGCGTTGCCGCTCACGCGGGTTTAGCTTCGTGAGCGGGTTCATTGTGCAGATGGAAAATCAATCCGGGCGACGGACGTAGAGTTCCAGGTCGACCGCCGGATGCTGGAAGCGCGCGACCGTTTTGAATCGCTGCCGTAACTGCTGTTGCAGGTTTTCGTCTTCCGATTCGATGTCGGGCCTCACATTCATCCACCAAGTCTTGTCCCAGGTGACCCAGAGCCGGCCACATTCCGGAGGCATAGTAGAGAGTTGGTCGAGCGGGACAACCCGAAGCGGATAGTCCCGGTAATAGACTTCCCAGGCGAGGTGAGTGCGCAGGCGGAAGCGTTTCGGGCGGTTGGCGACGCAATCACCGGGCTGATAGCCGTGTGCCATCGGGGCAAAACCGGCGCGGTAGTCCGGTTTGGTGGGCGCGGTGTAGTTTGCGTGCAGCGCGACTGCGCACACAAGCGTAGCGGCGGCTAGCCATCCGGCCGCGAAGCCGTTGTTCGTGAAGAGGCGGCGCCAACCGAGGGCCACAAGCAGGTAGTAACCAGGCACCGCGAAGGAATAGTGGCGGAAGTTGAAGACCATGTCAAACATGCCGGCGCCAATAGCCATGGCGACCGGAAGGGCCGCCATAAGCGCACCAAGCACAGCGGGCTGTATAAGCCGGCGGCGCCCCGGCCAGAAAGCGGCTATTGCAGGCAAGGTGAAGAGTGCCGCGCATAGTAGGCCCTGGATCGGGGATGTTGGAGCTTCAATCGATCTGAATTTTCCGTTGTTAAACCGGTTCACGGCATTCGGGAAGGCGGACGGTCCCGGAAGAGGATTGATGCGGAAGCCATGGTAGACAGGCTGTTTGGGACCGATCTTCACCTTCGATCCGACAGCGATCACCCAAGGAGCGAAAGCTGCCGCCATGATGAGAACAATCGCGGCCAGGCGCGGCAAGACCTGCGGCGGATAAAGGCGGCGAAAGAGGATCCAGTAGAGGCCGAAGGCGAGTAGCGTGCCGGCGCTGTAGTAGTGCGTGTAGATCAACGCAATTCCCGAAACTGTAAACGCCGCTGCGCGTGCGAAATTCGGCTTGTTAAGAAACGAGATAAAAGTCAATGCCGCGACGAGCGTAAGAAACTGCGTTTGCATATAGGGGCGGGCTTCCTGCGAAAAGTAAACTGCCATTTGCGAGACGGCGAGCAGGAAGGCGGCACAGAGGGCGGTAGCGGAATCGGCGAAGCGCCGCGCGAGCAGGTAGAGCAATGGAACGGAGAGAGTTCCGAGAATCGCCGACACCAAACGGGCCTGCCAGGCTCCGTACCCTACGATGTCGAACCAGTAATGGAGCACCAGGTAATGGAGCGGGGGGTGGACGTAGTCGTCGATCAGGATGGCGAAGAGGGTGTGGATATCGCGAACCGAGTGCGCAACAGAAAAGGTTTCGTCGTGCCATGTGCTTTGCGCGTCGAGACCGTATAAGCGCAGGCCCGCGCCAAGTGCGGTGATGAGGGCGAGAACGATCAGATCGCGCTGCTCAATCCGCGGGCGGAGCGGCAAGTGAGGGGCGCTCATTGGCAGCTATCAGCCGATACAAGGGGGGAATTCATTTCGATGCCTCCAGGATTCTGGGAGTATATCGAACGGGAGGCTGCCGCGCGTGGAAAAAACCCAATCAGATAGGCCGCTGAACGGGGCCGCTTGGGCGGGACCATTTAGCGTCACGCAATCCCGTGCGCCACAAGATGCGGGCGCCCAGCAAGCCGGCTGTGGAGGAACCGCTTCCAATCCGGCCCCGTCCCAACAACGGGTTGCCCCGTTGTTGGTCGAGAGCCAGGAGTGTATCGCTTAGCGCCGGACGGGGCGGTCGGTTTCCGCAAAGTCCGCGGAAGCCTCGCCGGACTTCGAAGTGTCCTCGGCACCGGAGGCTTCGAGAATATGCTCCGCCTTGTCAGCCCAATCGCCGTCGTCGCAATGGACCGACAGCAGAATGCCGCCTTTGCGAATGCGGCCTTCATAACGTTTCGCTTCGTATTCCGGCATACCCAAGCCGATGAGACCACCGGTGGCGCCACCGAGAGCGGCGCCTGCGCCCACACCAGCGAGCGCGGCCATGATTGGACCAGCGGCGATAAAAGGGCCCAGGCCCGGAATGGCAAGGGCGCCGACGCCGACGAGCCAGCCGAGGGCTCCGCCCATCACGCCCCCCGCCACGCCACCGGTAGCCGCTCCTTCAGGCGCCTTCGAGTTCTGCTCGTGAGCGAAATCCTTGTTGCCGAGATTCTCAGGCATGAGAATCGAAACGTCCTCAGGCCGGAAGCCCTCGTTCCGCAAGCGATTGAGACAGCCTTGGAGCTGGGTCTCGGTCGGCAAAATTCCATATACGGAAATGTTCTTACTCATTATTTTTCTCCTTTGATTTCCAATTCGTTGATGACGTTGCTCTGACCGGCTACCGACTTCGCCAGGGCGTCAATCTTGTTCTTTTCGTCGGCCGTATTGACAGGGCCACGAAGGGTGACCTTGCCGTCGCGCGTGATAATCTTTACGTTCTTCGCGTAAGTAGACATCCCGTCGGCATCGACGACTGCTTTGCGGATCTTTTTCGCGAGATCCCGGTCAGCCGCGTTCTCTTTTTGCTGGTCCGCGGTGACCGCGCCTGCCTTTCGATCGCGTTCATTCCGCTTCGTATTGTCCGGCTCCTGTGCGTTGAGCATGGTCAATGCGAGCAGCATTGTGGCTCCGATTTTCCAATGCATGAAAACCTCCTGTTGCCGTCTCTACTGGGGTGCGTGCGGAATGCCATTCGCGGAGTCTTGAGTTGGGGAACTGCCGGGATGCGGAAGATGCACGCACCATCTGGACGGAAGACACGGCCAGCGTCGTGCCTGTTACAGAAGATGAGGAATGGGAATTGAACCAAGGGGCGGACCAGCCGCGTCGGAAAAAATTACAATTCGAGCCGTCCGTCGTACACCATCTCGCGAAGTTTGAATCGTTCCTGAATGCGCATGCGGCCCGACTCCGCGAAGAGATCGATCGTCCCTTCCTTCGCGGCTAGATTTTCAAAACGAGGGAACCGCAGGGTAGCCACCAGGTGCATGCCGTACTCCGGCACGTTTGAGGCGGTGGCGGCAATGGGTGGACGATTGGGGACGGTCAAACGCGCGGTGCGCAACAACTCAGCTGCGAACTTCTCAGCACCCTGGCGGATGGCGGTAGTGGGGAAGCCGGCGATTTCCACGACGTAGTCGGGCTCGTTCCGATTCAGCAATTCGACCGCCTTCTCATCGTTCAAGCCGTTGATCCCGAATTCTTGCAGGGCGAGGGCTCGACGGATGGGAAGCGCGCTCGACCATCGGGTGACCAGGTAGATCTCTGTCTTAGAGCCTGTTCCCGGGGCACCGCCCGTGCGCGAAGACCCACCGGTCCTCGAACCGCCAGGCCAAGTGCGCGGTGAAGAGCCGGTGTTCCCGCCTCCCGACGGCCAACCGGGTATGCGCGACCCGGACGTACCTGAGCCGGGGAGCCCAATGCCCCCAGGAAAACCGATCTGCGCGAAGTCGGACGAATACCGGTTCGGCGCGGCGTCGAGACGGAACGATACGGTGCTCTCCTTCGCCCAAGGTGAATTGGTCAGCATGCGGTCAACGTATTCGGCGGTCCATGACGGGAACGCCTTTTCGTCCGATGGCTTCGAGAGCAGGAACGCGGTACAGCCAAGAGAGGCGACGAAAATTCTTCGAGTCAGGCCAGGCATGGTTATCGAGATCACTCTCTCAGACGCCGCCGCACCGATAGAGGTTGCTGTTGCCCTGTCAAGAGTGTGTAAAGAATTGTGGACATCTCCCGTTTGCGCTCAAGCGGTGAAACCTGGATAAAATAGCTGGCAGGGTCGGACACTCGTCCATCCTCACACTCGGCGTCACATGAATTTCAGGATTTCCAGGATTCGCTACTCTACCGCTAACGCTCTCGCGTTCCTCGCCCTCTCGGGCGCTGCATGGACGACACACTTGGTGCTCGCGCAATCGCCGGAAAGCTCAACGGCTCCGCAGGTAGCGCCGCTGACGGCGGAGTTCAGCCAGTCCATTAAGCCGTTCCTTGAAAAGAACTGCGTGAAGTGCCACAACGCCGATAACCCGACGGCCGGCATCCGCGTGGACCACCTCGACGCATCGCTGGACGATCGCCACATTCGCATTTGGGAGGGCGTTCGCGGCCGTGTGAAGAACGGCACCATGCCACCCAAGGGCTTGCCGCAACCTGCCGCCGCCGACCGTGAGCAGGTGGTTGCGTGGATCACGCGGGGGATTGAGATGGCGCGGTTGCGTCCAGCGCCAAAGAATGGACTGGTGCGACGCCTGACGGTCGCTCAATACCGAAATACTCTGCGCGAATTGTTGCAACTCGACGACGATCTCACCGAAGCGCTTCCGCCGGATGCCGTCTCAAAAGATGGCTTCGTGAACAACCAGGAGACCCTGCAGCTGTCGCCGCTGTTGATCGAGGCCTATCTCGAGATTGCCGAAGATGCGCTCACGCGGGCGATGGTGGATCCCAAATCCAAGCCCGAGATTCAGAATTTCCGCATGGATCTCGGCGCCAATATCAATCCCCATCCCCTCCCCGAGGAGCTGATTCTGGGCGCCAACAGCGAGTTGCTGAAGAACCCGGACTTCCTGGTAACGCAACTCATCCCGACGAAGCCCTTTGCATTCGATCCGATCGTGATGCGGACAAAATACCGCTTCATCGAAGGCTACGCGGGCAACGACACCGTACGCGGCTGGCGCGATTACGACAGCATTTACCACGCCGTGTTTGCCTGCGTGCGCGGGAGCCGCGGGTACCCGAAGGGCCACGCCTACGATGCCGTGCCGCAAGGGCTTCTGCTGCGGCCCGCCATCCCGAACGACGAGTTGTTCAGCGCCGATGGCACGTACGGTCCGAAGGCAAACTTCAAAATCTCGCTGCGCGAACTTCCGGACAACGGCCGCTTCCGCGTCACCGTTACGGCCGCGAAGTACACCGATGGCCTGCTGCTGGATGAGGGCGACGCGGCGCAACCTCCTGGCGCGGGCGCCAGCATTGTGATCAGCGAATCCAAAGCGAGTGTGACCATTCCAAAGCCCGGCCTGTACCAGGTCGACGTTTACACAACTCCTCGGTATGAGGAGCGCGTGACGCCGGATTCATCAAAACTCACCGAAGAACTGGGCGGCGCCTGGTCATTCGGTTCAGACACAGACGTGAAGCTCGAAAGCGGCGCGCACTTCATCGACTCGCCATTTGGCAAGGCAGTGTCGTTCAGCGGCGATGATGACGCGGCCGTGATACCCCGAACGGACGCACTCAATGTGGGCACCGGCGAGTTCACCGTCGCGGCGTGGATTCGCCCCGAATCCACTCGCAGAGCCGGTTTGGTTGCGATGGGCGCTCCGGATGCGGTTCACGGCTGGTTGCTCGAAATGCCCGACGACCGCGGTATTCTGCGGCTGGAAACAGCAGGCCCTGAGAACACGACCAACGGTGCCGTGGCTTCGCGTCCCGGCGTGTTGACGGCCGGGGTCTGGCAGCACGTTGCCGCGGTGGTGAAGCGGGGCCGGAACAAGACCAGGCTCTACGTAAACGGCTACCCCGTGGCGGAAGGAACGATCAATCGCGCGAATCTCGACAATCCAAAGCTCGACCTCCGCATCGGAAATCTTCCCAGCGGCCGTGGCCTGCGCGGCGCGGTAGACGAAGTGCACATCTACCGCCGCGCTCTCGGCGATGCCGAGCTTCAGGCACTGATCGAACCGGGCCGCGAGTTGGCGAAACCGCCGCGCGAACGGCCGGCCGACGTAACGCTCACCCTGGGCGACCGGCAGTTCACGGGGGCTGCAAGTCAACCGGCGTTTCTGGCCGTGCGGCTCGGCGCTGGGCCCCTTGCGATTCAGGCCGGACTCACAAACTTCAATCTCAGCGGCAATCAGGTGCTCGACCGCATCGCGATTACGCCGCTCGCCGAAGGAAACGCAGCCGCACGGCGGTTTCTGGCGTTCGAGCGCCGCTCTCCCCGCCTCGGCGTGCATCTGGGACTTCGCCGCGACTGCGGCAGCACCCTCTTTCCCGTCGGCCCACCCCAACCCGTAGCCAGCACCAGTCCGGGTCGGTTCGTCTTCGAAGGAGCCATCCGCAACTACCCCAGTCCAAATGTCGAAAAAGACAACGTCAACTACCTTGCGGGCGTTCGCGAGATCGGCGTCCACAGCGAGTACACCGATGGCCGCGACATGCCGCGCCTGGCCGTGAAGTCGGTGGAGTTTGAAGGCCCGTTCTACGAAACGTGGCCGCCACCCTCTCATCGCGGCATCTTCATCGAATCGGACCGTAAGAGCGATCCGCATGCTTACGCTCGCCAGATCATCCGCCGCTTCGCCACGCGGGCCTACCGGCGCCCCATCACGGCCCAGGAAGAGGCGTCGATCGTGTCGGTCTTTGAACGGTCGTTCGCCGCCAGCGGTAAATTTCAGCCGAGCGTGAAGGACGCCCTGGAAGTCGTTCTCACGTCACCGCAATTCCTGTTCCTGATTGAAAGCAGCAGCACGCCGAAACCGGAACCGCTCGATTCCTATGAACTCGCCTCGAAGCTGTCGTACTTCCTCTGGAACGGCCCGCCGGATCGCGCGGCATTGCGGTTGGCGGCCAACGGCTTGCTCGCCAAGCAACTGGACGCCGAGATAGACCGGATGGTGGCGCACCCGCGCTTCTCACGGTTTACCGAGCAGTTCGCTTCGCAGTGGCTGAGCCTGGATAAGTTCAGCGTCCTTGAGCCGGATCGGAAGCAGTTTCCCAACCTCACTCGCGATACCCGCGCGCAATTGCGCCAGGAGCCAATCCGCTTCGTCCAATATCTGATCCAGAACAACCTGCCCGTGCGAAATCTGATCGAATCCGACTTCCTGATTGCCAACGAAGCCGTGGCCAACTATTACGGTTTGGCGGGAAAGACCGAAAGCGGATTCCAGTTCGTGCCAATCCATCACGGCCGCGGCGAGCTAGGCGGTGTGCTGACGCAAGCGGCGATCATGGCCGGGTTGTCCGATGGCCGGGAATCGAATCCTGTGAAACGCGGTGCCTGGCTGGCGCGGAAAATTATCGCCGAACCGCCCGCCGATCCGCCGCCAAACGTGCCCGCGCTGCAGGAAGACACGGCGGGTCTCACATTGCGCCAGCGCCTGGAGCAGCACCGCAGCGGCGCCGTCTGCAAGCAATGCCACATGAAGATCGACCCATGGGGTGTGGCTTTCGAAGAGTTCGATGCCGGCGGCCGGCTCAAGACAAAGCCCGCCGACGCGCATTCGAAATTGCCAGACCAAACCGAAGTCTCGGGTGCCAACGATTTGAAGCGCTATCTGGGCGAAGACCGCATCGATCAGGTCGCGTTCAGCGTGCTGAAGAATCTGGCCACCTATGCCACCGGGCGCAGCCTGACATACAATGAAGTCAGCTATTTGAAGCAAGACGGTCTAAAATTGAAGGCGTCCGGTTACCGGATGAAAGACATGGTCCGGTTTGTTGTGCACAGCCCGGTGTTTCTTGAGAAGTAGCGATATGGCGAGCGGAGAGAATTGATGAGCATCAGTCGAAAGATGGATCGCAGAGCCTTCCTGAACGGTGCGGGAGGAGTTGTGTTGGCGTTGCCCGTGCTCGACGCCATGGGCGCCGAAGTCACCGCGCAGCTCCCTCGCCGTTTCTGCGCCATCTACACCGCCAATGGCATGTCGTTACCAAAGGTTGAGCACGGCCTGGCTGAGTGGAGTTGGTTCCCGTCGGCCACGGACAATGGCGAATTTGTTTTTGGCAAGTCAACCGAGCCGCTCAGCCCATTCCGCAAGCAAATCAGTTTCATGGGCGGACTGCACCACCCGAGCGGTCCGAAAGCCGATCCGCATACCTGTTCCGATATGTGGCTGACCGGCGCTCCGCTTCACAACCCGAAACCCGGCACGTACAACACCGCGGGACTTGATCAAGTCATCGCACAGCACACGAAACAATATTGCCGCCAGCCGTCGCTGGTGCTTTCCATCGACGCCGGGACCGGTTTCCTGTCGCGTACAGGCACGATCTCCTACAGTCTCGAAGGCCGCCCGATTCCCGCGGAAAACAATCCGCGCCGCATCTTCGACCGGCTATTCCGCGGCGACCGCACCGACATGGTCTCCGAGCGGGAGACGCTCAAACGCCGCATCAAACTCGTCGACGCGGTAGCCGAAAGCGCGCGCTCGCTAGACAAGCAACTCGGCAAGTCCGATCGTGAACGGATGGATCAGTACCTAACGTCGCTCAACGAAGTGGAAGCGCGTTTGGTGGCGTCGGAAAAGTGGATCGACATTCCCCTCAAAAAGCAGGACTACTCGCACCTGAATCTCGATGCGACCTCCGAGGGTGATCCGGCCGAGTACTACCGCAACATGTTCGACCTGATCGCGCTGGTCTTCGATGCCGACATCACGCGTTCGGTGGCCTTCATGCTCAATCGCGAAGACGGCATGGGCATCAGCGATACGTTTCCGCTCAAGCTGGGACT
>JBDTVQ010000058.1:0-23151 GCA_040007195.1 Acidobacteriota bacterium | reverse complement strand
GCCGTCGAGATCGCTTATCGAGAAGCGCGCGAGGTCTATTTCCAATCGGCTGCCGGAGAGGAGACGCTGCGCTTCTCCGAAGTCTTCTCCTGCAAGAACGACGACACGAAGTTCACCGAACCCGAACCGTCGCTGTTCAGCTTTAATTCCCCGATGGGCGCCTGCCCGCGCTGCCAGGGTTTCGGCAACGTCGTCGATTACGACCCTGGACTGGTCATTCCCGACCCCTATCTGCCTTTGGAAAAAGGCGCGGTCGATCCCTGGAACAAGCCGCAATACCGTTGGGGCTGGAACGACTTCAAGCTGGAAGCCAAGGGTAAGGTTCGAACCGACGTTCCTTACGTGGAGCTCACAAAGCCGGAGCAGGCGATTGTCTGGCGAGCCATCCGCGAGTTCTTCGCCGAAGTCGAACGCAAGAAGTACAAGGTGCACGTCCGTGTGTTCCTCTCGCGTTACCGCGGCTACGCCGATTGCGACGAATGCGGCGGCGCACGGTTGCGGAAAGAGGCGCTCAACATCCGCATCGGCGGAAAGACGATTGCCGAAGTCACCCGCCTGAACATTTCCGAAGCGCACGGGTTCTTCGCGGCGCTCGAGTTATCGCCCGAAGAGGCGGCCATCGCTCAGAAGGTACTCGTCGAAGTTCGCCAGCGGCTAAAGTTCCTGGAGGATGTCGGTCTGGAGTATCTGACGCTCGACCGCCTCTCGGCCACGCTTTCCGGCGGCGAAGCACAGCGCATTCAACTGGCTACTTGCCTAGGTTCCCGGCTCGTCGGCGCAACGTACGTGCTCGATGAACCCTCCATTGGTTTGCACTCGCGCGACACCGGCCGCTTGGTTCGCATCCTGCATGAGCTGCGCGATCTCGGGAACACGATTCTGGTGGTGGAGCACGATCCCGACGTCATGCGCGCGGCCGATGAGATTCTCGATCTCGGTCCCGGCGCGGGCGAACACGGTGGCCGCATTGTCTTTCATGGCACGCGAAAAGATCTGTTCGAAGGCAAGCCGCAATCGCTCACGGGACAATATTTGCGCGGCGAGAAACAGGTTTGGCGCCCTCGCGCCCGCCGCCCCGTCCATCCGCGCCGCCGCCTTCGCTTCGAGGGTTGCCGCGCGCACAACTTACGCAACATCGATGTCGAAATTCCGCTCGACATGATGGTGTGCGTCACCGGTGTCTCGGGATCGGGCAAGTCCACCCTGGTCCACGAAGTGATTGCCCGCGCGTTGGAATCGGCGCACGGCAAGCGCGGACCTGGGGCGGCCGAAGACGAACTAGCTGGCTCGGGCGAGAAACTCACCTGGCGCAAGATCGATGGCCACAACATGATCGGCGATGTGACCCTTGTCGACCAGTCGCCCATCGGCCGTACGCCGCGATCGAATCCGGTCACCTACATCAAAGCCTTCGACCTCATCCGCGAACTCTTCGCATCCACGAAGGAGGCCGACCGCCGCGGCTATACGGCCGGTCACTTCTCATTCAACATTCCCGGCGGCCGTTGCGAGACCTGCCAGGGCGACGGCACAGTCACGGTGGAGATGCAGTTTCTCGCCGACGTCGAACTGGTGTGTGAGGAATGCAACGGCACCCGGTATAAGAATTCGACGCTGGAGGTTCTGTACCAGGGGCGCAATGTTCATCAGGTGCTGCAACTGACCGTTCGCGAGGCGATCACTTTCTTCTCAAGCTCGCCGAAGATTGTGCAGAAGCTTCAGGTTCTTGATGACGTCGGCCTTGGTTACCTGCGCCTCGGCCAGTCGGCGACCACGCTCTCCGGTGGTGAAGCGCAGCGCGTGAAGTTGGCCGCGCATCTGGCGCAATCGTCGGCGAAGGGTACCCTGTTCATCTTCGATGAGCCGACCACAGGACTTCACTTCGACGACATCGCGAAACTCCTGGACGCATTCGATCGCTTAATCCGCAACGGCGGGAGCCTGCTGATCATCGAGCACAACATGGAAGTGATCCGCGCCTCCGACTGGGTAATCGACCTGGGGCCCGAAGGCGGCTCCGGCGGAGGTTTGGTCGTCGCGGAAGGTACGCCCGAGGATGTGGCCAAGTCGGAGACGTCGCATACGGCCCGTTTCCTCCGCGAGATGTTGTAGCCCGCGAGCCCCCGAGACCTACGATTTTGTGTGGGCAGACTGCCGCGTCCGCCCCGCTCCTCCGCGCCCCCGCCGGCGAAACTACCCCAGCCATGCATCAAAGATGAAGCCACCCGCGCGGGGCGTGCGTCATAAACTGTAATCATGGTCCGTGCGGCGCTCCTTATCTGCCTTGTTTCCCTATCTGCGCCCGCGCAAAAAAAGTCCGCGCCTGCGAAGGCACAGCCGGCAAAATCCCAACCAGCCAAGGCCGCGCCGTCCCCTGAACGCGAGCCCGTTCCCACACCCTCCGACCTCGGACTGAAGGCGCTCGAAGCCAAGGACTACCCGGCCGCAATCGCCTCGTTTGAACAGGCCGTCGCCGGTGACGACACCGACTACGCCGCTCAGTTTCATCTCGCCCTGGCACACTCACTAGCAGGCCACGCCGAGCCCGCGATCACCCATTTCCGCAAGACTCTCCAATTGAAGCCGGGCCTGTATGAGGCCCAGATCAATCTCGGCCTGCTCCTGTTCCAGACGAAAGATTACGCCGCCGCCGAACCTCATCTCAAAGCCGCCGCCGAGAAGAAACCGGACGACGCGAGTGCCGTCGCCGCCCATGGCAGGTGCCTGCTTGAGTTGAACCGCCTCGCGGAAGCCGAACCCGTCTTGCGCAAGGCCGCCGCGCTCGACGCCTCGCAAAAAGATACCCTTCTCGGCCTGGCGCAACGCTACGAGGACGCGAAGCAGTTCGATCAGGCCATTGCGCTCTATAAAGAATTTCCCGATCGCCCCGCGGTTACCGAGCGGCTCGGTAATCTAATGCTCTCCACCGGTCGCACCGCCGAATCGATCGCCTTTCTGGAGGACGCTGTAAAGTCGTCACCTACGTCCGCAAATCATTACGCGCTGGCCATTGCCCACCTGCGAAACAAAGACACGTCGAAAGCGGGCGAACAGTTCGACCAGGCCGTCAAGCTCGAGCCCCGCAATGCCCAACTACGCATGAGCTATGGCAGCTTTCTTCGCGATCAGCGCAAGATCGCCCCGGCGGCGCAGGAGTATTACACAGCCGTTCAAATCGACCCCAAGCTGCAAGAGGGGTGGTCTGAGTTTGGCTCCATGCTTCTGCTCCTGGAACAATATCCGCAAGCGGTAGCCGCCTATGAAAAGCTGCAGGCTCTCGGTGACACGCGCGCACCCGTATACTTCTTCAAGGCGATTGCGCTCGATCACATGAAGCAGTTCAAGCCGGCCAAGGAAAGCTACGAGAAATTCCTCGCCCTGTGCGAAGGGAAGTTCCCGGACGAAGAGTTCAAAGCGCGGCAGCGAATCAAGGTCATTGAAAAGGAGCTCGCCCGCCGATGACCCGAACCATCGCGATCGCGCTATTGCTGGCGATCTCAGCACTCGCCGCGGACCCCACGTTGGAAGCCGCCAATGCGGAGCCCAATTTGGAGAAGCGATCGGAAAAGGCGCTGCTGGCGGCACAGCAGTTCCTGGACAAGTTGCGCAAAAGCGGCAACCTGCAGGACCGCGCGGTTGTGGAGACTGCCCTCAGCAATATTCGCGCCGGCGTCGAGCTCTGCGTCGATTCGCTGGAAGCGTCGGGCAAGGAAGCTCGCCGAAGTCCAAAATATTTCAAGAAAGCCGAAATCGGCCTGCGAAAACTCAACCGGCAGCTGGATGATGTTCGCGTGGCGCTCTCGGCCGACGACCGCCCGCCGGTGGCCGCGCTGCTGGTCTACACTCGGCAGGTGCAGGAAGACCTACTGCTTGGTATCTTCACAAAGAAGAAGAAATAGGAGGCCCCATGCGCGCTTTCGTCATGTTCTTCCTCGGCGCGTGCCTAGCCACCGCCCAGACCCGCGACTTCCTTACCGCCGACGAAGTGGATCAGGTGCGCCTGGCGCAGGAGCCCAACCTTCGCCTTAAGCTCTACGTCACCTTCGCCAAGGAAGGCGTCGCGCTGATCGAACAGTTGGTCGCCAAGGAGAAGCCCGGCCGCAGCGCCCTCATCCACGACACTCTGGACGACTACGCGAAAATCATCGAGGCAGTGGATACCGTGTCTGACGACGCTCTGCGCAAGGGTGGTGACATCACCGAAGGGATGGCCGCCGTTGCCGAAGCGGAAAAGGACTTCGCCGCCCGGCTGCACAAAGTTGCCGACGCCGAGCCAAAAGACATTGGCCGCTATCAGTACGCGCTCACCAACGCCATCGAGGCGACGGAAGACTCCGTCGAGATGGCGCAAACAGACCTGCAGGAGCGGAAAGCCGACGTGGCTAAACGGCGAAGTGAGGAAGACAACGCCCGCGGAGATTTGATGGCGCCCACGGATCGCGAATCACGCCAGGTTGAAGCCAAGAAAAAGGCCGATACCGAAAAGAAAGAAACCCGCAAAGCGCCAACATTGCGGCGCAAAGGCGAAGTTCCCGCGACGAAACCGTAGTGGCCCGTCTCTATTTCACCGGAACGAGCTTGGCCAGATCCACTTCCGGTGCGCCGGATGCTTTCTGCGCCGCCAGCGCCAAGTCGATGTTGATGTTCTTGCAGGTGGTCTCGGTGCATGCTTGTCCCCGAATGTTCAGCTCAGCGGGACCCGCCCCCTCCACTTTCGCGACAAACATCGACTCCTTTTCGAAGCCGTAGCTGAACCAGCGCAGATCAGGCTTGGAAAAATCCTTTGGTGCCGGCTGATACCACGGCCCTGCAACCTTCAAGCCGCCCGCGACTTTGATCTCCGTCTGCTGATCGATACCAAGCGACATCTTGCCCGCCAGGCGCTCCTTGGCACGGCGCTCATTGTCCATCGCAAACGTGTGCCAGCCAGGTTCGAGCGCAACTTTCACCACCAGGAACGGACCATCAAGACGCGCGCGATACTGCACCACAACGTCGTCCTGATGCGTCACCAGCGCGGGTTCCGACCAATCGCCTGCCACGGCCGCCGCCCATGCAATCGCCGCCAGAGCCAACAACCTGACCATCGGCACACTCACTTTCGAAAACTCATTTGAAGCGTGCGCAGAGGCAATTTGATGCGCTTGCCGTCGCGCAAAACGTCTAGTTCCACAGTATCACCCGACTTCTTCCGCAGCCGGATGTACAGCTCCGCTGTGTTGGCATCCGGGTCGCGATCGGCGCCATCGACGGCCACAATCACATCGCCCACCTGCAGCTCATGCGTCTTCATGAGTTTCGCCATGTCGGCCACGCGGCGCACCATGCTCGCGAAGCCGCCTTCGGGAAGTCCGCGCTCACGCTTCTCTTCCGGCGTCAGTGGACGGTCGTCAAAGTAGACACGAGGATCGACACTCGATTGCCGCCAGCGCACATCGGTGAGCCACCAGCGAACCGGCAACTCGATCGTCAACTCCTTCACTTCCCCGCCACGCTCCACTTGCACCTTCACCTGTTTCGCGTCCCGGTCTAACATGTCGTAGGCATACTGCACATCGCCGAAGGTCCACACGGTAGTTCCATTCCAGGCGCGCACCGTGTCGCCCGGCCGCATTCCCGCCGCCGCGGCCGCCGAGGCCGTCTCTTTCACCACGAGCCCCTTCGGAACATCGAACTGGATGCCGATCAATTTGAAATCCGGCGAACGCCACAGGTGCTTCTTCTTGTCGAGCGTACCGTCCAACTGCCGGTGCAGATTTTGATAATCGCCAATCAAGTGGCACTCCACGCACTGATTTTTGGCGAAGGTCCGCTCTACCAACAGTGGATACTCGCGCGGGAATTTAGGTGCCGGTCGCGGCGCGGCTTTCCATGTTCCCTTCTTCCATTGCTCGTGCAGATCGAGGCCTTTTTGCAGCGCCAGCGTGATCGAGTCCAGATTGAGATAGCTGTCCACAGCGGCCGAATCGCGCCCGCCATAGCGCGTGTAAATCTGCTCTTCGGCGTTCATCAGGAAAAAGTAAAGAGGATTATTGCGGTCGTATTCGAACAGATTTATGTCCACATCATCCATGCGGGTGATGCGCACGCACACGTATTGCGCCATGAGTTTGCCGCGCGGAGAATCGACCGGTGACAGCACAACCTGTGCGTCAAATATTCGTCCGGCCGTTCAAGGCTCGCAGCGGTACTCGAGAAAAATCGGCTTGCCCGCCGCCTTAGCCTCTTTCAGTGCGTCCTGGTAGTTGCTCAGCCAGTGAATGCCGTCGGCATCCTGGCCATACAATCCGGAACAGATGGCCGCCAATACGGGAAGTGCCCTCGCTAGATGGCGCATCTTGCTATTTTAGCAAGCGCCCTTAGATCTTCCCCAACCAGCGAATGCGTACGTTCACGCTACGGCCTGTCCCGCCATAGAACTGCCCGTAGTGCGACGATCCGATATTGTTGTTCACCGCGTCGGGGTTGGTGCGGTCGGTTACATTGTTCATTCCGAAGCGGAGCGCCCATCGATTGTTGCGGTATAGAAACCGTCGTTCAAAGTGGAGGTTCCATTCAAAGTAGGCGGGATAGCGCAGTGAATTCACGCGGCCTGTAAGAGTACCGAGATCGGTGCGGGTGCTGAAGGGAAATCCCGTTCGAGTGTCGAGAAGCGTCGCGATCGCCCAGTTCTTCAACGGCAACGGCAGATAGCCCCAACCAACGAAGCGGTGCGGCACGTCCCACGGCATCGGGCCTGCATTGTTGAGCACGGAAACGGGATCGTCCACGTTGACATCGACCACGGCGTTCGACAGCGCGCGCGACCATGTGTAGTTGGCGCGCCACTCATACAAACGCCCGAAGTTCTGCTTCACCGTAAACGACACGGCGCGGTAGGTATCCACGCGGCTGTTGGTGAGCACGAACAGCGCGTCGATCGCTTTTGCCTGTGGCATTTCAATCCATTCCGGCACCGTGGCATCGGCTGGATTGATGCTGTTCAAATAGGTGAACCCGCGTGTGCCGTGGCGATACAGCACGTCGCCGCGAACAGCCAGGCTGCCGTGCATATGATGCTCCGCTCCGAAATTCACGGTGTTGGCAAACGGCCTCAGCAGCGGCGACGAAGGCCCTTGGAACAACGTCACCGCCGGGCCTCGGCCCACTGTGCCGTCCGGATAAAAGTAAGACGTGAGCGCATACTGGTCCTCCGGCCGCGAGAACAGCCTCAGGCTGGTGGCATCGAACACACGAGCCACACCCGCGTATAACTTCGTATGCTCGCCAAACGGAGGTGACCACGCCACGCCCAGCCGGGGTGATGGACTCCACCGCCGCACCAGCCGGTCCCAATCCATGCGCATACCCGCTTCCACAAGTACGCTCGGCTTGGCACGCCAGCTGTCCTGTACAAACACGGCCGACTCGATATTGGTTAGGGCCAGATTCCCGCTTCCTACAAATCGTGTCAGGGCTAGCGGCGCGCCTCCCTCGTCGAAATTCTCATAGGCGGAACGTTCCACGTCCTGCCAGTAACGAACGCGATGCACATCCAGTCCCATCTTCAACTGATGGGTGCCCGCCGCGTGGAGAACAGGCAGAAAACCATTGATCATCGCCTGGTCCCGCGCGCCCCGCCGCAGCGCATCCACAAAATGGTAGCCCCGCTTACCTTCGGGCGTGTATTGCAGAATGCCCCAGCCCTGCGGAATCTCGCGGCCGTACGTCCGGTTTCCCGCATAGCCGAACTCGATCAGCCCGTGCCCGCCAAGATAGATCTGGTCGTTCACGTGGACGAATGCCTGGCGCGAACGGCGGTCGATCGTCGTCTCCCGCGGATCGAGAAACGTCAGTCCCGTGCGCGGTGCGTCCCACTGGTTCCACAACAATCCAGCGTGCAGAATGTGACCCGGCGTGAGGTTCACCTGCGTCGACATCAGATTGCCGATCCGGAGGTTGGGATTGCGGTCTTCACCCTTCGGCAGTTCGCGAATGAACGTCTTCATGTACTGGAAGTCGAGCGTGTCGCTGAACCATGCGCGTCCCCTTCGTATCGGACCAGAGATGCTGGCGCGCGGCGCCCAGTCGCCGATCGTCCACCCTTTGCGATTCTCAAATCCGGGGAAGAAGTTCGTCGCCCCATATCGAATCTTGTCGGCGCCGGTGTTCGATTGCACCGACAGCGCACCGGCGGAACCTTTGCCAAATTCGGCCGGCAGCACGCCGTTGGCGATCTCCACCGCCTGTACACTTTCCACGCTGAGGCGAGTCTCGAAACGTCCGGTGAGCGGGTCGTTTAGCGTGAATCCGTTCAAGGTGTAGAGCGTCTGCTCCTCCGATGCGCCATTGATGTGCAGTCCGCCTTTGTTGTCGCGCACCACGCCCGGTAGAATCCGCAGAGCCGAGCGAAAATCGTTCGTGTTCGGATAAGGAATGTTCTGGATCTCGGCGCCGCTCATTGTCTGCTTGGGCGTGGAGGTGTCCATGTCGATCGCCAGCGGCGTTGCGCCCACGTTGATGGATTCGACAATTTCCCGCACGGGCTCGAGTATGAATTCTTCGGCGGGTCCACCGGGCTCCACCTCGACAATCTCGCCCCTCACCGGATAAAATCCGGCCCGTTCGATGGTGACGCTGTAGGATCCCGACGCAGGCAGTTCGATGCGAAAGCGGCCTTCGGCTTCCGTGAATGTCTGGCGGCTTCTATCGTCGGAACCGCGCAGTATGACACGCGCGCCCGAAACCGGAGTCTTGGTAGAAGACAACACTAACCCCGATAATGGAACCTGGGCCGCGAGCGGGATGGCAACCGCCAACGACACCAACACTACATCCAGCCGCACGGCTTCCCTCCAGCCAACTCGGATTAAGAAATCTTACCATTCATAAAAGTCATGCCCACCACCCCCGACTGGCCCTCAATGCGGAAGACCCTTGCCGCCTGGTACAAGCGAGCCAAACGCGACCTCCCCTGGCGGCGCACAAGCGAACCCTATCCTATCTGGATCAGCGAGGTGATGCTCCAACAAACGCGCGTCGCAGCCGTCCTCCCATACTATCGGCGCTTTTTGGAATTATTCCCAACGGTCGGAAGTCTGGCTGCGACGCCCGAGCAGGGCCTGCTGGCTGCCTGGAGCGGACTTGGCTACTATTCACGGGCCCGTAACCTGCAAAAAGCCGCTCGCCAGATCGCTGCCCTTGGCGCCTTTCCCAACACGTATGAGTCTCTGCGTCAGTTGGCGGGCATCGGCGACTACACGGCGGCTGCCATCGCCAGCATCGCATTCGGCATGCCCCACGCCGTTCTCGATGGAAACGTAATGCGCGTGCTCACGCGGCTCACTGCCGATCCTGCCGACATCTCCTCGCCGAAAACGCGCGCGCGTCTCGCGGATGTTGCTCAGGAGTTCCTGAACCGCCGCGCGCCAGCCGAACATAATCAGGCCATCATGGAGCTCGGCGCGCTCATCTGCCTGCCTCGCGAACCACTGTGCCTGCTCTGCCCGCTCAACACCCATTGCCGTGCTCATGCGCTTGGGCGCGCCCGTGAATTCCCGGTTAAGTTGCGGCAGCAAAACAAAAAGGAAATCGCCCTAACGCTTCTCGTAATTGAACGGCAAGGCTCCGTTCTGTTCTGGCAACGAACAGACGCGGAAGAGCGCATGGCCGGCTTCTGGGAGCTGCCTTCCACCGAGCAACTTCCGCAAGCGCGATTGCAAACCGAGTTTGGATCCTTCCGCCATACCATCACGCATCACCTCCATTTGGTTCAGGTATTCCGCGCGTCCATTCGCAAGGCTCCCTCTCAGTACGAGTGGAAACCGCAAGATGAGCTCAGCAAGTTACCACTCAGTACCATCGCACGCAAGGCGCTCCGCCTTGTGAATCAATTTTCAAAATAGGGCCTTCTCACAACACGCCAAATTTACACTTTTAGCGAGTTTTCTTGAGTAGACTAGCCACAGGGTTGGGTTGAGGTAATCATGAGCGCAATACAACATGGCCGAATTGTCTTTTGGGGCCGGATTGCGGCCGTTCTCGCCGCTGTGCCCCTTCTGATCTTGGGACACTCGGATGGACCGGACCCGCGCCATACCGGCGCGCCCGGCGATGAAACTTGTTCAAAAGCAACGTGTCACGTGGGGACAGGAAACCCAACAGCCGGCAGCGGCGTGGAAATTGTGTTCCCCAGTGGGCTCACTTACACCCCCGGCGTGAAGCAAATCCTGACTGTCCGCGTCACGGCAGCAGGTAATATTTACGGATTCCAAACCACCGCGCGCCTCGCATCCGATCTGACGAACGGCCAGGCAGGCAACTTTGCCGAGACCGATGCGAAAGTGCAGGTGTTTTGCGAGGACGGCCGGCACAAATCGTCGAGCCTGCCATGCCGTCCGGAAACGCCGGTTCAGTTCGCCGAACATACGCTTGCGAGTGAGAACAACACGTGGACCTTCGACTGGACGCCTCCGGCAACCGATGTGGGCGACATCAATTTCTACATTGCTGGAAACGCCGCCAACGGCAATGGGAAAGAGACCGGCGACCTGATCTTCACGCAGTCCTACAAGTTGTCGCCGCAGGCCGTACTGACGCAACCGCCGTCGATTCGCACCGATCAGCCCGTCCTGCAGGCCTTCCTCGGCGGCTCGCGCATGTCGCCCGGCACCTGGGTCGAAATCTACGGCTCCAATTTCTCCGCTGTCACCAAGGATTGGGGCGGCCTTTTCACCAACAGCGGCACGAAGGCGCCTACATCCATAAACGGCGTGAGTGTGAATATCGACGGCAAGCCCGCCACCATGTTCTTCCTTAGTCCGAACCAGATCAACGTGCAGGTGCCTGACACAATCGGTGTCGGCCCCGTACAGGTGGAAGTCATCACTCCCGCCGGCCAGGCGAGCACAACCGCAACGGCAACCAAAGTGTCGCCAGCCATGTTGACTACACCGGCATTCAATGTCGGCGGCAAGCAATACATCGCCGCGCTCCATCAGGACGGGACGTTTGTCGGCAGAGCCAACCTGATCGCCGGAGCTAATTTTCGTCCGGCAAAACCGGGTGACATCATCACCATCTATACAGTGGGCTGCGGTGAAACGACACCGGCCAGCCCATCGGGTGAGGTCGTATCTGGTCTTCGTACCGTGAAGGCCGCGCTCCGGCTGACAATTGGCCAGGCGGATGCTCAGGCCCAAGCCGCCATGTCCGCCGGCTCCATCGGTCTCTGTCAGGTGAACGCAACCATTCCCAACACCGCCAACGGCGACAACCCGATCGAGCTCACCCTCGACGGCACGCCCACCGGCCAAGCGCTGCAGATTACCGTGCAGCAGTAGTCGTACTAGCCCCGAACTTCGGAGGTCCGGGCGAAACAACTCGTAAAGGGTAGGGGTCTCAAATATGATCAACCGTATGCAACGGACGTTATTCGTGTGTCTGCTCGCAATGAGCTCTGCGACGCTCCATGCCTATAGCGATGGTCCTGTTCCCGGCAGAACCGGCGCTGCCATCGACGGGGGACTCAACTGCACGGCATGCCACTTTACGAACAGGCCGGCCAATGTCGACCCGCGCGGTTCACTTCGTATTGAAGTCTCGCCGTACGTGCCCGGCATGAAGCAAACCATCCGCGTTCTGCTTTCGCACCCCGAGGCGCGCCGCTGGGGATTTCAGCTCACCGCCCGACTGGTCTCTGACGAAGCCAAGCCCGCAGGAAAGTTTTCGGTCGGTAACTTGTTGAAGATCACCTGCGGCGGCGGAGCGCCCGACGGCAACTGCGCCACGAACACGGAATTCGTCGAGCACACCCAGGCCTCAACATTTCCAGGCCAAAGCGGCGGCGCGGCATGGAGCGTCACATGGACGCCGCCAGCCAACGACGTAGGTGAAGTGGTCTTCTATGCCGCGGGCAATGCCGCCAACAACAACAACCTCAACACCGGCGACTTCATCTACACAACCAACACCAAAGTGGCAGCCCAGCCTCCATGTAACCTCACGACAGCCCCCGCCATCAGCGTCATCCGCAACGGCGCTTCATTCCTGCCCACTGGTTTTGCGTTGAACTCGATGATCTCCATCGGCGGCTCCGGCTTCCAAACTCCCGGCACCAGCAAGGCAACAGCAGCAACCGACATCGTCGACAACCAATTTCCCGCGCAGCTCAGTTGTGTCGCCGTGGAAATCGACGGCAAGCCCGCGCCGATTGCCTACACAGACGCGAGCCAGATCAATGTCCAAATCCCAACCACAACCGCGCTCGGCGATGTCGCCACGCGTGTCATCTTGAATCCCGGCACTCCCAACGAAAAACGCAGCGCGCCGTTCACGCTCAAGCTCGACTCAAGCGGCCCAGCGATGTTCCGGTTCCTTCCCACCCCCTGTATCGCCGCGATCTTCCCCGCAACAGGCGGTCTTGCGGCCGACCCCGTGCTCGTGCCCAATTCCACCAAACCCCGCGTAGGCGACATCGTTTCGATCTTCGCCACCGGGCTCGGCGTTTCGGAGCCCGTCTATCTGGCCGGTGAGATCGTACCGCTGACGGCGGCGCCCAAAGCCCGCGATCAGGTCCAAATCGAGTTCAACGGCGTGGTCATGAATTCCGCCGACATCCTCTACGTCGGCCTTACCCCTGGCTCCATCACCGGCCTGTGGCAAATCAATCTCCGCATCCCCGCCACGGCAACGCCAGGACGGGACAATACCGTCCTCCTTAGAATGGGCAGCTTGATATCGCAAGCGGGCGTGGTTCTCCCCATCGGTTTGTAGCTGCGCTAGCCTCGGGCGCGGACGAGGTCCATCTCATCGCACTTTGGAACGGTGAGATCGGCGATGGGCCAGGCGGGCCCGCGCAATGGATTGCACTGGCTCGCGAGCGTAGAGTCGCCGTTCGCATTCTCAATAAGAACGGCACTCTGACCGAGGGGGCTTGGGCCCGGCTACCCGCGGCGCCGCTTGGCAAACCACAAACAGACGAGTCCGCTCCCCAACAACGCCATCGTTCCAGGCTCCGGCACTTCGCCGCCGCCGGTCAGGTTGAAATCGTCCAGGAGGAGTGATTGAGGATTCATGTCCGCAAACACGCCGTCCACCATCACCGCTCGAATGGTCAGTTTCGTCGTACCGGCGCTAGCAATGAAGTTATTGATCGCGAAGTCGCCAAAGATACCGGTCGGGATCGAGAAAAGATCAAATGCCTGTAGGTCGCCCACGTCGCTCGATATTTCTACAAACGCCTGGCCTGCCGTGAAGTGCGCCTCGAGTTTGGCGCGAAACGTGAGATCGTACACTCCCGGCGTGGCATTCACCATTTGCATCAGTTCGGCTTGGGCAGCGGGATCGCCTGGGTCGAACATGCCTTCAAATGACTTGAACCACACCATCATTAGGCCACCTTTACCTGGAATATTGAGGTCGCTGAATTGCGCCGCCAGACTTAACCCGTCAGGAATATTGCTTGTCAAAACCCAGGCGCTATTACTGGTCAGGGTCCCATCCACGGACAACTCAAAACCAGGGTCTTGCAGGATCGCCGCGCCCGCACGAGGGGCTGCAACCACCGCTGCCATCAAAAGCATCGCTACCAAAGAGACAGAACGCATCACATTTTCCTCCAACGAAACTTTGGATCTCGACCTACACGCGCCTCAGAAATTAAAATTGGGTCATTAATTCAGGCATTATTTCACAATCGCAATGTTGCTGCCACTGCCACCCTACCGCCGCAGGCGGAATTCCCTGAGAAGTACCAGCAGCACGATGCCTGTACTAGCAACACGACTGCCAGGAATAAGAATAGGCAGCTTGATCTCGCAAGCGGGCGTTGTTCTGCCCATCGGTTTATAGCGTCAAAGAGGGGATGCCACAACCACATCCCCTTGTATTGCAAATGTTTGCGTTGGCGGAGTTCCACACCGCCTGTAGACTGGATGAAGAGGCTCACTCCCGGACATGCTACGGCTCGGCATGGCCGTTTGTGGTTTTGCGCTCCTGTTCGGCGGCGCGAAGAATCTGGTAGCGGTTTCACCTGCCTACACGGCGTCCAGCATCGTTAATTCGGCTTCCGGGGTTTCGGCGGTGCTCGTTCCCAATGGACTGGCCACCGTGTACGGCACAAACCTGTCCTCCCTCACGCAGGCGATCGCACCGAACGACGTCCAGGACGGCAAACTGCCGTTTACCTTGAATGGAACAGGGGTAAGCGTCCTGGTGGGCGGGCTGCGCGCGCACATACTGTATGTCTCGCCGTCACAGGTAAACTTCCTCGTCCCCAGTCTGCTAACGCCCGGACCGGCAATGGTTGAAGTCGTGCGCAGCGGGGCTTCGGGTGGCCCCGTGCGAGTCCTCCTTGCGGGCGCCATGCCCGGGCTGTTTCTGCTGAAACCCGGCGTTGCGGTTGCCACGCATGCCGATGGAACAGTCATTGCCGACGCCGCGCCTGCTTCGCCTGGTGAAATCGTGGTGCTCTACGCAACCGGACTGGGTGAGACGATACCGAAGGTCGAATATGGCCGTGTAGCACCGGCTGCCGCCTGGGTCGTCAAGCGCGACGACTTCCATGTCGTGCTCGACGGCCGCACGGTTATCGACGGTATTTTCTACGCCGGCGTCACGCCCGGTTTCGGCGGCCTCTATCAAGTGAACCTGAAGCTGCCGGATTGGGCAGGGCCGAATCCGGAAGTCCGAATCTACTGCGGTGATGCATCCAGTCCAGCCGGTGTCCGCCTCCCGGTGGCAACCGGACCAGCAGTGCCCGCGTCCTCACAGTAGAATCAAATCGAGGTGTCTATGCAGGCCCGCGTCCTCATACTGCTGCTGGTTTCGTGTCTCTTGCCGGCTCAAGAGCCGGTCGAATCGCCAACTAGCCGGCCTTCCGTGCTCGTCGGGCAAGGAACGCGCATCCCCTTGAGCCTGATCAACAGCATCAGCACCAAGCAGGCGGGCGAGGGCGACCGGGTGTACCTGGAAAGCGTATTTCCGATTCTCGTGGACGGCCGCATCGCCATTCCACCGGGCAGCTACGTCATGGGAACCGTGACGCAGGTGAAAAGGCCCGGACGCGTTAAGGGCCGCGGCGAATTGTACGTGCGTTTCGATTCCATCACACTGCCCAATGGCGTAACGCGCGATTTCCGCGGACGGATCAACACACTCGACGGTCTTTCCACCGAACGCCTGGACAAGGCCGAAGGCAAGATCGAGAGCGATTCCAACAAGGGAAATGACGCCCGCACCGTGGGCGAAGCGGCAGCCGCCGGAACGAGCATCGGCGCCATCGCGGGTTCGGCCGCCAGCCACACCGGTATGGGCATCGGCATCGGAGCCGCCGCGGGTGCGGCCGCGGGATTGGTCGGCGTTCTTCTGACGCGCGGCCCGGATGCTGTCCTGGCCAAGGGTACGACGCTCGAAATGGTTCTCGACCGCGAACTCGTATTTACTCCCGAAGAGATCGACTTCGGCGGCTCGCAAATGCGCCGTCCGTCATCGAATGGGTCTCCTCCGCCGCAACCGCAAGAGCGCAAAGGGCTGCCGCTGCCGGGCTATGGCGGCGTCCGTCGGAATACTCCGTAAACACTGGCCAAAAAATTGCCGCGGGCCCTAAACACCAGTACCGCTATGACCGATAGTTTCATCGTAAGGGGAATTGCTGAGTCCCCGGTATAAGGCCGTACCAAAGCGATTTTCCAAATGGCTTCGAGTGGTTATTGGGATGAACAACCTATTCTTCCCTTACGCCGGGGCCGATTAGAATTGAGACCTGTGATGGAACTTGGAACGCTGCAGATTCAAATCTTTGTGAGCCTGGTGGTCGTCTTGGGAACGGCGTTTGTGGCGTTTCTGTGTGACTTCCTTAAGGGAAATAACGAGCAGTTGCGGGAACGCAACATTGAAATGCGCGTCCGGCAGGACGAGCGGGAACGACTGGGCGTGGCCCATCCCGGCTCCCTGCTGAAAGGCATCGAGGCACTCCTTCTCAAGACGCCCGCCCTGCGCGTGGGTCCCGCCGAAGAGACGGTGGCCGCACCGGCGCCCGCGGAAACAGAAACGCAGCAGCCGGCCACTTGGGAACAACCGATCGTGGCTCCGGCCGCCCGAGGTTCTGCTTGGGCAAGCAAAGAAGAACTCGAGAAATTGGCCGAGCGCGCCGCCCGGATCCGGGAACGGCATGAGTCACGGAAGGCCACCGATGACGATCTCACCGAAGAAGACGCTGAGGTTGAAGAACCGATAGTACTCGCATCCATTACGGAGATGCCGGCCGAAGCTGGCGCGGAACTAGAGGCTGAAACCATCGCGGAAGTGCAGGAACCGGCAGCCGAAACGGCGGCCGAAACCCTCGCGGTGGAAGAGGTGATCGCGGCCGAAGCGGCCCCGCCGGTGGCGGAAGAAATAATCGCGGCAGAAATAGCTCCAGCGGTGGCGGAAGAAACTATCGCCAACGAAGAAGTCCCGGTAGTGGCGGAAGAAACTATTGCCAGCGAAGCAGTCCCGGTAGTGGCGGAAGAAACTATTGCCAGCGAAGTAGTCCCGGTAGTGGCGGAAGAAACTTTCGCCAGCGAAGCAGTCCCGGTGGTATCGGAAGAAACAATTTCCGCCGAAGCAGACCCGGCGGAAGTGGATGAAACAGTCACCACCGAAGCTCCCCTCACCGCAGCGGCAGCTGCATTTGAAACCTTGGTTGAGCCGGTAGCCGAACCGATCACCGAAATCGTTTCCCACGCCACCCAGGAAACTCCGCCGCCGTTGGTGGCTGCGGAAGCCGCCGCCCATGCCTCCGCGGAAGCGGAGGCTACACCTGTTTTAGAACCCGCCGAGATCGAGCCTGCCGGGTTGGAATTTGTCGCCGAAGCCGACGAACCGGCGAGTCACATTGAATTGCAATCGCTCGCGGCTTCACGGATGCCAGCCGTTGAAGCCCCGCCCGCTGGGTTGGTGGCAAGAGGCGACGAACCCGCAGCCATCGCGTCAGGCCCCGAATTGGTCATGAAGCCAATGGGCTTCGCCTCTATCATTCCCAGTGAACCGGAAGAGTTCCTGGAGCAGGATGAACTGGCCGAGGCTTCTGAATCCGAATTCGAACCGGAGCTCTTGCGCGTGCGCGTCGTGCAAATCGACCAGACCACTCCTGATGTCGAGCAGATTATCGAGTCTATTGTCCAAACCCCTGACGAGCCTGCCGCGGAAGCGGTAGTTGCGGAACAGGCGTCCGAACCGTTACCGCCGGCTGAAGAATTGGCCGCGGCTGAGCCGGCGCAACCGGAAACAGTTCTCACGAACGTTGCGGACCTGGAAAACGCCGCCGACATCGGCTCCCTGCACGAATCGCTCGTCGCCGAGGAAGCAGGACTGCCGCGCGGCTTGCACGCCGCCGAAGTTCTGCGCGAACAGATCAAGGCGAATGCTCCCTTCCAGGGAGTGGCTGTCTCCATCGGCATCAACGACTTCGAGGCGCTCAAGCAGAAACTCGACACCCCGGGCGGAGCGGATTCCCTGGCGGCGATCGAGAAAATGATCCGCGGCATGTTGAAGGAACCCGATTTTGCCTGCCACTTTCAGGACGACGAGTTCATTCTCCTGTTCCCCGGCGAAGCGGACTCAGCCGCCCAACGGCGCTTGTTCCAGATCTCGGAAAAGCTGTGGGATTTCCAACTCCGTTCGCTAGGCCACCACTCCATCATGTTCAGTTGGGGCGGCCTCGAAGTGAAGCGCGATAGCCTGTCCGACGCCGTGTCGTCGGCTCGTGAGCGTATGTTCCAGACCAAGCGCAATCGCACCGGCGCCATTGAGATGCGCAAGCGCGTCGTCAACGGCTAAGGCGTATCGCCGCGGCGAGCCTTCCGCTGCGGATTGCGCGCTTCCATCGCCAGTCTCAACGGCGTCGGAACCTTCGACATCACCGTCGCGAACACGCGATAGACGAGCCCGGGAATCACCAGCCACTTCCGGCGATCAAGCCCCCGCAGCGACTCCTGCACCACATCCTCGGCACGCATCCACAGCCACGAGGCAATGCCCTTCCGGTCCACACCAAGCACATCGTGGAACTCAGAGTAGGTGAACCCCGGGCACAGCGCTTGGATCTGCACGGCGGTTCCCATCTCGCGCAGTTCCAGATGCAGCCCCTCGGTAAAAACGGTCATCCAACTCTTCGTTGCGCAATAACTGGTATTGAACGAACTTCGTGCGAACGCCGCCACGGAAGCCACGTTGATCACCGCGCCCCTGCCCTGCGGGATCAATACGTTCAGGGCGGCATGAGTCAGCCGCACGGTCGCCATCACGTGGAGGCGATGCATGCGTTCCTGCTCTGCCAGCGGACAGGCATGAAAGTAGCCCCGCGTACCGAATCCCGCGTTATTTACCAAAAGCGAAAGGCCGGCCAGATTCGAGACCAGCGCCGCCGCCCGGCTCAATCCATTTTCATCGGCAAGGTCGACGGCCAGCCACTCGGCCTCCACCTTGTGTTGCGCGCTCAACTCCCGCGCCAGCGCCTCCAGCCTATCCGCGCGCCGGGCGATCAAGACGACCGAGTATCCTCGGGCGGCCAGTGCCCGCGCAAAGGTCTCGCCAATTCCGCTCGACGCGCCGGTGATGACCGCTGTGCTCACCCTAGCAGTGTAGCCGCTATGCCGCGATGAGCCCCAGGTGTCCGGCATGATGGCGGCAGTGCCAGGAGTACAACGCAAGCGCGTGGTCGAGCCCCACTTCGCCCAACTCGGGGTGAAGAAAAGCCCGCTTGTAGTCGTCCTCGCTCAACGACCGCATCATCACGACCCATCGCGCATGGAGCCCGTCCAGTATCGCCATCGAATGCGCCGGGTCCATCGTTTGCGAATCGGCCAGCAATGCCCAAGCCGCTTCGTCATATGGTTTAATCGTCGGTCTGTCTTCGGTTAGCGCCAGGCGAAACCGCACGAAGCTATTCATGTGGCTATCGGCAAGGTGGTGTACGACGACCCTGGCCGTCCAGCCGCCGGGCCGGTAAGGCGTATCCAGGCCGCCGGGCCCGAGCCGCTCCACATGCATCCTCACCGTCGACGGCAGCGATTCCAGATCGGCGATCCAGTTGGCCCGGTCCGCAGCCGTCACGTTCGCCGGCTTTTCAAAGATTCCAATGGGATAGCGGAGATCCATGAAACAATTCTCGCGCGAAGGAACGATTTGGGGAACACGGCGGGGGATAGTACCGTAGATCACACCGTAAGGAGGTACTATGGCCCTCGTGTACCCAAGCTCCGGCTCCGTTCGCGCCGGAATCGGAAGGCCGCTCGTCGCGGCGCTCTTCGTTGCCAGTTGCCTGCTATCGATCGTCTCTTTTTACACAACCCAACAGGGAATGGCGCTCTACTTGTCACCCTGGTTCGCCACCCTGGCCGCGCTAGGCGTGCAGGCGTCGCTTGTGTTGGTCGCTTGGCTGGTGGGATTCCAACGCACCGGCCGCACCCTCCTCATAGTCGTTTATGCCATCACCGCGGTTGTGTCCGTGGCATTCTCCTATGTCAGCCTCTACAACTGGTTCTCCGCCCGCGAGCGTCCGGCGCTGGTGCAGCGCGCCCTCTACGATGACCTGGACGGCATCGGCGCAAAAACGGGACAGCGATTGGAAGATGCCATCAGCAGAGCACGGCACCACGTCGTCGCGCTCGAAGAGATGACGGCAGCCGAACAGTTGCACGGGCACATTTCCCAGGCTCCCGACGCCGACCCCGCGCTGAATGCCATTCGGGAAAGCGTCGCCCGCGAAGCCCAGGCTCTGGGCTCCACCTACCGCGAGGGCTCCGGAACGGGCGCGCGATACTCCGCCTTTGACCGCCACACCAAGCTCATGCGCCAATCGCTCGCCGAGTTGCAGACGGGACAACGGTCCCTGCTCACCTGGCAATCCTCCGCGCGTCCCGATCAGCCGAGCGAACAGCAGTTGCGGCAGTTCCACGCCATGTACGATTCCCTGCCCTGGTCCGGCATGAATCAATTGCTAGGCTCCGCAGAGCGGCCCCCACCGCCCAGTCTCGCCAGCCACATCGACAAGACCGGCAGCAGCCAAGAGGACCTCATGCGATCCTTCCAGGAACTCTTCTCCGCGCCAACCAGCCGTCACCTGTTTTCGCTCTCGCTCGCGGCCTTCATCGACATCATCATCTTCCTGCTGGCCTTCGCCAGCGGGCCATACTTTTACGGCGATGTCGAAGAAAGGCTGTGCTCCGCGGGCGCGGCTCTGGATGCCAGCGAAGAGCAGGTCTTCGTGCGCGAACTCTTGCGCAAGATGCGCCCGAGTGGCCAGGGGCTGGCGCGCGTCGAGTCCGCAACTCTCTCCCCAGGTGAACAGCAATATTGCCTTGCGATGGCGCAGCGCGGACAGGCCGTGGTCGAAGAAACCGATCAGGGAGCATCCTACCTGTTCGATCGGCAGGTGCACGAGCGGCTCATGGAGTCGCTTGCGCAACGAGGGCTTCCGCTGCGAGCCGCAAGCCGCAGCGCCGCCGCGGGGTGATCGCCAGGCTCTCTACGGTGCGTTCGGGTCGACAACCAACTCGTTGATGACCTTCTTCACGCCCTTGACCTTGCCTGCAATTTTCTCGGCTTTGTTCTTGGCCCGGTCCGTGCGGATCTTGCCCGCAAGCGTAACGACCGCGTCGTGGACTTTGACTTCGATCGCGCCGCCATTCACTTGAAAGTCCTGGGCCAGCTTAATCCGCACCTGGTCATACAGTGCGTCGTCGGCCGGAGTGCCCTGCGCCGCCAGCGTTACGGCCAGCAGGCAGGAACAAAGAATTGTGCGAAGCCAGTTCATTATTCGATTCCTGAACTTATTTTCTGTGATTCCAACTGGTGAAGGAAGTCGGCGCTGGAACGCCACTCCCGTTTTACTTTAACAAACAGTTCCAGAAACACTTTCTTACCCAACCGCTCCTCTATCTGCTGGCGCGCGGCCGTGCCAATCGTTTTTAGCATTGCTCCGCCCTTTCCGATCACGATCGGCTTCTGCCCCTCGCGCTCCACGTGAATGGCCGCCGCGATGTGCGCGCGCCCCGCCGATTCGTCCCATTTTTCGATCAACACCGCCACCGAGTGAGGCACCTCTTGGCCGGTGGCCAGCAGCACCTGCTCGCGAACCAGCTCCGCCGCCAGAAAGCGCATCGGCTGGTCGGTCAGATAGTCGGCCGGATAATATTGCGGCCCCTTGGGCATCCGCTTCAGGATCTCCGCCAGTAAATCCTCGAAACCCTCTCCGGTCGCGGCCGAAACAGGAACGAACGCTTCAAACGGGTGTGCCTTCCCGTAGGCGTCCAGCAATGGGATGAGATCGGCCTTGTTGCGCAACAGATCGATCTTGTTCAAAACGACGAGGGCCGGAATTGTTTGCCCTTCAAGAAGCTTCAAGTGTTCGCCGCCGCTGGCGTTGAAGGGAATCGACGCATCGGCAAGCCAGATCAGCAGGTCCTGTTCCCGCGTCGAAGCGCGAACGGTGTCCATCATTTTTTCGTTCAGCAGGTTGCGCGGCTCATGCACGCCGGGCGTATCGACAAAGATAATCTGCGCCTGCGGTAGCGTCAGCACCGCTTGAATCGCGTCGCGCGTAGTCTGTGGCTTATCGGCGACAATCGCCAGCTTCGATCCGGCAAGCCGGTTGAGTAAGGTCGATTTGCCCGCGTTGGGACGCCCCAGAATGGTGACGAAGCCCGATACGTGCTTAGGCTTGCGTTGTCTGGCCATTTTCAGGCTCCTCTGTGTTAATTTCCGTCTCGGGACTCACCGGCTCGGCACGGCGTAACCGAACCTGGCACACACGCCTCTCATCGGATGCCAGCACGTCAATGATCAAGCCATCGCGCTCGATCCGTTCATTGACCTTCGGCACGTGTCCCAGCCATTCGGTGATCAGTCCGCCAATCGTCGTCGACTCGGTTGCATCCGGCGGACGGAATTCGAGCAGGTCGGCAAGCCGGTCGAGATCCAGATTGCCGCTCATGACAAACCCTTCCGCGGCATCGCCCGAGACATCGAGATCGGGTTCATATTCATCGCGAATCTCGCCCAGGATCTCTTCCACCAAATCTTCCATCGTCACCAGCCCGGCCGTATTCCCGTATTCGTCGATCACCATCACCATGTGCGAGCCGTCCTGCTGCATCTCGCGCAGCAGACTACCAATCAGTTTCGTTTCCGGTACGTATCCGATCTTGCGCATCACCTCGCGCACCTGCATTTGCGCGCGCAACCCATAATCCACTTCGAACACGTCACGGACATGCACGAACCCGGTCATCTGATCGATGGACGACTCAAATACCGGAATCCGCGAGTACTGCTCCCGGATAATCAATTGCCGCAGCTCTTCGATGTTCGACGACACCTCAACGGCCACGATGTTGGGCCGCGGCGTCATCACTTCCCGCACGGTCTTATCGCCGAACTCCACAACGCTCTGAATGAGCTTGCGGTCTTCCTCTTCGATGAGTCCTTCTTCTTTACCCGCTTCAATCAGCGCTTCAATTTCGCCCGACGGCGTCGCACTCTCTTCCTTCGTCTCCTCCGGCTCGTTCAACTCCGCAAGGGACTGTAGAAACGACAGCCCGCCCACCACGGGCCGCGTCACCTTGGCCAGCAACGCAAAGAGCGGCGTGAACGGAAGAAGCCATTTACCCGACGTTTTGGTGAGCGACAGGTGCGGCAAAACGTGGGCAAACAGAACCATCAGCACCCAGCTCACCGCCGCCGCCTCGCCAACGGGACGCCACAGCAGCGGCTTGCCGCTGGTCGTGAACATCAGCACGCAAAATCCGATGAACAGCAGCAGGGTGTGCTTGACGATGGAAAAAATCAACGCGCCCTGCTCGAGCTTCAGTCCGAGCCTGGGTTCGAGGAAGATTCGGAACCATGAAAGCGCCTCGGAATCGCGTGAGCGCAGACGCATCCCGGCGGTGAAGAGCAGCTGCAGAAAAGCCACCGGAATCAGGACGAGGCAGAAAAGACAAATCAGAATGAGTGCCGCGGCGGTCATGCGGCACGACTCTTTCGCCCGCGCCCGGCACGCTCAATTAATCCGGTCGGCAGCTCCAACTTGCGGCGCCATTTCGACTCTGCCCGCCGCATCTGTCCCTTGTCCGTCTCATGGTCCATGCCCATCAGGTGCAGTAGGCCATGCAGCATCAGAATGCAAATCTC
>JBDTVQ010000057.1:0-23440 GCA_040007195.1 Acidobacteriota bacterium | reverse complement strand
CTCGGATGTTCATGTCCCAGTTCGATGTAGTGGGCGTTGGGTTAAACGCCACCGATACCCTTTTGCTTGTCTCGCGCTTTCCGGCGTACGCGGGCAAGGAGCCGTTTGACGAAGAGTTGTTGAGCCCGGGCGGCCAGGTGGCGAGCGCGATGGTGGCGTGCGCGACGCTGGGTTTGCGCACGAAGTATATCGGCACGGTGGGCGACGACGAGCGCGGGCGCATCCAACTGGAGAGCCTGCTCACGTCGGGGATCAACCTGGACCACGTGCAGGTGCGGGCCAACACTCCGAACCAGACGGCCTACATTGTGATTGACCGCACGACGGGTGAGCGCACGGTGTTTTGGCGGCGGCCGGAGGAGTTGCGGCTGGAGCCGGAAGAGATCACCGAGGAGATGATCACGACGTCGCGGCTGCTGCATATCGACGGCCACGACACGCCGGCGGTGGAACGGGCGGCGCGGATTGCCCGCGCCCATGGGATTCCGGTGACGGTGGACGTGGACACGATTTATCACGGGTTCGACCGCGTGCTGCCGTTTGTCGATTACCTGATTACGAGCTCCGAGTTCCCTTCCCGCTACACGGGCGAGAACGATCCGTTCCGGGCGCTGGAGATGATTCAGCGAGAGCACGGGATGAAGGTGGCGGGGATGACGCTGGGGGCGCAGGGTTGCCTGGCGCGCATGGACGGAAAATTCTACTATTCGCCGGCCTACGTGGTGAACTGCGTGGACACCACGGGGGCGGGCGACATCTTCCATGGCGGGTTCTGTTACGCTGTGCTGCAAGGCATGCCGCTGCAGGAATCGTTGGATTTTTCGAATGCGATGGCGGCGCTGAACTGCACGGCGATCGGCGCGCGCGGGGGCATTACCGGACTGGAGCAGGTGCGGGCACTGATGAGCCGCGCTGAACGCCGCGTACAGAAGGACGTCGCCGATCGCGCAGCGCGGGGTTAAACCTTGATCCCCTTACGCGACTCGCAACCCAGCCTGACCAAGCCAGTCGTTACTGTCTGCCTGATTGCGGTGAACGTACTGGTCTTCCTGTTTGAGATTTCGCTGGACGATTACTCGCGCAACTACTTTGTTCAGCTGTACGGCATGGTGCCGGCGCGATTTGCCTGGAGTTCGCTGATCACGTCGATGTTCCTGCACGGCGGGTGGATGCACCTGATCGGGAACATGTGGTTTTTGTGGATCTTCGGCGACAACATCGAAGACATTTTGGGACGCTGGCGGTATCTGCTGTTTTATTTACTGTGCGGCGCGGCGGCGGGGTTGACGCAGTACGTCTTTAACGCCGATTCGCGCATTCCCACGGTGGGAGCGAGCGGCGCAATCGCCGGCGTGATGGGCGCGTATGTACGCCGCTTTCCGCATTCGCGGGTGGTGACGCTGCTGCCTCTGTTCATATTCTTCACGACGGTGGAACTGCCTGCCTACTGGTTGCTGCTGTTCTGGTTTGCGATTCAGATCTTCAGCGGCGTGGGCGATCTTTCGCGGGCGGGCGTGCAGGAGGGTGGAGTGGCGTGGTGGGCCCACGCAGGCGGGTTTGTGTTGGGCGCGCTGTTGGTTGGCTTGTTGGAGCAGAAGCGGCCGTATTCGACGCGCCGGGAACTGTATTGGTGATTCGTATGACCATTCGCAATCCATTTTTCGATCTCGAAGATCCGCCGCAAATCGATGCACTGGCGATTGCCGCGCATCCCGACGATGTGGAGCAGACGTGCGGCGGAACGCTGATTCGCCTGGCCGAGCAGGGCTACCGCACGGGCGTGCTGGATTTGACGGCGGGAGACATGGGTTCGCGCGGCACGCCGGAGCTGCGGCTGGAGGAGTCGGAGGCCGCGGGCAAGCACATGCTGATCAAGTGGCGCGGCAATTTGCGGTTGCCGGATGCGCGGCTGGAGAATACGATTTCGGCGCGCATGACGCTGGCGACGGAGTTGCGGCGGTTGAAACCGAGGCTGGTGATACTGCCGTATTGGGAAGCGCGGCATCCGGACCACGCCAAGGCGAGCGAGCTGGGATACGAGGCGATTTTTCTGGCGGGGTTGAAGAAGTTGGACGACTACACGGAGGCGCACCGGCCGCGCAAGATCCTGTATGCGTCGCAGTACGCGAACGTGACGCCGTCGCTGGTGGTGGATATTTCGGCGCAGTTTGACCGGCGGATGGCGGCGCTGATGGCGTATCAATCGCAGTATGGGGCGCAGGAGGCGGCGTCCGATTTATTTCCGGGCGAGCGCGAGATTCGCGAGCGTTTGGAAACGGTGGCGCGGTTTTACGGCAACCTCATTGGGGTGAAGTATGGCGAGCCGTATGTTGTGAAGGAACCGGTGGCGGTGGAAGATGTTATGCAGCTTGGCCCGCGAAGTATATGAGGCGCAGCGGCTGTTTATTCGGTGTCCTGGTAGTAATCCTTCAACCGGTATAGTTCCTTCTTGAGGGTCTCGCGCATGGAGGCGTAGGCGGGATCGTCGTAGACGTTGCGCATTTCGCGCGGGTCTTTTTCGATGTCGAACATTTCCCATTCGGGCGGCGTGGGTTTGTCGACGGCTCCATTTTTGCCGAGGGCCTTGCCGTAGTAGTAGATCAGCTTGTGGGTGCGGGTGCGGACGCCGTAATGCGCCGTGACTGTGTGGCCGCCGCCTAGGTGCATCCAGTAGCGGTAGTACATCGATTGCCGCCAGTCGGGGGGCGTTTTGCCGCCAAGGTTCTGGGCGAAGCTGCGGCCTTGCATCCAATCCGGCGCTTTCTGGTCGGCGTATTCGAGGAAGGTGGGCGCGAAGTCGACATTCAAAACCATGTCGCTATTGGTGGTGTGCGGCTGGATGTGTTTGGGATAGCGGACGAGGAACGGCATGCGCATGGTTTCTTCGTACATGAAGCGCTTGTCGAACCAGCCGTGATCGCCGAGGAAGAAGCCCTGATCGGAGGTGTAGATGACGATGGTGTTGTCTTTGAGACCTTCGGCATCGAGGTAGTCGAGAAGGCGGCCGACGTTATCGTCGACGGAGCGGATGCAGCGCAGGTAATCCTTTATATAAACCTGGTAGGCCCACTTGCGCATTTGTTCCTGCGAGAGGCCTACGGGCCGGGGGACCTTGAGATCGGCTTCGGTGAAATCGTCGCCGACGCGGAGGGTGGCGCGCTGGGCAGCGGCGCTGCGCTTGCTCATGTCCTCATACAGGTTGTCGGGTTCGGGGATGGTTTCGTTGTAGAGCCACGTCGCATATTTGGGTGCGGGCTGCCAGGCACGGTGGGGCGCTTTCTGGTGCGACATGAGGAAGAAGGGCTTCGATTTGTCGCGGTTCTTGAGAAAGTCGAGCGAGAAGTCGCCGATGAGGTCGGTGCAGTAGCCCTCGTGCTTCCTGGTGCCGTCCTTGGTGATGAAGTCAGGATCGTAGTATTTGCCCTGGCCGGGCAGGATGTTCCAGTAGTCGAAGCCCTGGGGGTCGGTCTTCAGGTGCCACTTGCCGATCATGGCGGTGTTGTAGCCGGCATCGCGGAGCAGGTGGGCGACGGTGGTTTTCTTGGGGTCAATGGCGTCGGCGAGCGTGTAGACGCCGTTTTTGTGGCTGTATTGGCCGGTGAGGACGGCGCCGCGCGAGGGAGTGCAGATGGAATTCGTTGCGAAGCAGTTGTCCATGCGCATGCCTTCGTTGGCGATGCGGTCGATGTTGGGGGTCTTGTTGATTTTGGAGCCGTAGGCCGAAATCGCGTGTGCGGCGTGGTCGTCGGACATCATGTAGAGGATGTTCGGCTTGGGCGCTCCGGCTTGCTGCGCGCGGGCGAGCACGGGCGCAAGCGCCGCGCCGATGGAAGACTGGAGTAGGGTTCGCCGGCTCAATGAAGATTCGCTCATGTGCGACAGTCTATCTCAGGAGCGGCGGCGGAACGGCATGGCGAGCAGAGCATGGCGAGCGGAGCCGGGCATTTCACGATGGGTTTGTGATGCGCGGGGACGATGTCTTGCGCACCACTCCCTGGTACCTTACCTGCTAAAGTGGTACTTTCCCCTTTAGTAGATCCACCAAGGAGCATTCACCCCGCATGATCGCTGCAACCCAGCTACGCCCGGGCATGGTTATTAAATGGAACGGAGACCTTTACTCCGTTTTCAAGAAGGAGCATCGCACCCCGGGCAACCTTCGCGGCTTCGTCCAGGCCAAGCTGCGCCGCTTGTCTAACGGCTCCATTTACGAGCATCGTTTTTCGTCGGAAGACAAGGTTGAGAAGGTGTCGCTGGACGAAATTCCGATGGAGTTTCTGTACGACGATGGCGAAGCGTACCACTTCATGAACATCGAGTCTTATGAGCAGATGCATTTGAACAAAGATCTGCTGGGCGACGCGACGGATTACCTGATTGCTCAGTTAAAGGTGATTGTGGTGTATTACGAGGGCACGCCGATTTCGGTGGAGCTGCCACCGTCGATCGATATGAAAATCGTCGAGACGGAGCCGAGCTTGAAGGGCGCGACGGTGTCGAACGTGACCAAACCGGCGACGATGGAGACGGGGCTTGTGGTGCAGGTTCCGCCGTTCATCAGCGAAGGCGAAACGATTCGCGTTTCAACCGCCGACGGCAGCTACCTGGAGCGCGCGAACTAGCGAGGAGCGCGATAGGCCGGGAGGCCGGAAGGCCCATAAGCGTTAGCATAATCTGTCGACAATGCGGAAGGTCGAAAAACTACCGCACCAGCCCTCAACATACGCATCGCCGACAATCCGGGCTGAATTGTATGGCCCGCCTCCAGCAAGCCGGCCGACTCTAGAAGGAATCAAGTGGCGTCGCCCCGTTGATCCAGCAACTCGGAATAACTGTCCCTACAGACGAGTAGCTGGTGGCTGCGAACCGCAAGGTCGTCGCAAATCAGGCACCACGCGCGTTCGCTATCGGAAATCAACTGCCGCGGGCTGGCCCCGAACCTGCGCAGTATTTTGCGCACTTTGATAGCGTAACCAAATGCGCCTCATCTGGCTGTTCTGTAGCGTTGCACTTTTTGCGGAAGTCGCGCCACCGACCTTCCGTTATCTACCGGACTCGCGTGTGGTGTTGGAGAGCTCGACGCCGGACGCGGTGATTCGGTACACGTTTGAGGATCGCGACCCTGACAAGTCGGCTGGGGTCTACTTTGGCCCGGTCGACGTTCCGGTTGGCCGTGTTCTGCGGGCGCGCGTGTTCTCGGCCTCTCACGCCGACACAAGCCCGGTGCTTTTGATCGCTGGGCGTCCGCAGCCTTCGACGGTGGTAGAGGTAACTCAGAATCGCGATTGGAAGAACTACGACTGGGCCACCCGCCACCGCGCGATTGTGGCGCGAAACGAGCAAGTGAAGCCGGACATTCTGCTGTTGGGCGACTCCATTACGCACTTCTGGGGGGGCGAACCTTCAGACGCAAGGGCGCGTGGTCCGGTGAGTTACCAGAAGTACTTTGGTGCATTCAAGGTCACTAATATCGGGTACGGTTGGGATCGGACCGAGAACGTCTTGTGGCGTTTGCGCCATGGCGAAGTCGATGGTATTCGTCCGCGTGTGGTGATGGTGATGATCGGAACCAACAACATGACTATCAACACCACGGAAGAGATTGCGGCGGGGGTGACGGCGATTTGCGAGGAACTGCATGTGCGGCTGCCGCAATCGAAGATACTCCTGCTCGGCATTTTTCCGCGCGGCGCCAAAGCGGACGCGGGGCGTGACAAGATCGCGGGGGTAAACCTGGAACTCGCGAAGCTGCATGGCACGCGCAACATCACGTACATGGATATCGGCAAGGTGTTTCTGGAAGCAGATGGGAGCATTTCCCCCGTGATTATGAATGACTACCTGCATCCGACCGAAGCCGGGTACGAACGCTGGGGCGAGGCGATTGCGCCAGCATTGAAGAAGTTATTGACGAACTAACGGCCTTGCCAATAGCCAAGCGGTAGCTGCGGAACTGGCCTCTTTCCTTCGTTTGGCAGTCTCGTATCGCGCTCCGGACGGATCACGCGCTATTCGGAAACTATCCAGACCTTAGGTTCACGCTTTTGGGCCGGGAGGCGTGTCGCACGAGGCGACCGCGATGAGGCGCCGCACCAGATCGGGCTCTTCGCTGGGATCGACCGTGCGCAGATCGAGCACGAGGCGGTCCTTTTCCATTCTGGCAATGACGGGCGGCTCGCCTTGGCGCAGCCGCTCTTCGTGTTTTGTGGCGCCGGCGCTGAAGGCGAGCAGCCAAGTGGGAAGGGTTTGTTCGGGCGTTGAGCCGCCGCCGATGACGCTTTCGCCGGGGATGAGTTCGGGGGCGAGGGGTGGAGGAAGCCGGGCGGCGAGGCAGAGGGCACGCTCGCGGATTTCGCCGGCGGTGGCGCGGATCATGCGGGAGGCGGGCAGGTCGTCCCAGTTCTCGAGGAGCGTGGCGCGGAGGGCGCGTTCGAGGGCGGCGATGACGAGTTTGTCGAGGCGTAGCGCGCGATACATGGGGTGGCGGCGGAGGCGGGCGATGAGCTCGGGCTTGCCGGCGAGGATGCCGGCTTGTGGGCCGCCTAGAAGTTTGTCGCCGGAGAAGCTGACGAGGTCGATGCCTGCGGCGAGGGATTCCTGCACGCGGGGCTCGTCGATGCCTTGGGGGCGGAGATCGAGGAGGCAGCCGCTGCCGAGGTCTTCATAGACGGGGATGGCGCGCTCGCGGCCCAGCGCGACGATCTCTTCGCGGTTGGGGCTGCCGACGAAGCCGGTCATGCGGAAGTTGCTGGGATGGACGATCATGAGCAGGCGGGTGCGATCGGTGATGGCGGCGGCGTAGTCGTCGATTCGGGTGCGATTGGTGGTGCCGACTTCGACGAGCTTCGCGCCGGAACAGGACATGATGTCGGGGATGCGGAAGCCGTCGCCGATTTCGATGAGCTGGCCGCGCGATGCGACTACGTCGCCTTCTCCGGCGAGCGCAGCAAGTGCAAGGTAGACCGCGGCCGCGTTGTTGTTGACGACGATGGCGGGAGCGCCGAGAAGGCGGTGGAGGAGATCAGCGAGGTGGGAATCGCGTTTGCCGCGCGTCCCGGTGGTGAGGTCGTATTCGAGGTTGGTGTAGAAGCCAGCGGGAGCGGCTTCGGGGAGCGGGGCGCGGCCGAGGTTGGTGTGAAGGACCACGCCGGTGGCGTTGATGACGCGGTGGAGCGAGGGGTGGCGAAGCAAGGCGAGCGAGGCCCGGACATCGGCGATGACATCGAAGGGGGCGCTGCCTCGCAGGAGGTGGGCACGGGCGCGGTCGATAGAGGCGCGAATCTCGCTGACCAGCAGAACGCGCGGGACATTTTCGCCGGCGAGTTCCGCCAGTACCTCATGAACCGCGGGCAGCGCGCGCAGGGTTTGGTTTATTTGGGGAACATCTTCCACAGCTCTTCCAGACTCGGCCGGCGGCCGTATTCGCACAACTCGAACGATTCGGCGTGGACTACTTTCGCGGCCGCTTCCTTGCCATAGCGCTTTTCGAGAACGGCGCGCTGTTCGGCGTTCACGGGTTGGGACCACGACTTGTTGATCCAGCCTTCGAGCCATTTGCGGCGGGCGATTTTATCTTTGGGCACGTCCTGGAGGAGGTGGTCGACCCAGGGGAGCCATTCGTAGAACTGGGATTCGTGGGCATCGAAGATTTCGAGTTTCTTCTGCCAGACATCGTCGATGGACACGACGACGTCGTGGCGGAACGGCGAGGGCTTCTGGAAGGGATCGATGTAGTAGAGGAAGACGGGATTGTTGTAGAGGGGCTCGACGTCGGGCACGACGTTGGGCACGACGACCATGTAGGCGGCGTCTTGAATGAGCACGCCGGTGTAGCGGTGGTCGGGATGATAGTCGTTGGGCCGCGGGGCGATGACGATGTCGGCCTTCCATTTGCGGATGGCTCGGATGACCTGCTTACGGATTTCGACGGTGGGGAGCAGTTCGCCGTCGTCGTTGTCGAAGACCTCGTATTCGGCGATGCCGCTGCGCTTCATGCTTTCCTGCGTTTCCTTATAGCGGCGCTTGGCGAGGATGCCGCCGCCCATTTCCTGGTGGCCGGCGTTGCCATTGGTAATGGAGACGAATTTCACGAGGTGTCCGGCCTTGGCGAACTTGACGGCAGTGCCGCCGGACTTGATGTCGCAGTCATCGGGATGGGCGCCGAACATGATGACGCGCAGTTGCTGCTGCCCGAAGCAAGCGGAGGCCAATAGGAGGAGGAGTGCCAGACGTCGTGTCATAGGGGGAGTTTAGCGCAGGTGATCTTTGCGATGACGAACGGAAGGCCCGGCTTCGCGGGCGCAACGCCAGTTAGGCATTGGGAGTGCGGCGAAAGGCCAGACTCTCTACGACCATCTGGTCACCCTGCCGGGTGAGCGTCCACTTGCCGGCGGCCTCTTTCACGCAGCTCAAGGCGCGAAGGTGCAGCATGATGCGGTCCAGTGCGTAATCGTCGATCGTGATTGCCGACCGGAGAGGTATCTTTAGTTCGCCCCCGTCTCCCAGGACTGCGCGAGCCTGGACAAAGACATCGTCTGCAAAATAGTCGAAAATCATGAATTCCAACGCGTTTTTGATTCTACTCAAGACACAACCTTCGGCCGCTTGCTTTGCAACGCATGCGAGGATTCGATTCCAGGGGACGGGAATCGAAACCTTCACGGTATGAGTGTCGCGGTCCAATACGACAATAGCCCTGCCCACAATTTCGTGAAGATCATTCCCGCCCGCCAGTTCCGCGGTGGGCGATTGTGCCGCGATTGCCGCAGCCAATTGAGCCTCCAGTTCGTCGATCCGGCGCCGCAAGTTGATCATCTCGCCCGCGGCATCAGGAGTGAACTGATCGGCCCGCACCCAGCCGACGGCGGGCTTGGCCTTCATTAGCTGCACAATGCTGCGGCTAACAATTGAGCCCAATTCCTTGGGACTCTCCCAGAATTTGCACAGTCTTTGTTGGACCAGACCCCGGAACCGTTCCAGCTCGGCGGCGTTGGCGGGGTCCGTTTTGCCAGAAGGAATATCGGATGGCTTGCCGTGGAGAAATCCGATGACCGGTTTCCCGATTTCCTTCGCGTATGTGAACTCCATCTCCGTGTAGCTCACCCCAGATGGGCCCTTGGACCCGTAGCGGCCGCCGATGATGACGATGTAGTAGTCGGACTGCTCAATGATTCGTTTGATCAACGACCATTGGTCCTCATCCGCCGCAGGAAACAACTCCATTCCAGCCGGAAGGCAATCGAGTTCCAACAGCGCTTGCATTACCTCTTGCCGTTCTACGCGCAGGTCATCGTAAGTCGAGCTTACAAATACTTGGTAGCGCTTTTCCATCGGTGGGGTCCATTCTAACCCGGTCCGAAGATGAGATTTGAGCGCGGGCCGAGGCTATCGCTACGCGATTACCGCACGTCTCCGACATCACCTTCGTCCGTTGCGTCGCGGTGGAGATCGGTGAGGCGCATGCGGGTGAGCATGAGGGCGACGAAGCCGGCCATCCAGAGGGGCACGGTGATGACGAAGAAAAGGAGTGTAGCGAAGCCGGTGGCGGAGGCGCGATCGACTCCCAGGGCGCTGAGCCCGACGAGGACGAGGGCCTGGAAGGAACCGACGTTGCCGGGGGCTTGCGGCACGACGGTGCCGATGCGGAGGACCATGAGGACGGCGGCGGCTTCCCAGGGCGTGCGATCCAACTGGAAGCCGTGCATGAGGGCCCAGAGGGGAATCACCTGAAGGGCAAGATGGAGGCCGCTGAGGAGGAAGGCGATGGCGAAGGAGCGGGAGCGGCCCATGTCGTGCACACCGTCGACGACATGGCGCAGCATGAGGCCCCAGCGGCTGCCCCGGACGGCTTCATGGGCGCGCGATTTGTGCAGGACGGCCCATAAGACGAGTGCCGAGACGCCAGCCAGAATGAGCATGAGGACGCTGCTGGCGCCTTCGAGCCAGCGGGGGAGGTCGACAAACAGCGCGGCGGCGTAGAAGCCGACGACGAGCCAGATGCCGTCCATCAAGCGTTCGATGATGACCGAGGTGGCGACGACCGGAAGCGGCAGGCCGCTCCATTTGCGCATGAGGTAAACGCGGATGACTTCGCCGGAACGGAGTGGCAGAATTTCGTTGGCGAAGAGGCCGATGTAGACGGCTTGCGTGGCCTTCCAGGTGGAGATGGGCCCCAACGGACTGAGCAGATATTTCCAACGGATGCCCTGGCAGACATAGACGGCGATGTCGGCCAGCATGGCGAGGGTTACCCAGCGGAGGTCGGTGCGGGCGACGCGCGGCAGCTGCTCTTTCCAATCGAATCCGTGATAGACCCAGACCAGGCTACCGATGGAGACCATGTAGCCGATCAAGGGCAATAGCCAGGAGGGGAAACGATTGCGAGCCGCCGCCTTCGGCACGTCAGGTTGCGTCAAGTCTCTATTCTAATCCGGCGGAGTGAATCGCCTGGCGCGGCGCGGCGCGATACACTGCCTTCTTTAGTACACTTTTCAGACCCATCCATGAAAAATCCCCGTCAGATCGGCGTGCTCGGAGCGGGCACCATGGGCTCGCGAATCGCCGCCCACTTCGCCAACGCTGGAATTCCCGCGCTCCTTTTGGACCTGCCTGCCGGGGCGGGTCCCGACCGCAGTGCGATCGCCCGGAAAGGAATCGAATCGGCCGCGAAACAGAAACCGGGTGGAATGTTTTCGGCGGGCACGGCGGCGCTGATCACGCCGGGCAACTTCGACGACGACATGGCGCGGCTGGCGGGGTGCGACTGGATTATCGAAGCGGTGACGGAGAACCTGGAGATCAAGCGGACCCTGTGGTCGCGCATTCTTCAGCACGCGGGGCCGGAGGCGATTCTTTCGACGAACACGAGCGGCATTCCGTTGGCGCACATTGCGGCCGAGTTTCCGGTGGAGGCGCGGGGGAGATTCCTTGGTACGCACTTCTTCAATCCGCCGCGCTACCTGCATTTGGTTGAGGTGATTCCCACGCCGGCGACGGATGCGGCGGTGGTGGCGCGGGTGGCGGAGTTCTGCGATGTGAAGCTGGGCAAGGGTGTCGTGATGTGCAAAGACACGCCCAACTTCGTTGCGAACCGCATCGGCAGTTTTTTTGGCGGCACGACGGCGAAGTATGCGCTGGAGGGCGGGTTCACGGTGGAGGAGGTGGACGCGCTGACGGGTTCGCTCATCGGGCTGCCGAACTCGGCGAGTTTTCGATTGCTGGACATTGTCGGGTTGGATGTATGGGCGTTCGTCGGCTCGAATCTGCATGCGCTGGTGCCGCACGATCCGTGGCGCGAACGGTTTTTGCCGCCGCCGTTTCTGGAAGAGATGATGGGGCGGAAGTGGCTCGGTGAGAAGTCGGGGCAAGGCTTCTACCGCCGTGTGGGCGCGGGCGATCGGAAGACGATCGAAGCGATCGACCTGAACACGTTCGAGTATCATCCGGCGGCTAAAGTTTCGATGCCGGCGGTTGAGGCGGCGCGCAACATCAGCGGGCTTGCGGAACGGCTGCGGGCGCTTGTGGCGGGGACGGACCGCGCGGGCAGGTTTTTGTGGCAGCTGCTTTCGGACCATATGCTCTATGCGGCCGAGCGGGTTCCAGAGATTTCGGACCGGATTGTCGAAATTGACCGGGCGATGCGCTGGGGCTACGCGCATACGTATGGGCCGTTCGAACTTTGGGATGCGCTGGGATTTGCGGCGACGGCGCGGCGAATTGAAGCCGAAGGGCGGTCTCTGCCGGAGACCGTGAGCCGGATGCTGTCGGCGGGCGGGCAGAGTTTTTATCGCGCGGCGGACCACAATGGCACGCCACGGACGGAGTATGTCGATCTGGGTGCGACGGAGTTCCGTGAGTTGGAGGCGAGGCCGGGCATCACGGTGCTGGCCGATACGAAGCGGGCGCGGGGCGTGGTGCAAGCCAATCCAGGCGCGTCGCTGCTCGATTTGGGCGATGGGGTTTTGTGCGTCGAATTTCATTCGAAGATGAACTCGATCGGCGAGGACACGGTGCAGATGCTGCACGCGGGGTTGGAGGAAACAGGCCGCAATTATCGCGCGATGGTGATTGCGAACCAGGGCGGCGATTTCTGTGTGGGCGCGAATTTGATGCTCGTGCTCATGGCCGCGCAGAACGAGGAATGGGACGAGTTGGACGGGGCTGTGCGGCGATTCCAGAACTGCTGCATGGCGCTGAAGTATGCGGCGTTCCCGGTGGTGGCTGCGCCGTTTGCGCGGACGCTGGGCGGCGGCACGGAGATTTCGCTGCACACGGCGCGGATGCAGGCGTCGGCTGAGTTGTACATGGGATTGGTGGAAGTGGGCGTCGGTGTGATTCCCGCTGGCGGCGGGTGTAAGGAGATGCTGCTGCGGTTGGGCGACGCACGCAAGGCGTTCGAGTTGATTGGGATGGCGAAGGTTTCGACGTCGGCCGAGAATGCGCGCGAGCTGGGATTGCTGGCGAAGGCGGATGGCGTGTCGATGAATCAGGAGCGGCTGATCGACGATGCGAAGCAGTTGGCCCTGGCAATGGCGACAGGGTATCAGGCGCCGGCGGGTGTGATGGTGAACGTAGGCGGAGATGCGTCGTTCGCGCTGATGAAGATGGGCGCGTGGTTGATGCACAAGGGCGGTTATGCGACCGACTACGACATGGTGGTGGCCGAGAAACTGGCGTATGTATTGAGCGGCGGGCGGTTGACGGGGGCGCAGGTGGTGAGTGAGCAGTATCTGTTGGATTTGGAGCGCGAGGCGTTTTTGAGTTTGTGCGGCGATGCGAGGACGCAGGCGCGGATGCAGCACATGCTGAAGACCGGCAAGCCGCTGCGGAACTAGGAGGAGAGAGATGCCTGAAGCACTGATCATCGATTGTTTGCGCACGCCGGTGGGCAAGGCGCCGCGCGGGACGCTGCGGAACACGCGTCCTGACGATATGGCGGCGGCGGTGATTCGCGCGCTGCTCGGACGCTATCCACAGGTGCCTGCCGATGAGATTGACGATGTGATTCTGGGGTGCGCGATGCCCGAAGGCGAGCAGGGCATGAACATGGCGCGCATTGCGGCGCTGCGGGCGGGGCTGCCTGATTCGGTGCCCGGCGTCACGATCAATCGGTTTTGCTCTTCGGGGTTGCAGGCGATTGCTATGGCGGCCGAGCGGATTCGCGCGGGCATGGCGCAGATCATTCTTGCGGGCGGCGCAGAGACGATGAGCATGCTGCCGATGACGGGCCGCAATTTGGCGCCGAATCCTTGGATGGTGGATTATCATCCGGAGATCTACATCAACATGGGGCTGACGGCGGAGAACGTGCAGCGCAAGTACCACGTTTCGCGCGACGATTCCGATGCGTTTGCGTTTCGGAGCCATCAGAAGGCGCTGGCGGCGCAAGCGGCAGGGAAGTTCGATGAGGAACTGGTGCCGCTGGAGGTGACGACTACCTCGCTGAAGAATGGCAAGCCGGAGACGGCGACCGCGTTATTTACTCAGGATGAAGGGCCGAGGGCGGATACGACGGCGGAGGCGCTGGCGAAGTTGAAGCCGGTGTTCCATGCGCAAGGTACGGTGACGGCGGGCAACAGTTCGCAGATGAGTGACGGGGCGGCACTCGCAATCGTGATGAGCGATGCGAAGGCGCGTGAATTGGGGCTGCGTGGGCGCGCGAGATTTGCGAGTTTCGCGGTGGGCGGGGTTCCGCCGGAGATTATGGGGATTGGTCCGGTGGTAGCGATTCCGAAGGCGCTGGCGCTTGCGGGCTTGAAGCTGGACGACATCGGGACGATTGAGTTGAACGAAGCGTTCGCATGCCAAGCGCTGGCGGTGATGCGAACGGCGGGGCTGGATCCGGAGAAGGTGAATCCGAATGGCGGGGCGCTGGCGCTGGGGCATCCGCTGGGGTGCACGGGCGCGAAGCTGTCGGCGACGGTTCTGCGGGAGATGCATCGCGGGCAGCATCGGTATGGGATGGTGACGATGTGTATTGGCGGCGGGCAGGGGGCGGCGGGGATATTTGAGTTGATGTAGGAGGGTTGGGGAAGCTCGATTTTGGGCCGCAGATGAACGCAGATCGGAACTTTTGAGTTGAGGGAGAGGCAGGACCCGCAGGGCCCTCGCATGCCTCGAATACTTTCCCGAATCAGGCGGAGCCGGGTTTAGCCTGCCGGATCCGCCGTTCCGGTGATGCGGGCGGGCGAGGCCGCCGCGGCGGCACGGCGTAGGTTGCACTCTTCGTGATCTATCAGGCCCTCCGCCGCTGTGTGGCACAATCACTCTGATGGCCACCACCACTACGCCCGCGTCCGCCCAGGTTGGCGGCGGGTTTTTGCTTGGACCGACGGATGCAACGAGCATGTTCACGCCGGAAGATTTCACGGACGAGCATCGGGAGATTGCTCGGACGACCGAAGCCTTTTTCACCAATGAAGTAGCACCGCATGTCGAGGCCATTCAACATCAGGAGCCGGGGCTGGCGCAGTCGATTTTGCGCAAGTCGGCTGAGCTTGGGTTGACGGCTGTGATGATTCCAGAAGCCTATGGCGGCATGGAGATGGACCTGGTGAGCGCGATGATTGTGGGCGAGCAGATTTCGCGGGATGCTTCCTATGCGGGCTGGCATGGGGCGCATACGGGGATCGGTACGCTTCCGCTAGTGCTGTTTGGCAACGAAGAACAGAAGCGGCGTTATCTGCCGCGACTGGCGACGGCGGAGTTGATTGCGGCGTACTGTTTGAGCGAGCCGCACGCGGGGTCAGATGCGATGAACATCAAGACTCGCGCCGATCTTTCCGAGGATGGCACGCACTACATTCTCAATGGCCAGAAGATGTGGATCACCAATGGGGGTGGGGCGGATCTCTATACGGTCTTCGCTAAAGTCGGCGGCGAGCAGTTCTCGGCGTTTCTTGTGGAGCGCACATGGCCGGGCGTGACGCCTGGCGCGGAAGAGAAGAAGATGGGCATCAAGGGCTCGTCGACGACGCCGGTTTACTTTGAGAACGTGCGGGTGCCGAAGGAGAATTTGCTGGGCGATGTGGGGCGCGGGCATCTGATCGCGTTCAACATTCTGAACCTGGGCCGGTTGAAGTTGGGCCCGGGGACCGTGGGCGGATCTAAGAATTTATTGTCTGTTTGTCTGAAATACGCGAAGGAGCGCATCGCCTTCGGGAAGCCGATCGGCGAATTTGGGATGATTCGCCACAAGCTGGCGGAGATGGCGATTCGCACCTATGCGGCGGAGACGATGTCGTACCGCGTGGCGGGGATGATTGAATCGAAGCTGAGCGGATTCAGCTGGAATTTACCGGATGCGGCTGAGTTGCACATGAAGGCGGTGGAAGAGTTTGCTCCCGAATGCAGCTACGTGAAGGTGTTTGCGAGCGAGGCGTTGAGCTACGTGGCCGATGAAGGGGTTCAGGTTCATGGCGGCTACGGCTACCATCAGGACTATTTGGTTGAGCGGGCGTATCGCGACTGCCGCATCAACCGGATCTTCGAGGGCACGAACGAGATCAACCGGATGCTGGCGACGGGGATGCTGCTGAAGCGCGCGCAGAAGGGGCGGCTGGGGCTGGTGGAAGCCGTGAAGAAGTTGCAGGGCGAGTTGTTGAGCGGGGGGGCGGCGCAAGACTTGTCGGATGCGGGTTTGGCGAGTTCGGCGAAGAAGGTGGCGCTGTTTTGTTTGGGCGTGGCGTATCAGGCATTCGGCAACGACCTTGAGCAGCAGCAAGAGGTGCTTGCCTCGGTCACCGATGTTTCGATGAACGCATTCGCGATGGAGGGATGCGTGCTGCGCACGGAGCGGCTGCGCGCGGCGGGCAAGGGGGAGTTGGCGGCGATGTACACGGCCGTGTTCTGCCGGTCGGCGATGGAGACGATTGAAGGCGCGGCGCGCAATGTGTTGGCGGCGTCGGGCGCGGGCGATGGCCTGCGGACGAACCTGGCGATTTTGCGGCGGCTGGCGAAGTTTGAGCCGGTGAACGCGGTGGAGATGCGGCGGACGATTGCGGGGCGGTTGTTGGATGCCGGGCGATACGGGGTTTAGCGGGCCGGCGGGCCGGGGCGGGCAATCGGGGGACGGCGAGGTCAGCCGCACGGGAGAGTTATCGACAGGCCGAGAGGCCGTTCACACGGGGCTGGTGCTGGTGTTCGTCGGGTTGCCGGGGTCGGGAAAGTCGACATGGGCGGAGGAGAACCGGGTTCCGGTGATCAGCACGGATGCGCTGCGTGGAGTGCTGGCCGATGACATCACTGATCAGAGCGTAAACAAGCAGGTGTTCCTTTATGTGCGGGCGCTGTTGCGGACGCGGTTGGCGATTGGGCGGCCGGTGACGGCGGTTGATGCGACGAGTGTGACGCGCGAGGGGCGGGCGGTGTACATCCGGATCGCGCGGCACTTCGGGGCGCGTGTGGAGGCGGTCTATTTCGATACACCGCTGGCGGAGTGCCTGCGGCGCAATCTCGAGCGGGAGCGGATGGTGCCGGAGGAGGCGATTTTGAGGATGGCCGGGCAGCTTGAGGCGCCGTCAATCGGTGAGGGGTTCGACGCGGTCCGGATCGTGACGCCATAGCGGCATTGCGAACAGCAGCCAGATGGCGGCGGGGACCAAGGCAAGCAGACCCACGGCGAGAGCGATGGTGCGAACACCGGCGCCTGCATCCGAAGCCGCACCGGCGGCGTGTGTGCTGAGGGCCATCAACAGAATGAGGGCGGCGAAGTCGGCGGAGAAGACGCGGCCGCGGAACCGGTCGTCGGTTTGAATTTGCATCATCAGCGTCTGGACGACCCAGATGACGCTCATGCCGGCGTGGGCGACGATGACGCCGGCGAGGGCGGTCCACAGGTTGGGTGCGACGGACAGCGCGATGTATCCAACGGCGGCACTTCCGAAACCGGCGAGGATGGCCAGGCGGCGGCGATACGGGTTTTCGCCAATCCAGCCCATGGCGGCGAAGGGTCCGAGCAGGGCGCCGACGCCGCGCGCGGCCATGAGCAGGCTCATGGAGAGCACGGCTTCGCCGGGGATGGGGAAGATGCGTTCGCCGTAGAGCGGCAGCAAAACGTGATGGGCGCCGAGGATGCCGATGCCGGCTTTGGCGAACATTAGGGCGAGGAGTTTCGCGTCGCGCCAGATGTAGCGGAAGCCTTCGACCATGGGACGGAAGTCGACGAGTTCGCGCGCGCGCAGGGGAGGGGCGGCTTCGAGATGCGATTCGGTGCAGCGGATGCGCCAAAGCAGCCAGGCGGAGCCGAGGAACGAGAGCGAGTTGATGGCGAGCACGGCATCGCGTCCGATGGCGACGGCGAGTAGTCCGCCGAGGGCGGCACCGACGGCGAGATTGAAGGACCAGGTGACGGCCGAGAGGGTGTTTGCGGTGCTGAGTTCGCGTTCGCCATTCACGAGGCTGGGGAGGATGGCGCTGCGGCCGGGTTCGAAAAACGCCCACATGACGGTTTCGAGAAGCAGGAGCGGGTAGATCATCGAGAGATTGCCGCCGCGAATGACGAATAACATGGCAGCGATGATGAAGCAGCGGCCGATGTCGGTGAGGATCATCACGGTGCGGCGGCTGAGGCGATCATTGACGACGCCGGCGACGGGCGAGACGAGCACCTGCGGAAGCACTTGCAGAACGACGGCGGTGGCGACGGCGCTGGCATTGCCGGTGCTTTGCAGGAGCATGTCGTAGAGCACGACGGCATAGAGCCAGTCACCGATTTCGCTGACGATCTGAGCGAGCCATAGCAGCCGGAAGTTCCGGTTGTCGCGAATGAGCCGCCAATAGCCTGCGCTTGCGCCCATCTCCGAGTGAGCCTACCGCGCTTCCGTATAGAGGCCCATGCGCTCCTTCACAAGGCGTACGGTGTCATTGGCAATGGGGCGGATGCGTTCGGCGCCTGATTTCAAGATGCCATCGAGGTAAGCGGGGTCGGCCATGAGTTCGCGGTAGCGGGCCTGGAAAGGTTCGATGTGTTCGACGGTTTTTTCGGCGACGGCCTTTTTGAGATCGCCGTAGCGCATGCCGCTGAACTTCGCGCGCAGGGCTTCGCCGGAGCATTCGTCGAAGGCCTGGTAGATGGCCAGGAGGTTGGCGACGCCGGGGCCCATGGTGTCGAAGTCGACGGCGGGGTTGGAGTCCGTGGTGGCGCGCATGATTTTCTTTTTGATGACGGAGGGCTCGTCGAGCAGGGCGACGGCGTGGCCGGTTCCGGTGGCGGATTTGGACATTTTCTTGTCGGGTTCGTCGAGGCCCATAATGTGCGCGCCGACGCTGGGAAGCTTGGTTTCGGGCATGACGAAGGTGTCGCCGTAGAGAGAATTAAAGCGCTGGGCGATGTCGCGGGCGAGTTCGAGGTGCTGCGACTGGTCGTCGCCGACGGGGACGACTTTGGCCTGATAGAGAAGGATATCGGCGGCCATGAGGATGGGGTATTGGAGGAGGCCATCGCCGATGGAATCCTGCGAATCGGAGCGTTCGCGAATGGTTTCGCTCTTGGCTTTGAACTGCGTCATGCGGTAGAGCCAGCCGATGGGAGTGACGCAGGTTAACATCCAGGCAAGTTCGGCGTGCGCGGCGACCTGCGATTGAACGATGATAGTGGATGCGCCGGGGTCGATCCCGGCGGCGAGGAAAAGCCCGGCGATCTCGCGATTTTTGGCCCTTAACTGGGCTGGATCCTGGTAGATTGTTATTGCATGTAGGTCGACGATGCAGAAGATGCTTTCATAGCTGCTCTGCAAGCGCACGAAGTTCTTAAGGGCGCCCAGGTAGTTGCCAATGTGCAGGTTTCCGGTTGGTTGTACCCCGGAGAAAAGTCGTGATTTCATGCTGAAGAAAGGTGAACTCCTATCCTAAACGAACTCCGCATCGAGAAATGGGTTTTCGGAGGAGATGGGCTGGCGCGCACGGATCAGGGCGTGGTGCTGGTGCCGTTTGCATTGCCGGGAGAACTGGTTCAGGTGGAACCGGTGGACGCGCGCCATCATGTGAAGCGCGGACAGATCACGAATGTCGTGGAGCCGTCGCCGGAGCGAATCGAGCCGGCGTGTCCGTACTTCATCAAGTGCGGCGGCTGCAGCTATCAGCAGTCGAGCTACGAATACGAAGTGGCGCAGAAGGTGGAAGTGCTGCGCGAGGTGATGGAACGGGTGGGCAAGTTCGAAGCGCCCGCGGAGATTCCGACCATCACGGGCCCGGACTGGGGCTATCGGAACCGCATCCAACTGCACTTTGAAAACGGCAAGATCGGGTTTCACGAGAGTGGTTCGCACGAGGTCGTCGATATTGAGAAATGCCCGATTTCGTCACCGAGACTGAACGAGGCGATCGCGATTTTACGGGGGCATTTGAAGGAGCGGCGGTGGCCGTACTTCCTGCGCTCGCTGGAACTGTTCACCAACGAGGAGTTGGTGCAGGTGAACGTGCTGGACGCGGGCGATAAGCGGCTGGCGCGGTCGTTTTTCGATTGGATCGGGCTGGAACTGCCGGGGGCGACGGAGCCGTCGCTTGAGTATGGCGAGTTTCGGGTGAGCCACCGCAGCTTCTTTCAGACGAACCGGTTCCTGATCGATAAATTGACGGAGATCGCGATTGAGGGCGCAGAGGGTTCGACGGCGTGGGACTTGTATTCCGGTGTGGGCTTGTTCTCACTGGCGCTGGCGCGGCGCGACTTCGAAGTGACGGCCGTGGAAGCGGGCATGAGCGCGGTGTCGGACCTGGGCTTCAACATGGAACGGCTGGGGCTGAACGTCGCCGCTTATAAGGCTTCGGCCGAGTTGTGGATGGACGAACAAACAGATGCGCCCGATTTTGTTTTGGCCGATCCGCCGCGTTCCGGGTTAGGCAAGAACGGCGCGCGGGCGCTGGCGCGGCTGAAACCGAAGCAACTGAGCATTGTGTCTTGCGACCCGTCGACGCTGGCGCGCGATCTGGCGACGCTGCGGTCGGTGGGCTATGAAATCGAGAACATGACGATGATCGATCTGTTCCCGCACACGAGTCATATTGAGACGGTTACGAAGCTGAGGATTTGATGCTCGATCCAGTGCGTATTCGGGATATGGCGGAGCGGTACACGGCAGCCTGGTGCAGCCGGGATGCGAAGAGCGTGGCGGCGTTCTATTCACAGAGCGGTTCCCTGCGCGTGAATACGGGAGCGCCGGCAATGGGGCGAATTGCGATTGCGGCCGTGGCGCAGGGCTTTATGACGGAGTTCCCGGACTTGGAGTTGGTGATGGACGATTTGCTGGTGGAAGACGAGCGGGCGTTTTACCACTGGACTCTAACGGGCACCAACGCTGGACCGGGACGGAACAGCCGGAAGGTTCGCATCAGTGGATTTGAGGAGTGGCGGATGGGGCCCGATGGTTTGATTGCGGCGTCGCAGGGTTCGTTCGATAGCGCCGAGTATCAGCGGCAGTTGAATTCCACCGTTGGGGGCTCGCGGGGCTGAGGGCGGGGTTTGGACGGGGGGGCTCGATGAGGCAGGGGTAGTGTTGCGATCCTCACGATGCTACGGGAAAAGGGCGACCCGGAGACGTGGCTGTTCAACTGGAGAAATATCGTCAGGACATCGGGGAAGCCCGCGCCGATTGGCGGCTACTTCTTGCCGGGCTTCGCATGTATGAGCAAGCGGGGAAGCAGAGCGAGATAGGGGTCTTGCTGTTGTTTGGCGATGTGAAGCGGGGCGAGTGCTCTTCCTTTTATGAAGCTGACGCCTGGCGGCTGTTGCGCGGAAACAAGTTCGTGTAGGGGCCTTTGAATTAAATGATACAAGCATGTACACCAGAGGGACGGTGGCGGGTTCGAGCTAGGGTTCCTGTGTGTGTAGCAGCAAGTGGGCAACGCTACAAGTGCACGGAGAAGCATGTCAACAGGCCAACAAATAAACATAAATCCTTACCAATGTTTGGTTTATGAACAATGTGCGCACTGCTGGCGACCCCGTAACACGCTGAGAATGCAAGATTTTCTGCTATGGTGGTATTGATTGCGAAGTTCGCATGTGTCATATGTTGGTGGGCGAATTTGGACCAACGGCATTGAGTGCTGGTACGTCCAATGTAATGAAAGGAGGCTCTATGGCGGCGGAAACGACAGCTAGCAAAACAGCAAAGTTCCTTTTGAAGCTCGCTGGAGAGCGCGGGCTGGAGATCTCTAATCTCAAGCTGCAAAAACTCCTTTACTACAGCCAAGGGTGGCATCTTGGGATTTTGGAGAAGCCGCTATTTGGAGAGCGCATAGAGGCTTGGATTCGCGGGCCAGTCGTTCCTCCAGTTTATGGCGAGTTCAAGTGCTTTCGGTGGGAACCAATCCCACTTGAATCCTACAGCGAATCAACTATCGAGCCCGGAGACCCACGCTGGCCAATTGAAACACATCTGTCCGAGGTGCTGGACACCTACGGGAAACTCAACGGGCGCGAGTTGGAATTGCGTACACACCGGGAGAAGCCGTGGTTGGATGCTCGCGTCGGACTTGTCGCCGATAGCCCATCTACTGCATTGATCTCGTGTGATTCAATGATGGCGTTTTTTAAGCCGCAGGTAAGGAAAGCGTAGCAAGCGCGTGGCAGATCGGATTCCCGCGCCAGCTACGCTGGTCGATGATACCCCTGTCACCTTCTCATTCAAGTACCTCGATCTCGAAACGAATCCGAAGTTCGCTTTTGATCTGTGCGATCTAGTCTTCATCAAAGCTCTTCTTGTCGAACTATCAACTCGAAGCGGCATTCCAATCTGCGACTTTTGCGAATGGGATAACGGCAGACAGAACCATCGGATTGTGTTTCAGGAAACCACCGAGCCGAACGGGTTCCCTGGTTTGAACGAGCAAATTCAGCCAGATGAATTCTGGCAGTTCGGCATAATCGCCACTAGACAATGGCGGGTCCACGGCTTCTTCCTCGATTCGGTTTTTTATATTGTCTGGTTGGACCCAACACACAGCCTGTACGGACGTGGATAATGGAATCTGAGCGGAGAATGGCGGTGTTGATCCGCAATCTGTCAGGATTCGCCGTTTATAAAACGGCGTCGCGCACCGGCGCGTCACCCTCCATTAAGATAGCCGACCCCGGCCCGATCTGCTGCGCCTCGCAAGCTAAACAGATCGGGCCTTCTCAATTCAGGCCCACGCCCCGGTCGGCGGAGTGGCATGGGCTACGTTTCTTCTTATCATCAACCGATCTCCTATTCGGACTATAGCACACAGTTATTCCGTAGCATGTTTCATATTTATCGATTTTTATCGCATCCGGATTGTAGCGGAGGGCGCTAAATGCTATAGTGGCTATCGAAAAGGAGATGCAGACATGAACCCGACTGATGCGCCAGCGTCGCCCCCGCTTCCGAAAGTTCGGCACCGGAGCCCCAATTATCCCGGGGTTTCATTGAAGACGGCCATCGAAAAGATCGGCAAGTGGTACAAGGCCGACGGGCTGGTTGCGTCACCCCGCGATGCAGCAATTGCTCATATGGGATTTGAGAAATTCACCGGCGACGCCGGGAGGCTCCTGTCGGCATTAAAGAGCTTTGGGCTGGTTGCTGAGAAGGATGGACGCTTGAAGCTCACGCAGCGTGGCATTGACATTGTCGCCCGCGAACTACTTGATGCTAAGAGGCTTGCCGCATTAAAGGAAGCTGCCGTCTCGCCCGAAATTTACAAGGCTCTTCTAAGCGAGTATAGGGGGAAACTTCCTTCGGATGGGACGCTCAAGTCCGAACTCATCGCTGTTAGGAAATTCAATCCGAAGGCGGTTAGTGATTTCATTCGAGACTTTAAGGCGACGTTAGCATGTGCGGGAATGTTGGAAGGTGTAACGTTAGAACTGGAACACAACGAGGGGAGCGGGGCTGACGGAGAACGGCTAGACGAAGAAATTGAACAGCCCGCTGTAGGCGACTACGTCCAATGGGAATGCTATGGACAGATCCAGTTTCCCGAGCCCCGCAGGATCAGGGCTTTCTCTGATGATGAAGCCTATGCTTTCGTTGATGGTTCAAACACCGGACTGCCTGTAGACGAACTGACTATCATGCAAACGCCCACCGATCTATTGCCACCTCCTACTCCGCCAATCCCACCCGGTACGCCTAAAGCCAACCCTCTGGAGGCACCCAAAATGCGATCTTATTCGTGGGCGCTCTCCGGAGATTTCAATGCCAAACTGGACCTCTACGGCGAGGCCACAGCGGACGAGGATATCGATGCCCTATCTGACTACGTGGAGATCACAATCAAGGCTCTCAAACGTTCACTGAAGGCGCGATCAGAGGAAGCGAAGGGCTAGATCCGGCATAAGGGTCGAAAAAGATTCCTTTGATCGGACCCTGGGCGCCCTCCGTTTGCGCGATGAGACGGTCCGGCGGATGCGGGGGGAACGTTGAGGGCGGATGCGGGGGGTGGGCGCGCGGTGAGGGCGGATTAGGGTTTGCCGGGGGCGTCG
>JBDTVQ010000056.1:0-23624 GCA_040007195.1 Acidobacteriota bacterium | reverse complement strand
ATTCCACGCCGTCCGAGACCAGCACGATCGCGCCCATGGATTGCTGCGAAGGTGTCCACTGAAACAGGCCGAGCCAGTCCAGCCGCTCTCCTAATCGCTTGGAGCGATTACAGAACCGGCATCCCGAGTCGTAAATAACCGTTGCTCTACCCATCGAATGGCCCTATACTTTCGCCTGATCCCGTCCTCACCATTTTCGCGCGTATTTGCCTGGAAGGTTCCAATGAAACAGACTTTAGCCGCACTTTTGTTCCCCGTCCTGCTGGTGGCCCAACCGGCCGCCGAACCGCCCGGCGTATTTTCCGCCATTCGTCAGAACCGCCTCGACGAGTTGAAGACCTGGTGGAAAACGAACGAGCCCGGCAGCGTCGCCGACAAGTTGGGCAATCAGCCGCTCCATTATGCGGCGCTCTACGGTTCGCCCGAAGCGGTGAAGGCCTTGCTCGATGCGGGCGCATCGCCCAACGGGCGCAATACGGCCGAAGTGACTCCGCTGATCTATGCCGGTTGGAACGCGGCCAAGGTGCGCATGATGCTGGAGAAGGGTGGCGATGCAAAAGCGGCTTCGAAGATGGGACGCACGGCGCTGCATGTGGCGGTCGTGTCCGTTGACGGCGCCGATGCGGCGCGGATGCTGCTCGACAAGGGCGCCGACGTGAATGCGGCCGACGCGCAAGGCGATACGCCGTTGACGGTAGCGAGCATGAACGACTCCGCGTTGGTACGGCTGCTGATCGAACGCGGTGCGGACCCGAAGATGGTCAACAAAGTGGGTGGCACGGCGTTGATGAACGCAGGCGGCGCGAGTAACGTGGAGGCGATCAAACTGCTCCTGGCCAAGGGTGCCAATGTGAACGCGGCCCTCACACACGGCGGGCGCGTGCCGCGCGGTGAAATTGCTTTGAATCACCTGACCCCTCTGATGCTGGCAACCCCGTATGGAACTCCGGCGGCCGTGAAGGCGCTGCTCGATGCGGGCGCGGACGTGAAGTTACGCGACATTCGCGGCATGACGGCGTTGATGCTGGCCACTGCGAGCGACCACCAGAGCATGGAAGTGATGAAGATGCTGATCGCGGCGGGTTCAGACGTAAATGCCAAGGATAACGGCGGCGAGTCTGTGATGGATTGGGCGCGCAAGAATACCAATCCGCAAATGGCGAAGATGCTGGAGGCTGCGGGTGCGAAGACCGCGATGTCTCCTTCCGTTGCGCCAAAGGCAGGGCAGCCCGTGGCGTTGCGCGCGGCCGTGATGCGATCCGTGCAGTTGATGGAGAAATCGAATCCCACGTTCTTCAAGGAAGGCGGATGTGTATCTTGCCACCATCAGGTTCCCTCGGCGATGGCCGTGCGCGCGGCGCGCGAGGCGGGCCTCGACTATGACAAGGCAGCCGAGGCCGAGCAGGCGAAGATCAGTACGGCGCTGACGATTCCTTTCGGCGGGGCCATGATGCAAGGCGTGGAAATCGGCGGCGGAACCGACACTGCCACCTCGACGGCGATGGGCGCGATGGCGCACGGCATCGAACCCGGCATGGCCTCCGATATGCTGAGCCACTTCATTGCCGTCCGCCAGAATGCCAACGGCTCGTGGACGCTTGCCGGCATCGCACGTCCCCCGATGGAGGAATCCGACATTGCGCGCACAACCTACGCGGTCAAAGTGCTGCAGCACTACAGCTGGCCGGCTCGCAAGGCGGAATTCGCGGCCCGCATTGCCAAGGCTCGTGCGTATTTGGAAACGGCGAAACCGACGACGACCTATGAAACAGCCGAACTCTTGCTGGGCCTGAAGTGGACCGGTTCGCCAAAGGCGGCCGTGATCGCCCGCCAGCTCGCTTCTATGCAGGACTCTAGCGGCGGCTGGTCGCAGAAGACAAACATGATGGCGGACGCTTACGCAACTGGTCTGTCGCTCTATGCTCTACGTGAGTCGGGTATGGCGGTAACGGACCGCCCCTATGAGAAGGGCGTCTCGTTCCTGGTGAAGACACAGCTCGACGATGGTTCCTGGTACGTGGCCAGCCGGGCGGCGAAGTTCCAGCCGTATTTCCAGAGTGGGTTCCCACACGATCATGACCAGTGGTTGTCCATGATCGCCACGGCTTACGCGGTGCGCGCGATGGCACCCGCCATTCCGGCGATTAAGTTAACAGCTTCTAAATAATGGAAGCCGGTGGGGTGCGGTGCTGCGGCTGGTCCGCTGGATCTGCTATCGTCGTGTCGAGTCGGCGAGGATGCAGAAGCCCCGCATCCGATTGAAACCCAAACGGGATTGTGCGCGTCCATTAAATCGTTATGACGGGTTTAAGCGGCGTACTTCCCATCCCGGTGGCCGGTTCCAAGGCGAAACCGAAGGCTCGCGTGGACTATCAGAATTCCGAGGAGGCTTTACTCGTCAAACGCGTCCAAAAGGGCGACGAGTTGGCATTCCGGGACCTGGTGGATCGCTACCAAAGTAAGGTATTTTCCATCATTTACGGCATCCTGCGCAGCCGCAACGACGCCGAAGACATCTCGCAACAGGTCTTCTCGAAGATTTATTTTTCGATCGGCAATTTCGACTTTCGTTCGTCCCTGTTGACTTGGATCTACAAGATCACGGTGAACGAATGCTACGACTACCTGCGGAAGAAGAAAGTGCGAAAGCTGGTCTATGAGAGCGATTTCTCCGAGGATGAGGCGCAGCGCATGGAGCGCTCCGAGCCCGCCATCGAGTCTGCCGCTCCCATCGACAAGTCGCTCGCAAATCGCGACCTGATCGCCAAGCTCCTCGACAAGGTGTCGGAGGAGGATCGCAATCTTTTGATGTTGAAGGAAGTGGAAGGCCACTCCGTGGAAGAGTTGGCGCAGATGACCGGAATGAACGAAAACACCATCAAGGTGAAGCTGTTCCGGGCGCGCCAGAAGCTGGTGAAGGCGGCACAACGGCTGATGCCGAAGTGGACCGGTTCGTTTGTCTAGCTGGAACCAGGAAGCCAAGCCGCGGCACTAGTATTTGAGCGTTGGCGTGTAGCGGCTGATGAGTTATAAGATAGGAAATGTAAACGGACATTAGATCCGTTACAATCTGAGCTTCAGGACGGGCGGTAACCGTCACGATCCAGAAGCCATAGTCGTAGAGGCCAAGGCCTTTGCGGGATGATTCGAGGGAAGAAGAGATGGACCGGCATATTCAGGACAACCTGGAACAATACCTGCATGGTCTCGATCGCAAGGAAGCGACGCCGCACGATGCGGAGTTGCAGCGGCAACTGGCGGCGACCGATGCGGAGACGCAGCGGCTCGTCGAGTTGATGGCCACGCAGGCTCGGCTTTTGCGCTCTCTGCGCCCAACCGATGTCGATGAAGACGAGTGCATGCCCGCGGCTGGGTTCTACGCCCGCGTAATGCAGCGCATTGATGCGCAACGTCCCGCTTCGATCTGGAACCTGTTCATCGAACCGCGGTTCTTCCATCGCCTGGCACTGGCGACATTCTCGCTGCTGCTTTTACTCGGCGCTACGTTTGTTTCGTCGAACTACCTGCAACAAGAAGCTCCGGTTCAAGCGCACTCGGAACCCGAGATGATTTTGGCTGCCCCTGAACCGACACCCGTTACCTCCGTGAGCCAAACTGAAGGGCGCGACGTCGTGCTGCGCCAGCTGACTGTGTACTCGGAGTAGTTCAGGATGCGCGTATGACAGGATCGAGCGCCTCGTCTTCTCCCTGGCGCAATCCAAAGATCGTTCTTATCCTCCTTTCCGTGTACTTGTGTGGGGCCGTGTCCGGCATCGTCGGCCTGCGCATCAGCCAGCGAACCGTTTCCGCCAAACAGATGCCCTACTACAAAGAGGGCGGGCGCGAAATTTCGTTACAGCGCTTCCGCAAAGAACTGGACCTGACCAACGAACAAGCGGCCGAGATCGAAGTGATCCTCGACGACTTCATGGGTTATTACCAGACGTTGCAAGCCCAGATGGACGAGTTCCGTGCCTTTGGTAAAGACCGTATCGCGACTATTCTCGACGAGAAGCAGCGCGCAAAATTCGACAAAATGTTGAATGAGTTGCAGACCAAGCGCATCCGCTAAGATTTCTGGACGAGTTTCCAGTCCACTACACCCACCTTCTTTGACCAGGCGGTCCACTTGCCGGCGAGTTCGGTTGCTTTCGCGGGCTGGCGTGAGCTGAGGTCGGTCATCTCCGTGCGGTCGGCCGCGAGATCATAAAGTTCCCAATCGCCGGGATACTTTGACACGAGCTTCCACTTGCCCTGGCGCACGGCGCGATTGCCCTCATGCTCCCAATAGATTTCGCCGTGGCCCGCGCGCTGCTTGCCCTCGAGAATCGGTTTCAGGGACTTGCCTTCGAGCGGGGTGATCGTGTTGCCGTTGAACGTGGCAGGATAGCTCGCGCCGCCCGCGTCGGCTGCCGTCGCCATCAGGTCGATGAGATGTCCGGGTTGCGAAGTCAGCCCACCGCCTTTCTTGATCACACCCGGCCAGTGAGCGATGAGGGGCGAGGAGATGCCGCCTTCATGCACCCAGTGCTTGTAGCGGCGGAAGGGCGTGTTCGACGCATTGGCCCAGGCGATCCCGTAGCTCTGATAGTCGTCGTCATGGCCGGGCATGATGGTTGGGATATTGCCTCGGCGCACGGGGCGCCCGTCGCGAGTCTTGCTCGGGATATGGCGGCCGACGGACTTCTCAGTGAGGATCTCGGCGCAACCACCGTTGTCGGCGAGCATCAGGAGGAGGGTGTTCTCGAACTGGCCGGTCTTCTTCAGCGAGGCCACGATGCGGCCCACGTTCTGGTCCATGCGGTCGATCATCGCCGCGTACACAGCCATGCGGCGCATCTCCCATTCCTTGTTGGGCGCGTCCTTCCATGCAGGCACATCGGCATCCCGAGGCGTTAGGGGCCAGCGTTTGTCGACAATCCCCATCTGAATCTGGCGGCGATGGCGTTCTTCTCGCAGGGCATCCCAGCCATCCTTGTAGCGCGTCTTGTAGCGCTCGATGTCTTCTTCCAGCGCGTGCATCGGCCAGTGCGGCGACGTGAAGGCAACGTAGCCGAAAAAGGGCTTATTCTGTCCGGCGGCGTCCTCGATGTGACGCGAAGCGTTTTCGCCGATCGCGTTAGTGTAGTAGAAGTCCTTGCCTTCGGGCTGAATGTATTCGTTTTCGCGCGTGAGGGTGGCCGGATCGTAGAAGCTGCCCGCGCCGTGAATGGTGCCGAAGAACTTGTCGAAGCCGCGTTGGCGTGGCCAGTTGTGTTTGGATTCATTCACCGGCGTAACGTGCCACTTGCCCGACATCCAGGTGTGATAGCCGCCCGCGCGCATCACCTCGGCGATCGTCACCGAATTCGGACTTAAATCTCCCTTATATGCGGGAAAGTTATGCCCCTCCACCATGTGGCCCATTCCCGCCTGGTGCGGATAGAGTCCGGTGAGCAACGAGGCGCGCGTCGGACAGCAGCGGGCCGTGTTGTAGAACTGGGTGAAGCGGACGCCGGAGTGCGCGAGCGAGTCGATATTCGGAGTGCGAATTTCGCTGCCGTAGCAACCCAAATCGCTGAACCCCATGTCGTCGGCCATCATGATAATGACGTTGGGGCGCGACGCGGGCGGAGCGGCAGGCAAGGCCGCGGCAGAGAGTGCGGTAACGAAGGATCGCCGGTTGATCATCGCTTCGCATTGTACAGAACCGGGACTATAATGAGCGCGGAAGGAATTATCCCCATGCCTGCAAGCCGCCGTGATGTCCTCAAGACCGTTGCCGCCGCGCCGCTCTTCGTCCCCGCCTCCGCCTTTGGCGCGAACGACCGAATCAACTACGCCATCATCGCCACCGGAGGCCGGGGACGCTACCTGATGGGCAAATTCAAAGCGCTCGGCGCCGAGTGCACGGCGATGTGTGACGTCTACGAGCCGAACCTCGACGCAGCCGCCAAGATCGCCCCGGATGCCAAGCGTTACCTCGATTACGAAGAACTTCTGGCCTCGCATAAAGGCCTTGACGCCGTCGCCCTCGCTGGGCCTGATCATCATCACTGGCCGATGCTGCGCGCGGCGTTGAAAGCGAAGAAGGACGCCTATGCGGAGAAGCCGCTCTCCTACACGCTCGCGCAAAGCCAGGAGATGGTAGCCGCCGTGAAGGCCTCCAAGCAGATCGTGCAAGTGGGCATGCAGCGCCGCAGCGCACCCGCCATTCACAAAGCGAAGAAGCTGGTGGACGACGGCGTGCTCGGCCGCGTGACCATCGTGAAGCCGCAGTGGCACTGGAATATTTCGAAGGAACTGGATAACTCGCCGCTTCCCGGCAAGCTCGATTGGAAGCGATTCCTCGGTACTGCGAAGCAGCGGCCCATTGAGCCGATGCGCTTCCGCCGCTGGCGCTACTTCTTCGACTACGCAGGCGGCAACATGACCGATCAGGGTACGCACCTGATGGACGTCGTGCAGTGGTTCACCGGCAATGGCGCGCCGATTTCCGCCGTCGCACAAGGCTACGTGGCGAAGATGAAAGGCTCTGAGCATCCGGACGTCTTCAGCGCCGTGTTCGAATACCCGGGCATGATCGTGAACTGGACGCTCGACTACGCGAACTCATACCAGAACGGATGGTCGATCACCTTCTGCGGCGACAAGGCCACGATGATCCTGGACGAAGAGGGCTACCGTGTGTACGCCGAGCCGTGGAAGAAGGATGCCGCGCCGATCTTCGAAGAACAGGCGCCCGTACCCGTGGAAGCGCACATTCAGAATTTCTTCGACTGCATCAAGTCGCGCCAACAACCGAACGCCACAGTGGAGATTGCCGCCGCGGCCGTCGCCGGACCGCACCTGGCGAACCTGGCGATGTTCCAGGGCCGGAAAGTGCGGCTCGATAACGGTGTGCAGGTGAGCGGCGGAGCCTAAATCGCGGTTAGTGGGCTTCCAGAATTACTTTGTACACTTCGCGCAGCAGCGGGTCGCGCGCGCCCACGCCTGCTTCATTGAACTGTGCTTGCGTCATGTTGGGATGCGCCTTTTTGACGTACTCCGCAAGCGGCTTCTGCGTGCCCTGCGCTTCCCAACTCGGGAACGCATCGACGGTGGCGGCATCGAAGGCTTGGCCGGAGCCGCTAGGCAGAACAAGCGTGTAGCTGAATCAGCCACTCATTTGGCCATCGGCGATACGAGCTTCCTGCACAGGCTTCCAGATTTCTCGCTCCAGCTTCAACCACTCCTGCATGTTCTTGATCTTCATCCGATTGACGTGAAAATACGCGCCGGCGGGAACGGTGCCCGCGTTTGCACGCACCACAAAAATACGCGTGGCGACGGTTTTGGCCAGCGACCGGCTCTTGGCGACATAGGCATCGTACGAGATCGCCGCCCCGCCCGCTTTCAAATACTTCGCGGTGTTCGCGGGAACGAGTTCGGCCGGAAAGCCAGGGTATGTAAACGACATCAAATAGTCGCATTCGCTCTGCTCGCCTCCCGGCAGGACTGCACGCGATAGCGCATACCGAAGCACGGCTCCCTCCTTGATGCGATACTGAGCGAGCTTCTGGATGGTGTCGGCCTGGAGTTTCTCGAACTCAGGGCCGGCGCCCGCGTTCACCTTGTAGCAGGTGGAGCGCAGGTAGACGGGCTTGGTCTGCGCGGCAACGGGAGTCTGCAGCAGGCACGCTGCGATGCAGGCAAGCAGCGGAATGAACATCTGGGTTTGGAGACGCATATTTCCTTTCAACAGTCCACCGTGTGGAAGTGGTGCGCTGTAGTGTACGCCAATGCAGGCAACCAGAACAAGACGTATTTCTCCGAAAATAAATCGAGGCCGCTTCTAAACCACCACCCGGGCGTCACCCTCGCGCCGCGTAACCCGCTCGTGATCGAGGAACTCGAGTAGCGGAATCGCGTATTTGCGGCTCACTCCAGTCCAATCCTTGAAGTCAGTCACGCTGAACCGGGCTCCTTTCCGCTCGGCAAGAAGTGCACGCAGACCGTCAATCGCGCTGGCGTGATAGACAAGGTCCGCGTTCACTTTGATCAGCCTCCGCTGCCGCAACAGCAGTTGGAGCAGGGCCCGCGCACGTGCAGGCTCGACGCCGCATTGCGCCAGCACCTCATTCGTCGCCGGAACAGCAAGCGCCCCCGCGGCGAATGCTGCCTCAATCTTTTCGATCGCCGCCGCCTCGTCCTCCTGGAAGGCCACCTGATGCGACCGCAGACGGATAGTCTCTTTCTCGACAAGCAGCGTGGGAGACTCGCGCAACACATGATCCAGCAGAAACGCGGGTGCGTCGCCTAATGTGCGCGAACGCAGTTCTTCAAGCGGCATGCCCGGCAACAGAGGGTTCTTCTTGTGAAAGGCCGCTAGCGCCTTCTCCATTGCCGTGCGCCGCTGAGCCAGCCACTCAGCGTCGATAAACCACGGCCCGCCGTCAAGCTCGTCGCGCAGCAATCCCGTGCGAGCCACCAGTTCCGCCGCCGGCATACCGAAGGTAGATTCCCTGACCAGCATGTCCACGCGCTGTTGCGCTGAGGCGCCCGCAAGCGCGGACGTACGCTTCGCCAGTTGCGGACGCCGCATCCGTTCGGGTCCGTCAATGTCCACCACAACGCCGCCCGCCACAGTGATGGCGGGGGCAAAGGTGCGCAGGATGAAGCGGTCGCCGGGCAGAAGCAGCACCGGATGTTCCAACACCAGACTTGCCATCGCCCGCGTTCCAGGCTCCAAGATGTTCCCTTCCAGCAACTGCACCTTGGCCGCCGTCTCCGATGTCCAGGCATGAAAGTGAATCGGCGCACCGTGTTTCATCGGACGCGCTGTGGCAAGCAATTCGATCTCGGCATCGACGCGCGTTGTCGCCCGCAGCACTCCCGGCGCGGCCAGCGTCATCCCGCGTTCCAATTCCGCCGCTTCCACGGCCGCGAGATTCACCGCTGTTCTCTGCCCCGCCATTGCCTCCCCAGCGCTCTCGTTGTGCACGTGAAGGCCCCGCACGCGCAACACGCGGCCTATCGGATGGACTTCCACCTCTTGCTCGCTGGCCACGCGCCCGGAAATCAGCGTTCCCGTGACGACCGTGCCGAATCCTTTGAGCGTGAACGAACGGTCGATCGGCAACCGCAGGTGCCGTGCTGCGTCCTTACCCGCCACGCGTCCCGCCAATGCCCGCAACTCTCCACGCAAATCGTCAAGCCCCTCGCCCGTCTTTGCGCTCACCGCGATCACCGGCGCCCCTTCGAGAAACGAACCGCGCACGAACTCCTCGGCCTCCATCCGCGCCAGGCCCAGCAAATCGTCGCTCACAAGGTCGCACTTCGCCAGCACGACAACGCCATGCCGGATTCCCAACAGGCGGCAGATGTCGAAGTGCTCGCGCGTTTGCGGCATGATGGATTCATCGGCGGCAACGACGAGCACCACCGCGTCGATTCCCCCCGCACCTGCGAGCATGTTCCGGATGAACCGCTCGTGGCCAGGAACATCGATGAATGCAACCCGTAGCGCTTCTCCACTATCGGCCGAAAGAAGATCGAGGTGCGCAAACCCAAGGTCGATCGTGATGCCTCGGCGCCGCTCCTCTTCCCAACGGTCCGGCTCAATGCCCGTCAGCGCGCGCACGAGCGCGGATTTTCCATGGTCGATGTGGCCGGCTGTTCCGAGGACAAGGTGCTTCATGCGAACTTGGCTCTTACTAGTATTGGCCCTCACCCCAGCCCGTGCCCAATTCCCGCCCGCCCCGCAGCCTGTCGCGCCTCAGTCGCCGCCGGCCACGCAGCAGGCGCCCGCCCCGGCCGAGCCATCCGCCGAGCCCGCTACCTTCACGGCAGGCGTCTCCATCGTTCGCGTCGATGCCCAGGTAGTTGACGGACGCCGCGTTGTCGGCGACCTCACCAAGGAAGACTTCGAGATCCTCGATCAGGGTGCCTCCCGCCCCATCGAATACTTTGGCCGTGAAGCAGAACCGCTTCATCTTGTCCTGTTGCTCGACGTGAGCGGCAGCATGCGAAAGTTGCTTGACCAGATGGCCGCCGCATCCAAGCAGGCTCTGGCACAACTCAAAGCCGGAGACTCTGTCGCCGTGTTCGCCTTCGGCCGCACCTCTGTAGTGAAAGTCGACTTCACGAGCGACATGGGCGATGCCGCCGCTGCTGTCGGCGCAGCGCGATTTGAAAAAGAGGTGGGCGCGGGAACGCTACTCAACCCCGCCATCGTCGAAGCCGCACAGTACATCCGCGACAAATCCGCAGGTAAGCCAGGACGCCGGGCGCTCATCGTCCTCACCGACAACGACTCTGTGAACTATCAGGCGCCCGACCAGCAGGCCCTCGAGGCACTCTACGCCGCCGACACCGTGCTGAACGCCATCGTTATCCCCGGCGCAAAGCCGCCCGACGCGAAGAAATCGTCGTTCGCCAATCCGGACTTCTCGCCCGCCGATGTGTTTAAACTTGCCCGTGAATCCGGTGGCGAAGTAATTGAGGCAGGCAAGTCCGGCGAAGGACTCCGCGAAATGATCGAACGCATCCGCACGCGCTACAGCCTGCACTACCGCGCTCCCGATGCCACGACGCCGGGCTTCCACAAGATTGAAGTTCGACTCGCTCCGGCGGCGCGGGCGCGGTTCAAGAAGGCCGAAGTGAGGGCAAGAGCGGGGTATGCGGTGACTGGTCTGTAAGCTCAATAACCGAGGTCCTGATGCAAACGATCAGTGATCTGACTGAGAAAGAACTCGAATGGGTTGGGCAGCAGCTCGTCGAAGCGGCGAGGTTTGTCGATTCTTTCTCGTCTAGTGACTCTGGAAATCCATTAACGCTCGCGTCCCTTAATCGGGCTTTCAAGAATTGGTTGGAGTCGGGGCCAATGACAACGGAATCGATCAATGAGGGGATCAATGCTGTCGGTATTTCATTCGGCCAGGTCTTGACTGAAGGCGTCGGACTTCGCTGGGTCATAGCCACCGGCGAATACGGAAGTGACTTGGCGGTTTTCGGTTCGCCCGGCGATATTCTCGCTTATCCGGCAAACTTCGTGGCCAAGCGCTGGGAACGCCGGGAAGTCGATTTTTTTGAGAGATCCTATTCTGAAACCGTAGCGACGGTCCGGTCGATCCAGAATCGCGAACTGTGGAGTAGACTGTGGATGAGACTCCACATATGGAAACCATCCAAGTCGTCATTGATGCCAAACTGCTCAAGGCCGCCGATGTTGCGGCCAAGCGCCAGAAGGTAAACCGCTCGGCCTTGATCCGCCACGCGCTTCAGGAACATCTCAAGCGTCTCCACGTGTTGAGCCTCGAGGATCGTGACCGGCGCGGCTATGAGGCACAGCCGCAGCAACCGGAAGAGTTCCACGTCTGGGAGGATGCGGCAGCATGGCCGGAAGACTGAAGCGCGGGGATATGTATCTGTACCGTTTTGCTGCCCCCGACAAACAGCGCCCGGTTCTGGTTCTGACTCGAGACAGTGCCGTTGGACACCTGGCGACAGTCACCGTCGCCCCGGTATCGTCCACTGTTAGGGGAGTTCCATCCGAGGTGGTCCTCGACATCGAGGATGGCGTGAAGGCTCGTTGCGCCGTCAACTTGCACAATGTCGTCACCGTCCCGCAAGAGCGCTTGGGCAAGCGCGTCACCAACCTAAGTGCGGGACGAATGAATGAGGTTTGCGCTGCTCTTCGATTTGCTCTTGGATGCGCCTGAGTCCCATGCTCCACAACCGCTCCGTTCCCCGCGCCACTGTCATCCCGCAACTCGCCTATCCCGACGTTGCTGCGGCCGCCGAGTGGCTCTGCACCGCCTTCGGTTTCACCGTTCGCCTGCGCATCGCGAATCATCGCGCGCAGTTAAACGTGGGCGACGGCGCAATTGTGATCACGGAACAGCGCCACGGCCATCCCACGCCCGGTCACTCGCTGATGATCCGAGTCGAAGGTGCCGACGCCTACTACGCGCGTGCCACGCGAGCCGGCGCCCGCACGATCTCTCCACCAACCGACTACCCCTACGGCGAACGCCAATGCACCGTCGAAGATTTAGCGGGCCACCTGTGGACCTTCTCCCAATCCATCGCTGACGTCGATCCGCGCGACTGGGACGGCGAGCCGGTCGAACTCTGAGGCGCGTGAGCATGTGCTCCACATGTTTTATGTACTTTGTGCGTGTCGAAGATGACTCAAATTCGGGACGTGGCCGATCATGTCCATAACAATTTGAAGGCCCGCGCCGCCAGGGAGGGAATGAGCCTCTCCGACTTCATCAAACGAGAACTGGAGCGCACTGCCGAACGTCCGACGATGCGGGAATAGTTGGATAAGACGCGGCAATTAGAGCCGATCCCAGCAAGCGCAGCGCCGCTCAGCTAATACGCGAACTGCGGGATTCGCGATGATCGTCCTTGACGCATCCGTTGTAGTCAAACCATTGCAGGCGGTCCGCTCGCAGAGATCGTTAGCCAGGACTTGGCCGCTCGCGATGACCAGTTCATCGCGCCTCATTTATTGGGTGTGGAAGTCTTGCGTGCTCTCCGGAACTTGGCGGCCGGACGGCGGATCGACTCTCATCTGGCGAACCAATGGATTGTTCAACTCGAATCACTCCCAGTCGAACGGTTCGCGCATGGATCACTGCTTGATCGCATGTGGGAACTGCGCCACAACTTCACGGCCTATGATGCCGCCTACATCGCCCTTGCCGAAGCGACCAATTCGGACCTCTTCACCTGCGACGAAAAACTGCGGAGTGGCCACCGCGCCCGGATAGTGCTCTATTCTCGCCGCAGCCGGCGCCACCAAACTCTCCCCGCCCCTCTGCTACAGTTCTCTTGATGGTTGACCGCATGGATGAGGTCCTGCGCCGCAAGGCCGCCGCGCTTGCCGGCGGTGGACCCGAGCGCGCCGCGCGCCAGCACGCCGAAGGCAAGCTCACTGCCCGTGAACGCGTCGAATTACTCCTCGATGAAGGCACCTTCGAAGAGATGGACGCCCTCGTCCGCCACCGCTGCCAGGATTTCGGCATGAACGAACAGGTCATCGACGGTGACGGCTTCATCACTGGTTACGGCCTCATCCATGGCCGCCTCGCCTACGTCTACGCGCAGGATTTCACCGTCTTCGGCGGCTCGCTCTCGGAAACCAACGCCAAAAAGATCTGCAAGATCATGGATCTCGCCCTGAAAAACGGAGCGCCGGTCATCGGCCTAAACGACTCCGGCGGTGCGCGCATTCAGGAAGGCGTCGTCTCGCTCGGCGGATATGCGGACATTTTTCTCCGCAATACGATCTCAAGCGGCGTCATCCCGCAGATCTCCGCCATCATGGGTCCCTGCGCCGGTGGCGCCGTTTATTCGCCCGCTATCACCGACTTCGTGTTCATGGTCGCCGGCTCCAGCTACATGTTCGTCACCGGGCCCGACGTCATCAAGACCGTCACGCACGAAGAGGTGACCAAAGAGGATCTCGGCGGCGCGCACACGCACAACGCTGTCAGCGGCGTGGCCCATTTTCAATCGGCGGGCGATGCCGCCTGCCTTCGCCAGATCCGCCGCCTGCTCACCTACCTGCCGCAGAACAACCAGGACGATCCGCCGCGACGCGCCACCAACGATCCGATAGATCGCGAAGACGCCTCTCTCGACCACATCGTTCCGCTTGAATCCAACCTCCCCTACAACATCAAGGACGTGATCAACCGCATCGTCGACGATGGCGAGTTCTTCGAGGTCCACGAACATTGGGCGCGGAACATCGTCGTCGGTTTCGCCCACCTCGATGGCCGACCGGTAGGCATCGTCGCCAATCAGCCCGCCCATCTCGCCGGTTGCCTCGATATCAATTCCTCGGTGAAGGGCGGGCGGTTTGTGCGCTTCTGCGACGCCTTCAACATCCCGATCGTCACCTTTGAGGACGTCCCCGGCTTCCTTCCCGGCACCGATCAGGAATTCGGAGGCATCATCCGCCAGGGGGCGAAGCTCCTCTATGCCTACGCCGAGGCCACCGTGCCCAAGATTACGGTGATCACGCGCAAGGCCTACGGCGGTGCCTACTGCGTGATGGGCTCCAAGCACATCCGTACCGATATCAACTACGCATGGCCCACCGCGGAGATCGCCGTGATGGGAGCCGAAGGCGCGGTGAACATCGTCTATCGGCGTGACCTCGCGGCCGCCACCGACAAGGACGCCGTGCGCAAAGCCAAGATCGACGAATTCAACAACCGTTTCGCCAGCCCGTTCGTGGCCGCAGAAAATGGTTTCATCGACGATGTGATAGTTCCACGCGAAACGCGCGGGAAACTCATCCGCGCTTTACGCATGCTGGAGAATAAGGTAGACACCATGCCGCGCAAGAAGCACGGCAACATCCCGCTTTAGCTACACCAGTGGCTTCGCCGTCACCCGGTCGTACACCGCGCGCGTTTGTTCCAGGTTCGCGAAGCTTACGCCAGGCAGTTCAGCCGAAGCGGTGCCCGCCGCCACACCCCACCGCGCCGCGTCCACGAAGTCGTCCTTCTGCATCATGGCCCAGGCGAATGCCGCATCGAGCGCATCGCCCGCGCCAATAGGACAAACGGCATCCACCTGCGGAGGCGTGATCTCGTAGGCGGACTTGCCATCAAAAACAATCGCGCCACGGCTTCCCAGCGACAACAACCCGATGGACGCACCCATACGCTGAATCCGCTCCACGGCCTCGCGGAAGTGCTGGCGCGTGATGAGCGACTTGTTCAACAAGGCTTCCGTCTCCTGCTGATTGGGCGCCACAACCGTCGGCTGTTCCTCGAGAATGGCCTGCAGAAACTCACCGTCGGTATCGACGAACGTCTTCACTTTGTGCGCCTTCGCGAGCCGGATCAGATGGAGGTAAAAATCCACCTTCACGCCCGGAGGCAGGCTCCCACACAGCAAGAGCCACTGCGCTTCCGGCAGCGTCGCAGCCACGGCATCTTCAAACCGCTTCAACTCGCGGCCCGACATCCGCGGCCCCGGCTCATTCAACTTCACCGTCAGCCCGTTCTTGTCGGTGATGATGAAGTTCGAACGGATCGATTGCTTAATCGGTACCGCGACGTAGGGGAATCCCAGGCGCTTCAAGTCTTCTTCGAAACGGCGGCCGCTCGCGCCGCCGCTGGGTACAATGGCCAGCGTGGGCGCACCAAAACTGTGCACGACGATGGATGAGTTCAACCCGCGCCCGCCCGCCGCTTCTCCGCGCGACAGGATATAGCCGCGGTCTTCGAACGCGAGCCTGTCCACGCTGATAATGCGGTCGATCGCCGGATTGATTGTGACTGTGACGATCAAGCTTCAACATTGTAGCGAAACCGTACCCTGTGGGCCCCTCGAATCCTTCCGGTGTTAGAGTGAACAATGGGTTCAACCATACCAGCCAGAGCCTGGATTGCTCTGGCCTCGGTGTCGTTCTTTTGGGGCACCACCTACCTCGCCATCCGCATCGCGCTCGAGTCTTTTCCACCGCTTCTATTGGTCTGCTACCGCTTCTGTCTCGCCGGCGCGCTGATGATCGCCGCGTGTAAATTGAGCGGCTATGCCATGCCACCCCGCCGTGACATGCTTCGATCCATTCTCTTCGGGACCTTCATCCTCGGCATCGGCAATATGGCTCTTACCACTGCCGAACTCTACGTCGCCTCCAGCTTCGCCGCACTCGTCGTGGCAGCTTCGCCGTTCTGGATGGTCGGCATCGAAGCCCTCCTGCCCCGAGGTGAAAAACTCCGCCGGGCAACCGTCATCGGCATGCTCATCGGCTTGGCTGGCGTAGCGCTGCTCATCGTTCCTGGAATGATCAGGGAGGGCCTCCGAGGGAACGAGTGGAGGGGCTTCCTGATTCTCCAAATCGGCATCTTCAGCTGGACGCTCGGCTCACTTCTGCAGAAGCGCTACTCCACCCAATCGCCCCCGCTCGTCAACGCCGCCTTCCAGCAACTCGGCGCCGGCCTGCTCTACATCATTCCCGCACTGCTCATCCCGCAGAAGCCCATCGTGTGGGATGCCAAAGGCGTGGGTGCGCTGGTGTACCTGATTATCTTCGGCTCCATCGTCGGCTACAGCAGCTACATCTACGCACTCAGCCACATTCCTGTTTCGGTGGTTTCCGTCTACCCTTATCTCAACGTGATTGTCGCGGCGGTCCTCGGCTGGCTCTTCTACCGCGAGCCGTTCGGCGCGAAAGAGATCACCGCCATGACGATCATTTTCCTTGGCGTCGGCGTGGTGAAGCGCTTCAGTCGAGCGGGTGAGCACTGAGCACGCCGGAAGCGCCCGCCTGCCGCGTGTGGGCCGCGGCAAAAAGGTCCAAAGACACCCTAGTGCTCTTTCTCAATCACCTTCGACCCCAACAGCCCGCCGATCGCCGGCAGCGCCGTGAAGAAGAGGAATGCGAAGAACAGCACGAAGATGATCATTGTCGCCAAACCCTGCGGCGACTCAAGGATGCGCAGCGCCTCCTGCATGCTCGCATCGTCACGGCCCGCGGAGGCTTCCATCTGTTCCCGCAACAGCGCTCCCAAGCCGCCCTGACCCGATAGAGCGACCATCTTGAGCACGAACACGATCATCGCGATCAGCCAATAGAACAGCCCCGTCATCCAGCCCATTCGCGCACCGGCGCGCGCCGCCAGAAACTGGCCGGACCGCCGGTGGTACAGGTAAACCGCCACAAAACCAGACGCCAGCAGCGTGAGTAGCAGCCAGAACACCGACAAGATGCCCAACGGTAGCGACGAGAGCACACTCGCCCCGACGGCGCAGGCCAGGCAAATTCTCACCGCGCCTTTGTTGCTGAAGTTGATCTCGGTGGAAAATGCCGGTGCGACCGCAACGGCGGCAGCCTCGGCAGGGACATACTCATCCTGCGGCTCTGGCGCTTCGGGCTCGTGCACATTCGGCAGGTCGCGCTGAGGCTTACCGCACCGATGGCAAAAGAGCGCATTTTCCGGTAACTGCGCCCCACAACTGCAAAACTCTACCACGCCTTCAGCATATCCTAGTTAATTCAACCCACCATGAAACCAGTCACATTGCTCGTCCTATCCCAGCCCACGCGGCCTCACCTTTCGGTTCTGGATCGCCTGCCGCAGTCCACCCGTATTGTGGTCGGCGACAATCCCGAAATGTTCGCCGAAGCCGCCCCTGAAGCCGACGTACTGATGAACGGCATGATGCCCAAAGAGCTTTTCCAGCAGGTGTTCTTACAGTGCCGCAATCTGTCATGGGTACATTCGCTCTCAGCCGGCCTGGAGAATTCGCTGTTCCCCGAACTGGTCGCCAGCCCCCTGCCGATGACCAATTCCCGCGGCGTCTTCGCACGGTCCCTCGCCGAATGGGTGATCACCGGCTGCCTCTACTTCGACAAGTTTCTGCCCCGCCTGATGGCACAGAAGACGGCCAGCTACTGGAAGGCGTTCGACGTCGAAGAACTGCATGGCAAAACGATGGGTATCGTCGGTTACGGCCGCATCGGCCAGCTCACGGCTGAGCGCGCCCGCGCGTTCGGGATGAAGATCATCGCCCTCCGCAAGCGCCCGGAACTCTCAAAGGGCGACCCCAACATCGACGCGACCTACACGCCCGGCCAGCTGAAAGATCTGATGGCCGCTTCCGATTTCGTCGTCTGTGCAGCCCCGCTCACGCCCGACACAGAAGGTCTCATCAACGCGCCGATGATCGCCGCCATGAAGCCCACCGCTGTCTTTCTCAACGTCGGCCGGGGCGCAGTCGTCGATGAGGCGGCCCTCATCACGGCCTTGCAGGAGAAGCGAATCCGCGGCGCTGCCCTCGATGTTTTTGTCACCGAGCCGCTGCCCAAGGAGTCGCCGCTCTGGAGCCTGGACAACGTTCTCATCTCGCCCCATTGCGCCGACCACACCGCCACCTGGCTCAACGAAGCGATGGAATTTTTCGTCGCCAACTTCGAGCGCCACGTGAAAGGCGAGCCGCTGGAAAACGTGGTCGACAAATCAGCTGGCTACTAGCATGATCACCCTTCGCGACATTCACGCCGCCGCCGAACGCATTCGCCCCATCGCCAAGCGGACGCCCGTTCTCACCAGCGAAAGCTTCGACGCACGCTGCGGCCTCCGGGCGTTCTTCAAATGCGAGAATTTCCAGAAAGGCGGCGCCTTCAAGATTCGCGGCGCGGCCAACATGGTGTTCTCGCTTTCGCCGGAGCAATTGCGCGACGGTGTGGTTGCATTTTCGTCGGGCAACCACGCACAGGCCACCGCCCTCGCCGCCCGCCACGTGGGCACACGCGCCACCATCGTCATGCCGCTCGATGCCCCAAAGAGCAAAGTGGCCGCCACGCGCGCCTATGGTGCCGAAATCGTCACCTACGATCGCTTCACGGAAGATCGAATCGCCATCGGCAAGCGCATTGCCGCCGAAACCGGAGCCACGCTCGTGCCGCCGTTCGATCATGAGCTCATCATGGCCGGCGCTGGAACCGCAACCTTGGAGTTGCTAGACGAAGTGCCGGACCTGGACGCGGTCGTGGTTTGCATCGGCGGCGGCGGGCTCATCTCCGGTTCCGCTATCGCGGCCACGGAAACAAAACCGGGCATTCGCGTGATTGGCGTCGAACCGGAAGACGCCAACGATACCTACCTCTCCCTGCAGCAGGGAAAGCGCGTCGAGATTGCACCACCGAAAACCATCGCCGATGGCCTGCGGCCCACGATGCCCGGCGAACTCACGTTCCCGGTCATTCGCGACCGGGTGGAACAGATTGTGCTCGTCACCGACGATGAAATTCGCGAGACGGTATCGTACCTACTCTCCCGCATGAAGATGCTGGCGGAGCCGAGCGGCGCCGTACCCGCCGCGGCATTGATGTTTGGAAAACTTCCCGAGGGCCTGAAGCGCGTGGGTGCGATCGTTTCCGGCGGAAACGTCGATCTCGACGTTCTCGCCACCCTCTAAGCTACGAGCGCACCACCGGTAATTGCACGAACGGTTCGAGCACCGGTGGCGCCGGTTTCAGTTCCACCTCGCGCAATTTCTTGAGCACGGCGATTTCATCGCAGTTCTGAAACTTCGGGCAGCTCAGGCAATCCTTCCAGGCTTTCAACGGCAGCAGCCGCCGGTCGACAGTGTCGAAGCCCAGCTTGCCGAAGAAGCCCGGCACATAGGTAAACGCGAAGATGGTCGCCAGGTCGCATTCGCGCGCTTCCCGCTCCAAAGCTTCCACCATTAGCCGCCCCACGCCCGCGCCCTTGAACTCAGGCGCAACGGCAAGCGAACGTACCTCGCCGGCGATGGGTGTATAGAAATGCAGCGCGGCGCAGCCCACAAGCTCGTCGCCGATCTGGGCCACGGTGAAGTCGCGAACGCCTTCGGCCAAGTCCAGCTCGTTCCTCGGCAGCATGATGCCATTGTTGGCGTAGCTGTTGATCAGCCGCGCCATGCCGGAAATGTCCTGCATCCGGGCTTTCCGAATGGTGACGAGCTTCGACGCATCGATTTCCATGGCAGCTTCTTCGTCGAGTGTAATGGTCTCGGCAATCATGGGCTAGACCTCCAACAGAGTGCCGGTCACATCTCCGGCCAGAATCGCGGCAAGCACCTGAGGCCGCGCGCCTCCCACCACATGCACATGCCGGACGCCTGAATCCAGCGCCGCTGTCGCCGCTTCGAGCTTGGCTTGCATGCCGCCCGTCGCAACACCCGTCCCAATCAACTCAGCGCATCCCGCTTTATTCAAACGCGGAATCAACGCCTTGTTTTGGTCCAGGACGCCATCTACATCGGTCAAAAAAACTAGCCTCGACGCCCGGAACCCGCCCGCGCATGCCACCGCCATCTGATCGGCGTTGACGTTATAAATGTTGCCCGCTCGGTCCCCGGCTACACAGGCGACTACCGGCAAATACCCTGCGCCCGTCAGCGTCTCCAAAATCGCGCCGTTCGATTTCGTCACGCGGCCCACCGCGCCCAACCGCGGGTCCATCTGCTCGGCTTCGGCGAGCAGTGCATCAATGCCGCTCAAGCCCACCGCCAACGCGCCCGCTTCCACCAACGACGCCACCAGCCCGTGATTCACCGAGCCCGCGAAAATCTTCAACAGCGCGTCCACCACCTCGGGCGTCGTCACTCGCAGGCCATTCACAAACTCCGACTGCACGCCGCGCTCGGCGAGGTAACGCGTCATCTGCTTACCACCGCCATGCACCACGGTCAGATGCGCACCGGACTTGGAAAGTTGCGCGATTTCGCGCGACAGCCTCTTGCGCGACTCCGCGTCGTCCAGCAGCGTCCCGCCCAGCTTCACCAGAATGCGTTCGGCAGCGGCCACTAGAGCAGGCCCTCCGTCTCCGCATAGCCGAGGATGAGGTTCATGTTCTGAACCGCCTGGCCCGCCGCGCCCTTCACGAGGTTGTCGATCACCGACACCACCACCGCACGTCCCGTCGCCGCGTCGAGCGTCACACCGATGTCGCAGAAGTTCGTGCCCTGCACGGCCATCAAATCCGGAGCTTTTCCCGCGTCGTAGATGCGCACGAACGGCTCGCCCGCATAACGCTTCTCATACAGATCCACCAACTCGGCCGCCGATTTCACACCCTTTGCCCGGAAATAAATCGTCTCGAGGATGCCCTTGTGCAGCGGCAGCAATTGCGCCGTAAAGCTGAACTGTCCTTCTTCGATGCCCGAATTCTGCAAAACTTCCGGCACATGCCGGTGCATCAATATCGAATACGCACTGAAGTTCTCATTCGCCTCACAGAAGCTCGTTTTCAACGACGGCTTGCGCCCCGCGCCAGACACTCCGCTCTTGGCGTCGCACACGATGCCGGCATCGAGATCGACCACGCCTGCCTCGACCAGCGGCGCAATCGCCAGGTTCGCCGCCGTCGGGTAGCAACCCGGATTCGCCACCAGCCGCGCCGGCTTGATTTTTTCGCGATAGAACTCCGGCAACCCATACGCGGCCTCATGCAGCAGGCCTTCGTTCGAGTGCTCGTCCTTGTACCAGCGTTTATGCACGTCAGTGGTGCGCAGACGGAACGCCGCGCTCAAGTCGACCACCTTCGCCCCGGCATGCAGCAGCTCCGGCGCGAGCTCCATCGCCACCTCGTGCGGCGTCGCCAGAAACACCACCGCCAATCCCAGTTGATGAGCTTCCTCAGCCGAGCACGGCGCCCGCCTTGGCCCTTGATAACCGCGCGGAAGAGCACGCTCCTCGGAATCCGAACGATGCTCCAGGAGTACCGGCTCCACTTGGCCGTGATGAGTCAGAAGACGAACCAGTTCCTGGCCGCTATAACCACGAAAGCCGACGATACCGACAGGGGTCTTAGTCTGCAAGATTATGCACCGCTATGAATAAATATACCATGCGAGCCCCACCCCAGCCCCCTTGTTTTATAATCACGAAGGATCACTCCCTGAGAACCGGATCGCCTCCGCACGCGTCACACACGATTCGGCTGCACACTGTATGAAGACAAACATCACTCTGGCCCTGGCACTTCTCTGCGCCGCCACGGCTTCCGCGCAGACTTATGAAATCAGCGCCTCGGGCGGCTACAACTACATCTGGAAGAACAGCCTCGGCTCGCTCAATGCCACCGAAGTCGCCAAGGCCAACGATTCCCAGCTGAAGCCCGGCACCGCGTTCGGAGCGCGGCTCACCTATAACACCACTGGCTATTACGGATTCGAGCTCACCTACCTGAACACCAACGCCAAGTTCAACAGCAACGTCCAGTATTCAGACGGCACATTTGTCAATGAATCCGGCAAGGCCCGCGTCCAACTGGCGGCCTTCAATTTCCTCATCTACATGATGCCCAATCGCGAAAAGTGGCGGCCTTACATCACCGCCGGCTTGACCGGCGCGCAATTCGGCGCGCCGCGCATTCCCACGTGGATCGGCGGCGGGGCGCGCAGCTATGGCGGCAACTTCGGCGGCGGCATCAAGCTGTTTCCCCACAAAAACTTCTTCGTTCGCGCCGACCTCCGCGATTACATCACCGGCAAACCGTACGATCTGACCTATCCCGACCCACTCCCCGGCCAGAGCATCCAGTCCGGTGGCATCCTGCACATGATCGAAGGCACGGTGGGCGTCGGCATCACGTTCTAAACCTTCTGGGAACTATCCGGACCGTTCACCCGTCTATAGTGACGATATGGAAGACGCTGCACGTGTGTTAATCGGTGAGGTGGAACCCGCGCCCCAGCCGTTCCTTCGCCCCTTGAGCGCGCTCGCCATTCTCGCCATCGACTGGTGGCTGTTCGGCGGCGTCGCTCTCACGTTTGGCCTCGGCCTCTTTTTCGAACTGACCATCGGCGCCGTTCTCGCGGCCGTAATGGTCGCCATGCTGCAGAGCCGCTCAGGCGACAAAAAGTGGTTTTGGAAAGCGCTGCTCGCCGCGTTCATCGTCGGCATTCCCACGCCCGTCGCCGGCACTTCCTACGCCCTGGTTGTGCTGGGTCTTGCCGGAATCAAGGAAGCGATGGATGTCATCCGGGGAATGCAGAGCTCTCCGGCTGCTCATCGCCCGCCGCCGCCGCGCTAACCCCGGCACCGGCCTCGCTCCCACCACTCGCGCCAAAGTTGATCTGGACCAGTTCCTCTTTTTTCGCCGCAACCGGCGCTTGCCGCTTCGGCGGCGTCAACCAGCGCTTCGGCAGCTTCGCCAAATAGATCGCCCGCTCCACCCACGGCAAAAGAGTTCGCACCGTCGCCCCATGCAATACCAGGCTGCCCGCCACCAGCGCGGGATGCGGAATCGTCGTGCAGCACGTAGAGCAAATGCCGATCTCGCCCGCCCGCTTCTGCGCATGCAGCCGCCGCATCTCGCGCATCGGCGCCCCGTTGAAAATCTCCGGCATGGTCTGCCGTCCCACATTGCCCACCGGCTCGCCCGCCAGCATGTAGCTCTGGCAGCACGGATACACGTCGCCGTTCCATTTCACATACATCGCCCCGCGCCACAGATAGTGGCAAGGATGCTTCCACTCGTCGCCCGTGTGCCCGGCATCGGGGCGCATCAGGTTCGTCTCGTCTTCCTTGACGCGCACCTCGTCCACGCCCGGCACCTCGGACCAGAAACGCATGAAGTCGTCCACCTCGTGCGCGTTGCCTTCCATGCGGACCATCTGGACGACAACCTGTGGACCGCGGCCTAATGCCTTCTTGCGCCTGGCAAACCGGACGAAATTGTCCCTTACCTTCTCGAACTTCGCACCCTTGCGGTAGAACTCGAAGCTCTCCTTAGTCGAACCGTCGAAACTGAGCGTGATGTGCGCCAGTGGCGACGCGAGCAGCTTTTCCGTGGCCGCTTCGTCGAGCAGCGTGCCATTGGTCGAAAGTAGCGTGTGAATGTTATGCCGCTCACAGTACTCAATGCGATCGAAGATTCCCCGGTCCAGCAGCGGCTCGCCCAACCCGATCAGCATCATGTGCTCAGCCGAGCGCCCCGTTTCGCTCACCAGCCGGTTGAAAATCTCATCGGTCATGTCCTCTTTGGGCTGCTTGAACGTCTCGCGGGGACACATCGGGCAATAGATATTGCACTTCGCCGTTGTCTCCACGATATACTCCACCGGCAACGCATTTACGTCTTCGCGCTTGGTGAGGTATGCCCAGAGAAGTTTTGCCCGGTTCCAGGCTCGCATGGGTA
>JBDTVQ010000055.1:0-23947 GCA_040007195.1 Acidobacteriota bacterium | reverse complement strand
TGAAACGCGCCGCAATGACGCAGATACCGCCAAGCAGATCGAAGAAATGTTCCGGGATCAGCAGCGTATCCGCGAAAACCTCTCGGCGCTCAACAATGTCAGCGGCCAGCAGGACCAAGTGCAGCGTTATTCGCGCGAACTCTCCACGCAGGAAGCCAAACTCACCGTACTGCGCGATCAGCAGGCCCAAATGCGCAAGCGCATCATTGCGCTAGAATCGGAAATCGCCGCGCTAGTCGCCAAAATGGAGTTCTAAGGGCGCGGCCAACCGCCTCCCATGAAACTGATTCGCTTCCACCACGACGGGGCCGTTCACGCCGGCCTCGTCACCGCTTCGGGCATCGCTCCCGTCACTGAGATCAACGCCCGCATGGGCGGCAAAGTGCCCAACGACCTGCTCCAGATCATCCGCCAGGGCGTTGCCGCGCAACTCAATGCGGACGGCGTGACTACGCTGCCCTTCGACAAAGTACGGCCACTGGTGCCCTTTCCGATTCCGCCGAAGATCTGGTGCATCGGCCTGAACTACCACTCGCACGCGGTGGACATCAACGCAGTGCAGCCCGAAGAGCCCGGCAGCTTCATGAAGCCGGCCTCGTGCATGTTCGAGCCCGGTGGTGACATTCTGCTGCCGCCCACTGACATCACCAACGACGTCGATGCCGAAGGCGAACTCGGCGTGATCATCGGCAAGCGCTGCCAGTATGTCCCTTCCGATCATGTGAAGGACGTCATCTTCGGATATACGACCACGCTCGATCTCACCGCGCTTGATGTCCTTTCGAAGAATCCGCGCTACCTCACCCGCTCCAAAAGCTTCGATACCTTCTTCAGCTTTGGTCCGGTCATCGTTACCGCCGACGAGATCGCCGACGTTGATGGGCTGGAAGTGATCACCGAACACAATGGCGCCGTCTTCTCGCGAGATTTTGTCCGCAACATGCGTACGCGCCCGTTTGAATTGGTTCGCTTCCACTCCGACTATCAGACGCTCCACCCTGGCGATCTGATCTCCACTGGTTGCCCCAAAGGCGCCCGCATTAAGCCCGGCGACCGTGTTCGCGCCCGCATCGAAGGCGTCGGTACGATTGAGGCGAGCGTGAAGCAGGGTGAGAAGAAGCCGGTCTATTAGGCTGTCCGGTCTCCTAATGAGGCCGCCCGGCCTCCTACGGTTGCGCCGCTTCGTCGGCGATTCGTTTTTGAAGCAGTTCCTTTGCACGTCCAGCTAACACGCGGCAGGCGCCGGTATCGACCATCGGATCGGCCGAGGTCTTCCGTTCCCGAGCCTCCAGTCGCTGCCACAATCCAGCGGCCTCGGGATGCGCCGTCAGCAGGATGTCGCACTTCACAGTGTTCAAAAACGCAATGCTCTTCTCAAAATCCTGAATGCCTGTTTTGTACTTGGCGTTCTTCGTATACTTGAACCCCTCGGCGGAGACGGGCGTCGTGCTGTCCATATAGACCAAGTCCACGCAGCGGCCGCCCTCGCAAGCCTGCCAGGTCCAACTGGTTCCCCCGGGTGTGTGTCCAGGTGTCATGTGAGCCGTAAGGGAGAGTGGTCCGACCGTAAGCACTTCCCCGTCCTTCACCGTTCGAACTCTTGCGACAGGCGCTAGCGGCAGTAGGACGCCGAACTGGGGATCATCCGCGGCAACTACGCCGCTCTTCATCACCGTCGCGCTCCAAGGGCTCGCCGCAACCTGCGCTCCGCTCAACCGCTGCAATTCCGCAATCCCGCCGGCATGATCGAAATGCACGTGCGAGCTCAGAATGAGCTTCACGTCTTCAATGCGAAATCCGAGCGTCCGGATGTTAGCGGCAATTTGTGACGCCGATTCCGGCAGCGCGCCATCGATTAGCACATGCCCAGCTTTTGAGGTGAGCAGGATGGAACTCAAGCCGTGTGGGCCAACGTAGTACGTGTTTCCATATATGAGAAAAGGAGCTTGCGGTGTGTTCCAAACGGCGCAATTTTTGCAGGTCGGAGCAGGCTGCTGCCCGCTCATCAAGCCCGGCAAGGAAAGAAGGAACAAGAGTCGCCAACGGATAAATGCCAATGTTTGAGTGCTCCCTATGTCCGCCGCGATCCACGGCCGGCGGGTTTGGTTTTCGCTGCCTTTGCCTGCAACCGCGCTGCTTCTTCATCTGCACGGAACTTTGCGATGCGTCCGATCAAGCTCACCGGTACGGGCCTTTCCAGCGGGAACCGCAACGTACGATTCTTGACCTCGCCGGGAGAGAATTCGTCTTGAAACTCGGCTATTAGGGGATCTGTCAAAGGGTAGAGCGAATAGTGCTCTTTCCACCCGGCGAAGTAGATCACGCGCGCGCGGCCGATCTTGTATCCGGCTATCTGATAGGAGATGACTTCTTCCGCCTGGGGTATCGCCTTGCGGATGGCCTTCCGAACCTTTTCAAGGGCCACCTGTACGCGTTCCGGCTGGGCTGCGATGTAGTCGGCGACGGACTGGTAGTCGGTGTTCGCCATCGCGTCCGACCCCGCTATTCGCCGCTGCTCAGTTCCGCCACGATCTCCGCTGCCACTGCGCGTGCCCGTGCCACCTCGCCGCGCTCAAAACTGATCGCCCCGACGCGCGCGTGCCCGCCGCCGCCGTAGCGTTCGCATATCGTAGCCAGATTGTGCGCCGGCTCTTCCTTTGCCCAAGGGTTTGAACCCACGCTCACCTTCGTCCGGAAGCTGGCGATCAATACGCTTACCGTGTAAATCGACTGCGGAAACAGGTGATAAGGGATAAACTTGTTGTATCCCTCCAGCCCGTCTTCCACCAGATCGAAAAACACCGCGTTGCCTTCCAGGCGCGCGCGTTTGCGAATGATGTCAATCGACGCCAGATGCTGCTGGTATAACGGCTCGAATAGCGCTCGGACTTCTGGGCCCGCCGCGATATCCTCGAGCCGCCGGTGCGTCATCTCGCCGATGATGTGGTGGATGATGTCCGATCCTTTGGCACCCTCAATCACCAGCACCAACTGCGTCGCAGGCAATTTAAGCGCCACAGCCTGTTCGGCATTTTCATACTGAGCGCCGTCGATAATGTCGGCCCACCGCACCAGTTCTTCTAAATCGGGGGCGTGGAAGTCGAACTTGTCTCGCGCGATATGCGCGATGAACTTGGTGCAGCTTTTGTACGCCGGGTCATAAAAATGATGCGGCTTGTCCGCCGTCCGGAACTGCTCGGCATCCTCGTGCGTCAGAAACGCGCTCTGGTGATGATCGAACCACCAGGTCAGCTTAGGATTCGGCGAGTACTTGAAATCGACAATCGCGTTCTCGTCGCCGTCGAACAACTCGTCCTCGAACAACTGCGACGCCTTGTGCATCATCCCGGTGTAGGAGAAACTCGACCCCGGATAGAACTTGTCGCGCGCAAATCGCGTGAAGTAGGCAGCCGAGGCCGCACCGTCGAAACAGTGGTCGTGATAGAGAACTCGTACGTGCTTGGCCATTTGCCTACTGGAAAACTCACTAGATTGCCTCATTGGGGGGGCAAAAAGCAAGTGCCGGGCTCAAGATCCCGGAAAGTACTTTGAAACCGTAGCCGCTGAAGGCTTCGGCGTAACCATCGAAACGCAGATCATGAGCAGGCTTGAGATCACGGTCATTGGCAGAACCGGCAGAAATCCTGCCACGGCCGTTCCGCTGGCCGTACGCTGCAGTAACGCTATCCCTCCCAACGAGAAGTAGGTTGCCGGAGGACCATTGGGAGCGGGAGTGACCGCTTGAAACCACGCCGTTCCCGCCACCGCCACAAGCACCCATAGAGTGCTCGCCAGCGCACCGTACTTGGTGCTGCCGCGCCAATAGAGCGCTCCCACAAACAGTGGCACCAGCGCGGAGAAGCCCGCGAAAGCATACTGGCCCGCCAGTTCGAAAATTCCCGCCGGCACCCTGAGCGCGATTGCGTATGCCAGCGCAGTTACGACGAAGATGAAAATGCGTCCCGTGAGAATTTGCGCCTGCTCACCATAACGCTCGGCGTGCCCATACCAGGCGAAGATATCCTCCGTAAACATGGTCGAGAGCGCCAGGATTTGCGAATCCGATGCCATCACGGCCGCCATGATGCCTGCCCCCAGCAGTCCCGCCAGCCACACCGGTGCGTAGTGGTTCAACAGCACCACCAGCACGTCGTCGCTCGACGCCTGCGCCCGTACCTGCTGCAACTCCGCTGGCGTCATACTTCCGGCCGCGGTGGCCAGGAGAGAGCGCGCGGCCTGTTTCTCGCGAACTTGGGGAATCTCTTTGGCGCTATTCGCCGCCACGCCTAAAAATACACAGGGCAGCCAGATCAATAGAATGCACACCGGATAGAGAATCACAGTGCGTTTGAACTGCGTCATCTTCTTCGCCGTCATGCAGAAAATGCTGATGTGGGGAAAAGCAATCGCCGAAAGCGGCATGAACGTGTAGCTGAAAAACACGGCCGGAGGAATGCGCTCGCGGGTCAGCAGCGGCGAAAGCACGGGATCGGCCAGCATCGATGTGATTGCTTGTTCGAAGCCGCCCATTCCACGCCCGATGACGATCACCGCTACCGCCCCGAACGACAGGAACAGTAGCGTCTGGAACGTATTCACCCAAGCCGTGCCGCGCATGCCGCCGAAGATCACATAGCTCATGATCACGACCGCGACCAGCGCGCTTCCGGCCCAATACGGAATCTCACCCCCGGACAGCGTCCGCAGCACGGTGCCGCCGCCGATCATGCCGATCAGGATGTAGGGCAGCAGCAGCGCCGCTTGCAGCAAGAAGATCAGCGTGCCGGTGTGGTTGCACTCCCAACGGTCGCGAAAAATCTGAACCGGCGTGAAATGCCCAAACCGCCGCCCGGCCGACCAAAGCCGCGTTCCCAGGGTTAACAGGAGCAGCGGAACGATCAAGGCCGACGACGAAGCCATCAACCCGTACGTGACAATCCCATTCGAAAATGCATGCCCGGACGAGCCGAGGATCGCGAAGGCAGTCATGTGCGTTCCGAAGAGCGAAAACAGAAACACAAATCCGCCAATCGAACGTCCCGCCAGAAAGAAATCTTCCGCCGCGTGCCCGCCCTCCGAATGGTCGGCCCGGCGGAACGCAAAGATCCCGATGTACAGAACCGCCACCAGGTAAATGCCAACGAAAACAGCCGCCGTCACGCTCCGGGCTCCCCGTCCGGTGACTCGTCCAGGTGCGACGGCCAGGCCACTTTTACAAGAACTGCCATCCAGACCGCCGCCCCAATCGTGTACAGTGCGTGATAAGCCAGCCCAATCGGCAGAAAGCCGAAAATCAGGGGATACGCCGTCCGCCAGTTCCAGTAGTCCTGGTGCAGGAGGAACAAGATCAGCGTGAGGGCTGCCAGAAGCGCGCCGCGTGCGTCCATAGTGTTGTGTGAAAGTAACCATTATGGACTGGGGAGCGCCGAGAAAGGTTACGGGATCTGGGATGAGATTGGTTTCAATGAACAACCTTCCGCGACTTTTGATATTTGGACTTCTACTCTTGGCGCTCGGCGCCCCTTTGGCCCTCAAGGCCCAAACTGCCAGTTCGCTGACCGGACATGTGCGCGCCGCTGACGGTAAATTCCTCTCCGGCGTGAAGGTCGTCGTACAGAACTCGGGCACCACGGCGCGCCGGGAAGCGGTCACCGGCGAAGGCGGCCGTTACGTGTTCGCCGCGCTTGCGCCAGGCGAATACGAGCTTCGGGCGGAAGCCACTGGGTTCCGGCTGCTCAAGCGCACCGGCGTACACCTCACCGTCGGGGAAACAGCGGTCCTCGACCTCGGCATGGAACTGGGCGCGCTGGAACAGGAAATCACGGTCACCGGGCGTGCGCCGCTGGTGAATACCAAAACCAGTGAACTCAGCTACCTCGTCGAAGAGGGCGCGATTCAAACGCTGCCCCTCAACGGTCGCAACTACACGGACCTCGCCCTGCTCCAACCCGGCGTCGTCGCCTATCCGCATCGCGATGGTGGCTCGGCGGTGGCGCACGGCCTCGGCCTCAGCATGAACGGCCAGGACTATCGGTCCAATGTCTACCTGCTCGACGGTACGCCGATGAACGATTTTACAAATGGTCCGGCCGGTAGCGCGGCCTCGACCGTGCTCGGCATGGAGACCATCCGAGAGTTCCGCGTCGAGACGAACGTCTACTCCGCCGAATTCGGCCGCAACTCCGGCGGCCAGATTAACGCGCTCACCAAATCCGGGACCAACGCCCTCCACGGCAGCCTGTACGAATACCTTCGCAACGACAACATGGACGCCCGTAACTTCTTCGACCGCACCGGCCGTCCCGAATTCAAGCGCAACCAGTACGGCGGCTCGTTCGGTGGTCCGATAAAACGCGACAAGGCGTTCTTGTTTGCGGGGTACGAAGGCCTCCGCGAGCGCCTGGGCCGGACCGTTACGTCGGTCACCCCCGACGCGAATGCGCATAACGGCCTGATCCCCAATCCGGCGGCTCCCGGCCAATTGCTGAACGTAGGCGTAAACCCCGCCGTCCAGCCCTATCTCAACGAAATGCCTATCCCGAACGCCGGCGATCTCGGCACCGGCCTCGGCCGCTACACCTTCGGCTTCGGTCAAACGTTGCGGCAGGACTTTGGCCAGGTCCGGTACGACCACAATTTCGGTGACAAAGGCCAGTTCTTTGTCCGCTACACGGTCGATGACGCCTCGCAACGGCTACCCGTAGAATTTCCGCAATTCCCGCGCTTCTTCCAATCGCGCAACCAATTCATTACCGCCGAGCACACGATCGCACTGAGCGCCTCCACGCTCAATACGCTGCGAGGCGGTTTCAGCCGCACGCGAATCGGCCAGGATGTAGAGGCCAACACGGCCTCCAAGCTGCAGCCGTTCGTCAGCACACGCGGACTGGTCGGCAATATCGACATCGGCGGCGCTTCCCGTTTCGGACCGCAGGGCTCGGTCAATCTCCGCCTGACGCAGAACGTCTATACGCTCGAAGACCATGTTTCGCTCATCCGCGGCCGCCACACCATCAAACTGGGCGGTCTTATGGAGCATTACCAGGACAACATGCAGAACCCGACGTTCTCGCTGGGCATCTACACGTTCGCCGACATCCGCGCGTTTCTCGAAAACCGCCCGTTGCGATTCCTCGGCCTGGGTCCGGAAGGCGCCATCGATCGCTACTGGCGCTTCACTCTGTTCGGTGGGTTCGTTCAGGACTCCTGGTCCGTCACGCCGCGCCTGACGCTGAATCTCGGCCTGCGCTACGAGACCACCACCATGCCCGTCGACAAATATGGCCGTGACTCCGCCCTGCCTGACCTGCTCGCCCCCACGCCCACTACCGGCCGCCTATATAGCAATCCACCCCGGAAGAATTTTTCTCCCCGCTTCGGCTTCGCCTGGGATCCCACCGGATCCGGACGTACGAGCGTCCGCGGCGGCGCGGGTATTTTCGTCAATACAAATAACCAGCAAAACCTGATCGTCACGGTGACGAATCCGCCCGCAACGCCGCGCTACGTCATCACCTCAAACGTCACGTTCCCTAACCCGCCTTTTGATCGCGGTGTTGGAAACACGATGCGCCCGATCGAGTGGAACATCAAGAATCCCAATATCTACATGTGGAATTTGAACGTGCAGCACCAGCTTCCCGGCCAGTTCCTGCTCACACTTGGCTATGCGGGAACGCGCGGTATTCATTTGATGCGCAACACCGACATCAATACGCCGGAGCCCACGCGCCTTGCTGACGGCACGCTCTTCTGGGCGGCAGGACTTCCGCGTCCCAACCGCAGCTTCTCCACCATCGAGCTCAAGAAGAGCGACGGCAACTCCTGGTACAACGCCGCCATTTTCGAAGTGCGCAAGCGTTGGAGCCATGGCTTCAATTTCCAATCGAGCTACACCTTCTCCCGCAACATCGATACCACGCAGTCGTCCACGTTTTTCTCCGATGCTACCAACGGCATGATCTCGGCTATGCCCGAATACTCGGGCTTCTCTTATAACAAGGGCCTCGCCGACTTCCATGCGAAGCACAACTGGCTTCTCAACTTCGCCTGGGAGGTTCCCTTTGCAAAGAAACTCACCGGTGTTTCGCGGGCGATTCTGGATGGCTGGCAGCTCGCCGGTATCCACAACCTGCGCAGCGGTTCGCCGCTCACGTTGTTCGTGCAGGCCAATCGATCGCGGTCGCAATGGGGACCGTCGATCGGCCCCGGCCTGGGACTCGACCGTCCCAGCATGGTCCCCGGATTCACTCACGAGAGCGCAATCATCGGCTCGCCCGACCAGTGGTTCAATCCCGCCGCATTCCGGCTGCAGCCAGCGGGCACCCTGGGCGACCTCGGTCGCGGCTCGCTCATCGGACCCAATCTCCGGGCCTTCGACGCCTCGGCCATGAAGAACTTCCGTTGCTCGAAACTCGGCGAGGGCGGCGCCATTCAGTTCCGCGTGGAAGCGTTCAACCTTTTCAATCGGGCCAACTTCGGTGCACCCCGGTTGCTCGCCTTCGCCGGAGCCGCGGACAACGAGCCGGCGCAAGGTTCGCTCGGCCTCATCCAGAACACGGTCACCACTTCGCGTCAGGTGCAACTCAGCTTGCGTGTGCAATTCTAACAACCAGATGACTTACCGCCACGCAATCCCTACAAGCGCCGCGCTTGCAGTCCTGCTACTCGGCTGTGGTGCGAGCGAAACGCCTTCCATCACGGGAAGCGCCATCACCGGCCAGCCAGTCGGTTCCTCCAGCGCTCCCGCACCCCAGGCGCGGCCCGCGTCTTCGTCCGGTTTCGTCGAAGGCCAGGATTATGTCATCCTCAGCCGCGTCCGCTTCCTCGATCAAATGGGCTTCGATCAGCCCGTTGAAGCCTTCAGCATGCTCTTCCCGAAAGGGTGGCGCACCGAAGGCGGAGTGAAATGGGGAAGCATTGGAGGATGCCGTGGCGAATTGATCGCCAACCCTGTGAAGGCTACTTCGCCCGATGGAGCATTCCAATTTCAAGCCTTTCCCGGCCGGTCGTTCCAATCGACTGACGACCAGTTCCTGATGCAAACGATGCAGGCCGGCGCTCAGGCCGGTGGTTGCCAGGTAAACCGCCCATTCAACGCGCAACAGTATGTCGAAGGGTTCGCGCGGCGCGACCTGCAGGCCCAGGTGGCCAATGTTCGCATCGACGAGGCCAACATGGCCCCCCTGCGCCAAGTCGATCAACAGTTCAACAGCAACGGCGGAAGCAGCCAGCGCGAGTCCACCAGGGCGCTTGGCGACGTTACCTTTCCGGACGGCGCCGAGGGCATCTTGCAAGGCGTGGTGGTCAACCTGATTACGCGCCAACCGAATTACATGGGAGGCGGCGCCACCACGACGACCGGCACCATCGCCAGCTCCTACCTCATGCGCTGTCCCGCCGGGCGCCGCGACGAGTGCATGAAGTTGATGACGGTGATTATGACGAGTCACCGCGTGAGCCCCATCTGGAGTTCGGCCAAAGAACGATTCCTTACCCAACTCGGCAACATGGAGCACGCGCAAAGCATGGAGCGCATCCGTTTGATGGGCGAGCAGTCCAAGGCGTACGCGCAGGCGCAAAGCGCCGCCAGCGACCAGCGCATGCGCGACTGGGAAAACCGCCAGTCCTCGCAGGACCAGCAACACAAGAACTTCGTACAGACGATTCGTGAAGTAGAGACATGGAAAGACGCGAGCGGCAGCGTCGAGCTGAGCTCCGGCTATTCGCAGGCATGGAGCCGCGGCGATGGCAGCTACGTCCTCAGCAACAAGGCCGGGTTCGATCCCAGCTCCGCGTTTCAGGACCAGGCATGGAAACCCATGCAGCGCGGAAATTGAGCGGACATATTACACTAGACGGTTCACGAGAGGAGATCTATGAACTGGGTCATGTTTGTCATTGGAGCGGTGTTGTGCTGGGGAACCTACGGTCCCATTCTGCATAAAGGGCAGGTCGCCCTCGGCAATCCGCTACGGGCCCTGCTCATGGTCGGACTCGCCTATTTTCTTGTAGGCGTGCTTGTTCCGGTCGTTACCTTGAGCTCTCAGGGCCAGCTCAACGGCTTCAATATGGATGGCTCGGTCTCCGCCCTTGCCGGTGGCGCGCTGGGAGCGCTCGGCGCCGTCTGCATTATCTTCGCGTTTCGCGCGGGCGGCCTACCCGTCTACGTGATGCCTCTCGTCTTTGGCGGCGCGCCAGTAGTCAACGTGCTTTTCACTATGGCCATGCACCCGCCCAAGAGCGCCATCAATCCGCTGCTCTACCTCGGCTTCCTCCTGGCCGCCGGTGGCGGCGCGCTTGTGCTCTACTACAAACCGGCGAATTGACAGCGGCCGTGATGCTCATTTGGCGCGCGTTTTGCGCATTTGCCGCGCTGCTAAGTGTCGTCTATCTCGCCGGCTGGCTCACCAATCGCTACGCTCCCAGTTCCATCGACTCCGGCCTGCAAACCACTTGGAGCGAGGCGGTACGGACAGATCTGCTGTTACTCTCGCTATTCGCGTTGCAGCACAGTGGCATGGCGCGCCGCGCGATCAAGGCGCGGTTCGGACGGCCCACCTATCTGCTTTCGACCGCTCTCGTTTTGTTGCTGCTCTTTGCCAAGTGGGAGCCGATGCCGAATTCACTCTGGTTCCTGACCGGCATCCCCGCACTCGCGCTGAAGGCCATTCAAATTGCCGGGCTGATTCTCATCGGCTGGAGCGTTGGCGTCACTGGCACCCGCACGCTGCTCGGGCTTTCCGCGGAAGGGGACTTTCAGGCCCGCGGCCCCTATCGGTGGGTCCGCCACCCGATGATGACCGGTACGATCCTTGTGCTATGGGCGTACCCCGAACTGACCGAAGGCCGCCTTCTGTTTAATACATTTCTCACGATTTACGTATTGATGGCCATCCGCTGGGAGGAGCGCGACCTCTCCGCGCGCTTCGGCGCCACGTATGACCGCTACCGCGAGGCCACGCCGGCACTGTTCCGCTTGCCGATGCAGTAGAGCGCACTCGTCGTGCGCAGGAAAATCTGGCCATCGCTGATCGCTGGAGATGCCAGCGTATACTCGTCCAGTTTGTTTTCGGCCAGCACCTCGAACGTCGGACCCGCCTTCAACACCACGGTAGTTCCCTCTTCATTCGAAATGTAGATCTTGCCGTCGGCAAGCACTGGCGAGCTCGAGTACGTGGCGGAGGGAATGCGCTGGCCGCCATAAATTTCCTTGCCCGTCTTCGGATCGAACACATACACAATGCCCCGATCGTTGATCATGTACAGATAGGTGCCATCACTCACCGGGGTCGGCACGTCGGGGCCGTTCGGTGTCGCCCACACCAGGTGCGACTTCGATACGTCGCCCGACCCAAACGTGCGGAACGCCTGCATCGGGCTCACGCGCGTCGGTACATAGACCATATCGTCGAGCACCAGCGCCGAGGCGATTATGCGGTTGAACGGATTTCCGCGCGGGTTCAGCCCGCCTCCGCGCCACAACTCCTTGCCCGTGTCGAGATCGTGGCCCGTTACATAATCGCCGCCTGTCACGATCAATTGCGCCTTGCCGGCCTTGTTGTAGGCGATTGCCGGCGTCGTGTAGCTATCGGGCGACTCCTGCACGGCGTCGGTCGGCCGCTCCACCTTCCATACCGTACGGCCCGTCTTCGTATCCAGGCGTACGATGTAACTCGGATCGTCCGTATGCATGCCGTGTAAGATCTGCACGTACAAACCATCGCGGAATAGCACCGGCGAACTACCGTAGCCGTGGTTCAGGCCGAACTTCACGACATCGGCCTGCATGTCGCGCATCCACAATTCCTTGCCCGCGAAATCGAACGCCTTCACAACGCCCGTACCCGTCAACACCCACACCGTTTTACCGTCGGTGACCGGCGAAGGCGAGCTCATGTTGCCCTTACGTACCTTGTGGTCGCCTTCGGCAATCGGCTTCTTCCAATTCACTGATCCTCTGCCGCGGTCAATCGACCAGAGAAACAGCTTGCCACCCTCGGCCACGTGCAAAAAAATCGTGTTGTCCCAGACGATTGGCGACGAGCCGGAAACCTCAGGTAGCGCCAATGTCCATGTCACGTTCTGCGTTTTGTCCCAGGTGACCGGCAGCCCCGTCTCTTTCGACACGCCATCCAACTTCGGACCGCGCCACGACGGCCAGTTCTCGGCAACCATCGGGAGAGCGGAGAAAAGTAGAACGATGCCCAGAATACGCGAGGTCATGCCCTCATGGTAAGCCCTGATAAGATGTGCATTCAACCTATGCGCCGACGAAATTTCCTTGCTACCGGGCTGGTTTCCGCACCCGCCGCGGTGCTCGCGCAGAACGCCACACGCCCCACCGTCAAACCCAAACCACAGCCGCTCGACCTCACGCAGTTCGAACCGAAGAGCATGGTGCATGTGCGCGAGACGCACCTGGAACGGTCGAAATTTCCTTTAATCGACATCCATACGCATCTGACATGGGGAGATCCACAGGGCAAAACGGCGTCGCTCCTCATGCCTGTGCCGGAACTGCTCGCCGTTATGGATCGCCGAAACCTGCGTATGCTGGTGAACCTCACCGGCGGTCGTGGCGAAGGCCTCAAGCAAGCCGTCGACTTGCTCCACAAGCCGAATCCTACGCGGTTCCTGGTCTTTACTGAACCCTGGTTTGTGCGCGTCAGTGATCCCGGCTACGCAAAGTTCCAAGGGGATGAAATCGGCAAGGCTCACGCCAATGGCGCGCGCGGTTTGAAGGTGCTGAAGTCCCTCGGCCTCGTGGTCCGGGAAAAATCTACGAACTCTCTCATCAAGCTCGACGACGCCCGATTTGACCCGATGTGGGAGGCCTGCGGCGGAAATAAGATGCCCGTGGCCATTCACACCTCCGATCCCGAGGCCTTCTTCCTCCCCATCGATCGCTACAACGAACGCTTCGAAGAATTGAACGCGCACCCTGACTGGAGCTTCCACGGCAAGGATTTCCCGAGCGACCGCGAACTGCAGGAGGCCCGCCTGCGCGTTGTCGCCCGCCACCCAAAAACCAACTTCATCGCGCTTCACGTGGCGAACGCCGAAAACCTCGACTATGTGAGCGCAGCCCTCGATAAGTACCGCAACCTGTTCGTCGAAATCGGAGCCCGCATCGGCGAACTCGGCCGGCAGCCACGAGCCTCGCGCAAGTTCTTCGAGAAGTATCAGGACCGCATTTTGTTTGGAACCGACGCCGTCCCGCACGGCATCGAAACGCCTCAGCAGATATACGGCGACGAATTGTACAAGATCTACTTCCGCTTCCTGGAAACCGAGGACGAGTACTTCGATTACGCCCCTGCCAAAGTCCCACCCCAGGGCCGTTGGCGCATCTCCGGTCTCGGTCTGCCCGACGCCATTCTCAAGAAGGTTTACTTCGATAACGCCGTGCGTCTGCTCAGCCTATGAAACTTGCATGCATTCTCCTCGCCGCCCTGCCGCTCCTTGGGGGAGACTACCTCGAAGAGGACCTCCTCAAGTCGAAGCCGTACCGCGAAGCGCAGTACGCGCAGCTCAAGGCTTACGCCGAAGCGCTCCCGATGAAGCCGGCGCCATCGGGCGGCACGCTGCGTGCGGCGATTGGTTACCCATCTCCCCGCATCAAGGCCCAGGGCCAGCCCCGTGTCGAAGCCATCGGTGAAGATTCCCTCGGCACCTATTCGCGTATGTGGATTCGCGTGTCTCCTGAGATGGAGGTTTACGGGCTCTACCTGGTTCCCAAAGCGGTGAAACTTCCGCGTCCGCTCGTGATCGCCAAACATGGAGGCGCGGGATTCCCCGAACTGGCACTCTTCCATGGCGGTGCAAACTATCACGACCTCATTCGCGGTGCGCTGAAAGAAGGCTATGTCGTATGGGCGCCGCTGTCGGTCATGCATCCGCGCCGTGACGTGCAGAATGGCGGCACGTCGGCGATCCCTGTCGAAGTGCGTAAAGAACTCGACGATGTCCTTCGCACCAAAGGCACCAGCCTGGCCGCTGTCGAAGTCTCGAAGATCTCCGCTTCGCTCGACGTGCTTCTCAAACGCAAGGAAGTCGACCCCCGCCACGTTGGCATGACCGGCCTCAGCTATGGCGGCTACTACACCATGTACGCCGCCGCCCTCGAAAAGCGCATTACGGCTGCCGCCGCTTCCTGCGGAATGCGCGTGTTTCCCGGTGTGAATGGCTCGTCGACCGAGAAACCCGAGGGCCGTCTCATTGACCTCGACGCCGCCGAAGTCGCGCGCCTCATCTATCCACGCCCGCTTCACATTCAGTTCGGCATCGGCGACGAAGGACTCAAAATTACCGATGTCCGCCCGATGGCCGAGAAGGTGAAAGCCGTCTATTCCGCAGCGCCGGCGAAGCTCGATTACGTCGAGTTCGATGGCAAACACGAGTTCCGCGGCGAACCCGTGTGGACCTTCCTGCGCAAGTGGCTACAATAATCCGCATGGCGACCCATCCGGACATCGAAAGTCTTCTGCCGCAGGTCATTCGCGGCCGGCGGGAATTCATTGTTACCAAATTGGCGGCCGGTTTCGCGATGGCCGTGCAGCCCATCGGCGCACAGACGATTATTACCAGCGCAGAAGGCCTTACCGCCAGCGAAGTAAAGATCCCCGTAAAGGACGGCAACATCCCCGCCTACCGGGCCATGCCCGCCACGGGCAAGAATTTTCCGGTTGCCCTTGTAGTGCAGGAAATCTTCGGTGTTCATGAGCACATCAAGGACATTTGCCGCCGGTTCGCCAAGGCCGGCTACCTTGCTGTAGCTCCTGAAATGTATGCTCGCCAGGGCGATGTCTCCGCCATGACGAACATCCAGGACATCATTTCGAAGGTGGTATCCAAGGTCCCCGATGCGCAGGTGATGAGCGACCTCGACGCCACCGTCGCTTGGGCTGCCAAAAATGGCGGCAACACCAGCAAGCTCGGCATCACGGGCTTCTGCTGGGGCGGTCGCGTTGTCTGGCTCTATGCAGCGCACAACCCGAAGCTCAAGTCCGGCGTCGCCTGGTACGGCCGTCTCGTGGGCGACAAAACCCCGCTGACTCCCACTTATCCTGTCGACATCGCCGCCAATCTCAAAGCTCCGGTGCTGGGTCTCTATGGTGAAAAGGATGGTGGCATTCCGCTGGATAGCATCGTGAAGATGCGCGGCGCGTTGAAGGCCGCGAAGAAGAAGGCCGAAATCATCGTCTATCCGGGCGCGCAACACGGCTTCCACGCCGACTACCGCCCCAGCTATTCGAAGAAAGACGCCGCAGACGGTTGGGCCAAACTGCTCGCCTTCTTCAAGTCGAACGGCGCGGCCTAACGGGCTGCCGGCTTCCCGGCTTGGCGAATTTCCGGCACTCCCATCACCCTATCGCCCACGGACGGATTTTCCACCGCCCACTCCAGTGCTGAGATCATCTGCGCGTGCGTCACGAGCCCCAGCCGTAGGGCTCCCTCGCGCCAAGCGGGCACAAATTCTGCCATCGCGTACAACGGCCGCAAAGCGTGCGGCCACAGATGCCCCGGGCCCAGCACATACCACGGCCGCAATATCGTGTACGCCATCCCCGATGCCACCAGCGCCCGTTCGCACTCCATCCTGACTTCAACGTAGGCCCGCATGATCGGCGCCGGATGCGCAACGCTCACATAGACGAAGTGCCGGACGCCCGCCGCGCGCGCCGTCCGTATGCACTCCAGCGCCAACGGCAAATCGACCGCGCGAAACTGCGGCCCTTTCCACGGGGAAGGGCGGGGAACTCCCACCAGGTGTACCACCGTATCCACGTCCGCCAGCTCATAGCCCGATACGGCCTCTGCTCCGGCTGGCACCTTCGACTCCGAACCCTTTCTCGCTAATACCCGCACGGAGCGTCCCTTTGCCGCCAGGCGCTCCACCAGCGGCCGTCCCATATATCCTGTCCCGCCTGTCACCAATACCATCCTTATTCCCTACGCGGCGCCACGCTCGTTGGATTCACTTGCCATCTGCGCGATCTCGTATAAACTATCCACTTCCCCATGTGGCCCCATAATTACACTCCCCTCGCCGACAGCCTTGCGGTCTCCTCACTTGTTGCCGCGCTTCCCATCTTCGTCCTCCTCATCATGATCGGTGGTTTGCGCAAGCCATCCTGGATGGCCGCGCTCTCGGGTCTCGCGGCCGCACTGGTCGTCGCGCTCGGCGTCTATAGTATGCCCGCCGGCCTCGCCTTCTCCGCCGTCGGATTGGGAGCCTCGTTCGGCCTCTTTCCCATCGGTTGGATCGTCTACTGGGCAATCGTTCTCTATCGACTCACCGTGGAAACCGGATCCTTCGAAATCATCAAGGACTCCATCGGCGGTCTCACCGAAGACCGGCGCCTGCAAGCCATGCTGATCGCCTTCGCACTCGGTGCGTTCATCGAAGGCGCTGCCGGATTCGGCACCCCGGTCGCTGTCGCCGCCGCCATGCTGACTGGCCTCGGCTTCTCGCCGTTCTACGCCGCGGCTATCTGCCTGCTCGCCAACACGGCCCCTGTCGCCTTCGGTTCCATCGGCATTCCCGTTGTGACGCTTGCCGGAATCACCGGATTGCCCATCAACGAGCTCAGTGCCTGGGTCGGCCGCATCTGCGCCCCTGTTTCCGTCTTCATACCGGCGTACCTCGTGCTCGTCATGGGCGGCATGCGCGCCCTCAGAGGCGTTCTTCCTGCCGCCGCTATCTGCGGCGTCGCCTTTGCGGGAACCCAATTCTACGTTTCTAACTACATCGGTCCGCAGCTTACTGACATCCTCGCCGCCCTGGCCGCCATCGTCGGCATGGTAGTGCTGTTGAAAGTTTGGAAGCCCAAAGACACCTTCCAGCTCTCCGAAGAAAGTAGTGTGCAGCTCAAGCCCATCGCTCATGGCGCCGGTCGCACGCTACTCGCCTGGTCGCCCTATCTCTTCCTCGTTTTCTTCGTGCTTCTGTGGGGCCAGAAGCCTGTCCAGGACATTTTGAATAAAGCCACTACCGCCTTCCCGTGGCCCGGCCTGCACAATCTTGTGCAACGCATGCCGCCCGTCGTCGCAAATCCAACGCCCTACGCCGCAACGTTTAACTTCAATTTCCTCAGTGCCGCCGGTTCTGCTTGCATGTTCGCCACGCTTGCCTCAATGCTGGTGCTCCGCGTCTCACTCGCCAAGTACATCGGCATCCTCGGGGCGGTCGCCAAACAGCTGTTTCTTTCGATGGTCACCCTCGCCAGCGTCCTCGGCCTCGCCTTCCTCATGAACTATTGCGGCGCTACTTCAACGCTCGGCCTCGCCTTTGCCGCAACAGGCGTTTTGTTCCCCTTCTTCAGTGCCATGCTCGGCTGGCTCGGCGTTTTCCTCACTGGGAGCGACACTTCGGCCAACGCGCTCTTCGGCAATCTTCAGGTGGTTACCGCGACAAAGCTTGGGCTCGACCCCGTTCTGATGGCTGCCGCAAACTCCGCAGGCGGCGTCATGGGCAAAATGATTTCGCTCACCTCCATCGCAGTCGCGGCGGCGGCAACTTCTATGAAGAGCGAAGACGAGGCGCGCCTCTTCCGCTTCACCATGAAGCACAGCATCTTCCTCGCCAGCGTTCTGGGCGTCATCACGTTCACCTACGCGACCCTGCAAAAGTGATGCCGCCGAAGCACGCCAGCACAGTTTCGCTAGTCTTCTATGCGAGTGTGCTCGCCTGCCCGCTGTTCGCACAGGTTTCCACAAAGGTCGACTTCGCCCGCGACATCCAACCAATCCTGCGCCAACACTGCGTCGAATGTCATGGCCCGTCGCAACAAATGCGCGGCCTTCGCCTCGACCGGCGTCGCGACGCCATTCCCAACCGCGTCGGTGCAAACGGTGCGCGCATCACGCCCGGCAACTCCGCCGTCAGCCCCCTGTTCCACCGCATCGCAGGAACCGCCAAAGGACCGCAGATGCCCCCCGCCGGGCCACTCAGCGCCGCGCAAATCGAGCTGGTGAAAGCCTGGATCGACCAGGGCGCCGAATGGCCCGACGCGCTCTCTGGCGATCGTGTTGTAGCCCCTCCCGGCCCAGCCGTCGCCGCCATGCTCGCAGCCCTCCGTGAGGGCAACCACACGAGCTTCCGCCGCACACTCAGCAAGAATCCTAAGTCCGCCAACGCCGCGGGCCACCTCGGTTGGACGCCGCTGATGTACGCCGCGCTCTACCGCGATTCCGCCGCCGTGCAACTTCTCCTGGATGCCGGTGCCAACGCTAACGCGCGCAACCTCGACGGCGCCACGGCGCTCATCTACGCGATCGAGGATCCCGCCACTACCAAGCTCCTTCTCGAACGTGGCGCGGACCCGAACCTGCGCACGGGCCAAGGACTTACGGCGCTCCTCATCGCCGCGCAGCGCAACGGATCGTATCCCGTGACGAAGCTCCTCCTCGACAAAGGCGCCGACGTCAAGGCGCGCGCCGCCAATGGGGGCCAGGGAGCGCTCGCCTTCGCCGCCGCCGCAAGCGATCTCGAGGTGATGAAGCTCCTGCTCGACCGAGGTGTTGACAAAAAACCGCTCCCTCTCGCCGCGGCCTCGCGAGGCTGCGCCGCCTGCCTCGATCTCCTCCTGCCCTACGCATCCACTGAGGACCTGGGCACGCTCTACACCGCCGCCGTCCGCTCCGGCGACGTACCGCGTCTTCACATGTTGCTCGAACGCGGCGCAAAGCCCGGCCGTGCGGTTCTCCAAAATGCCGCACTGACCTCCGCCCCGATCCCCAGCGACACAGTCCGCGCTCTCATCCGCTCTGGTGCCGACATTAACGCGAAAACTTCTTTTGGCATTTCCACTCTCGAACTCGCTCGCCGCCAGGGCAACAAGACTGTCACCGATGCCTTGCTCGAAGCCGGCGTCCGCGACGATTCTGTGCCGCCCACGTCTCTGAGCCCCACGCCCGCCGCTTCACCCCGCGCCGCGGTGGAACGCTCTATGCCCCCGCTCCAACGCTCAGCGGTCCTGTTCATCGAACGCGCCGGTTGCGTCTCCTGCCACAACAACTCATTGACGTCCATGACCGTCGAAGCCGCGCGCGCCCGGCGCCTCCCCATCGACGCAGCTCAGGCCAGGGAACAGGTCCGTCTGATCACCGCATTCCTCGAGGAGAACCGCGAGAGCGCGCTAGAGAATATCGGCATTCCCGGCGGCGTCGATACGCTCAGCTATATTTTGCTCGGCCTCGCCGCCGACCAGTACACGCCCGATTCTCTAACCGATGTCTGGGCCCGTTACATCAAGAACCTTCAATCGCCCGATGGCCGCTGGCGCTGCCAGTCGTTCCGCCCGCCTCTCGAATCAAGTGACTTCGCCATTACCGCCGCCGCCATCCGCGCCATTCGCACGTATGCGCCGAAGAGCCAGCATGCCGAATACGAAGCCGCTGCCGCCCGTGCCGTACGCTGGCTGGAATCCGCGCAGCCCAGCGCCACTGAAGACTACACATTCAAGATCCTTGGCCAAATCTGGGGCGGCGGCAACCCGGCAGCGGTCCGCAAGACCGCGCAGGACCTGCTCGCCCTGCAGCGTCCCGATGGCGCATGGGGACAAACGCCCCTGCTCGCCCCAGACGCCTACGCTACCGGCCAGGCGCTCACCGCGCTCCACAAATCAGCCGTGCTCTCCGCAAAGTCGCCCGCCTACCAACGCGGCATACAGTATCTTTTGAAGACGCAACTTGCCGACGGTTCCTGGTTCATCCGCACGCGCTCGCCATCCTTCCAGCCATACTTCGACAGCGGCTTCCCGCACGGTCACGACCAGTTCATCTCCGCCGCGGCTACCAACTGGGCCGCCATGGCGCTGATACCAGTGGTGCGCTGACCTGCCCCGATAGCGCCACCTCCGCTTCCCTCCACCACCCCCTCTGTGTTACCGTTCCTCCGAGATGATCGGACACACACTTCTCCACTCCGTCTCCTACTCCGGCTCCTGGGGCCAGGCCGCACTTTCCCTCGAAGCGTTCATCGACAAGGCAGCCGCACTCGATTTCGACGGCGTCATGCTCATGGCCAAGCGTCCCCACCTGAGCGTCCTCGATTACGACGCCTCCGCCCGCCGCAAGCTCCGCGCCCGCCTGGAATCGCACAACCTCCATGGCCTCGTCCTTGCCGGTTACACGAACTTCACCGCGGATCTCGAACACGCCGAAGTCCCCCATCGCGAGATTCAAATCCAGCACGTCACCGAGCTCGCCCACATCGCACACGATCTCGGCGGCGGAATCGTCCGCATCTTCACCGGCTATGACAACCCGGCCTCCACCTTTGGCGCACAGTGGAACCTCCTCGTCGCCGCCCTCAAGGAGTGTGCCCACCGCTGCGCCCAATTTCCCGATGTCACTCTCGGCCTCCAAAATCATCACGACCTTGCCGCCGGTTGGCAGTCCCTCCGCGACCTCATCCACGCCGTAAACGAACCCAACCTGAAACCCCTCTTCGATGCCTGGGCCCCAGCCCTGCATGGGGACAATCTCGCCGAAGCAGCCCAAGCTATGGGTTCACTCTCCCCCCACACCACCGTCGCCGATTACCAGATCCGCCCGCGCTACAAATATGAGCCCGTGCTGGTCAACTACACCGCCCAAACGCCCTACACCTTGGCCGTCCCCATGGGCGAAGGCTTCATTGACTATCAGGGCTTTTGCTCCGGGCTCACCGCCTCCGGCTTCACCGGCAGCATCGCCTACGAAATGTGCTCCCCGCTCCGCGACGGCGGCGCCGAAGCCACGCTCGACCACTATGCCTCCCGCTTCCTTGAATGGTTGGGGAATTTCCGCCGCCTGTGCGAAAATCAAAATATCCAAACGGCAGGCCGGCTGGCCTAACGACACGGGGATCTTTTCATTGGTAATTTTGCTTTTCGGACCGCCCGGTAGCGGCAAAGGAACCCAGTCACGGCTGCTCAGTACGTGGCTCGGCGTCCCTGCGCTTTCAACCGGCGAAATGCTCCGCTCGGAAGTCGCAGAGGCCTCTGAGCTGGGCCGTGCCGTCTCAGAACTGCTCGCAAGTGGCCAGTTTGTAAGCGACGGCCTGGTGAACCAGATTGTGTCCCGCAAACTCCAACAGCCGGACTACGCACGCGGCTGCCTCCTTGACGGCTACCCGCGTACCGTCCAGCAAGCGGAATATCTCGAAGACTTCCTCCACGGCATCGGAAAACCGCGCGCTCACGTCGTCCACCTAGACGTACCAAGCGAAGTCATTCTCGGCCGACTCACTAGCCGCATCCACTGTCCCAACTGCAAACGAACCTACAATGTCAGTGCCGCCGACCTTCGTTGGACCACGGAATGCGGTGAATGCGGGGCACTTCTCGAGCGCCGGTCTGACGACCGTGAAGACGTCATTCTCCAGCGTCTCCGAACTTACTACGACGTCACGGGCCCTATCCTCGCCCTCTATACCGGAGAGCACTACCACAAAATCGATGGGAACCTCTCCCCCGATGATGTTTTCCTGCAGATTCAAGCGTCCCTACGCCCCCGTCTAAACGGCTTACATCCAAAGTACTAGCCAAAAATTGCCGGTTCTAGACCCTTCAGGCGGTAGATTGTTCACAGTCGTGCCGATAAGCTTCATCTAGGCAGGTAATCCATGGGCAACCGACCGAATTTACGAAAACACGAGCGCAAAGCGAGTGGCATCAAGGTCGAAATGGGTTGGATTGAAGGCAACGGCAACCCGAAATCGGCCCTCTGTGAGTGCAAAAACGTCGGTGCGGGCGGCTTCCGAATTTTTTCCCGTGACCCCATACCCGCAGGAGCTTACGTCCAGTTTCGGTTCGCGCCGGTCAACTTCCGCGGCTCGGCCAGCGTCCGCCACGTCAACCATGTAGCCATCGGTTACGAAATCGGACTCGAGTTCTCCGGCTCTGAGCAGATGGAAGTTGAGCGTCGCAACCTCCTGGCGTCCAGCCCCTTGGTAAAACAGGTTCAGCCCTGAGGGCGCTGCCGCCGATCTCAATCATCGTTGCTCGCGTGCTCGCTGCGAGGGTTCGTCAGGTCCCGCTTGGTCCCCCTCGAATCGACCCACACCATGCAGCCAATTCCCACCGCATAGGCCAGCAGGTCCGCAAAACTAAATTCAGTTCCCATCAGCCGCCCACAAATCCGTGCCGCCAGGTGTTCGCTTCCCACTAACCACGCCGGAACACCGGTTAGTTGAAACACCTCAATGCCAGTCATCACCGCCATCGCCCAAGCACCCAATGCCCGCGGACGCCACGACAGTCGCAAAATTTCATAAACCATCGCTGCATACAACACATCCCCCAGGTACTTGTCCCACAGCCTGAACCCCAAGGGCATCAAGCGAGACATCAAGCCCACCGCGATGATGCCCGGCAGCCGGAGCCAGCCGATCTGTGAAATCGTTCGAATCGATCCAGCCTAGCGGATAATGGAAGTGGCCGCGCCCGGGTGCACCACCATGCCTCTTAGCCACTTCGATCCGCTCGTCGCCGAATGGTTCGCTGCACGCTTTGGCGAGCCCACTGAACCGCAGCTCGAGGGCTGGCCCCTCATCGCCGCGGGCCGCGACGTCCTCATCTCCGCGCCTACCGGATCCGGCAAAACCCTCGCCGCCTTCCTCATCTGCATCGACCAGATCATCCGCGCCGCCCGCACCGGTACGCTCGCCGGCCAAACCTCGGTCGTCTACGTCTCGCCGCTCAAAGCGCTCTCGAACGACGTCCACCGCAACCTCGAAGTTCCCCTTGCCGAAATCGCCGCGCTCGCCCGCGAGAAAGGCATTCCGCTCGCGCCCATCCGCACCGCCGTCCGCACCGGCGACACCCCCACCGCCCAGCGCCAGCAAATGCTCAAACAGGCACCGCACATTCTCGTCACCACACCCGAGTCGCTCTACATCCTTATGACGGCCGCGAAATCCCGCGCCATCTTGAGCAGCGCCCGCACCATCATCGTCGACGAAATCCACGCCATGGCCGGCGACAAACGCGGTTCGCACCTGGCCCTCACGCTCGCCCGCCTCGACGCCCTCGTCGAATCCACCGGTGCTCCGAAGCCCCAGCGCATCGGACTCTCCGCCACCGTCCGCCCCATCGAAACCGTCGCTGATTTCCTGGCCCCCGGCGCATCCGTGGTCAACGTCGGCCACCGTCGTGCAATGGATCTCTCCATCGAGGTCCCCAACGACGAGCTCGGCGCCGTCGCCACCAGCGAAATGTGGGCCGAGATTTACGACCGCATCGCGCGCCACATCGCCGAACACCGCACCACTCTGGTGTTCGTGAACACGCGCCGCATGTCCGAGCGCATAGCCCACGCCCTCGCCGGCCGCCTTGGCGACAATGTCGTCCTCCCTCACCACGGCAGCCTCTCCCGCACGCTCCGCGTCGACGCCGAAGCCCGCCTCAAAGCCGGCGAACTCCGCGCTGTGGCTGCCACGGCTTCGCTCGAACTCGGCATCGACATCGGCACCGTCGATCTCGCCATTCAGGTTGGCTCCACGCGCTCCATCGCCGTCGCCCTGCAGCGCATCGGCCGCTCCGGCCACTGGGTTGGCGCGAAACCCAAGGGCATTCTTATGCCCACTACGCGCGACGAGCTCATCGAATGCGCCGCGCTCATTCATGCGATTCGTTCCGGTGAGCTCGAAGAAATCGCCATCCCGGAGAACGCCGCCGATATCCTTGCGCAACAAATCGTCGCCGAAACCGCTGCCGCCGACTGGCGCGAAGACGACTTGTTCGCCCTTGCGCAATCCGCCTATCCCTATCGTCATCTGGAGCGCGCCACCTTTGACTCCATCGTCACGATGCTGTCCGAAGGAACTGCAACCTCACGAGGACGTAGCGGCGCCCACGTCCATCACGATCAGGTCAACGGTCGTGTCCGCGGTCGTCGCGGCGCGCGACTCGCCGCCATCACCTCTGGCGGGGCGATTCCGGAAAACGCCGCCTACACC